>JBBQBY010000138.1:0-14909 GCA_038318235.1 Caldilineales bacterium
GTCAAGGTGATGTGCCGTTAATTTTTAGAAAAGGATAGATCCATGGCTGATTTAATTGGTATCGAAGCCTTTGCGAATATAAAGCGTTTGATTGTCGTTGCGGCCCACCCAGACGACCTTGAAACCATGTGTGGCGGCACAATTGCCCTGTTGGTGGCGCACGGGGTGGAAGTCTTTTCGGTCAACTGTACGCTGGGTGATATTGGCACGCAAGCGGCTGGCAGCAGCCGTACCATGTTGGCGGCCACGCGGCTGGCGGAAACTGAGGCGGCGGCGCGCATTTTGGGG
Organism: Caldilineales bacterium; assembly: GCA_038318235.1. Taxonomy (GTDB): domain Bacteria; phylum Chloroflexota; class Anaerolineae; order Caldilineales; family Caldilineaceae; genus JAPLGZ01. The sequence goes on from JBBQBY010000138.1 coordinate 289, forward strand.
ATTCAAAAGACCTACAATCTGGAACATCATGACGGCGAATTAGTGCCATCGCTCGAACTGCGTGCGCAGATCGCCCGCCTCTATCGCATGACGCAGGCTGACGCACTGTTTACCTTTGACCCTTATTGGAACGGTCAGATTCATCCGGATCATCGGGCGGCGGCGCAGGCCGCGTTGGACGCTTATATGCCGTCCAAGATGCCACTCTATCATCCCGAACAGTTGCATGAAAAGGGCGCGATGGTTGGCCTGCTCCAACGTATTTTCGTCTTTTCTAGCGATCGTAACCCGCATGTGTTCGTGGATGTCAACGCCGTTTATGCGACGAAGATCGCCGCCAGTTTGGCGCATCAAAGCCAATTCCCCAACGGCGAAGAGAATCTAGATTGGATGAAAGCGTTGGATAGCAAGGCCGGTGCGCAGATTAACGTCACTTATGCCGAGGCGTTTAAACAGTTAGATGTTTGGTGATTTAGTCATTAAGGCCATTCCAGAAAAATAAGTATACGCGGAGGAGGCGTTCTCTTACGCCGGTGTACTCCTGGAAACGCCGCATTAGAGAATGCTCCCTCCACGAGTATATGGATGATTTATTTTTTGGAATGGCCTAACAAGGCTGACGCTTCACGCGCTAAGTGAGGAAGCGCCGGTCACGTTTGTCCATGCCGATTATTTTATGGCAACGCGTGTTCCCCTAGCTCCACCCCGACATCACCAGAGGGCTGCACTAATCTTATATCTTCCTCGCTGCGCCACAGGCCAAAGCTAAGTTTATACGTGCCAGGTTCCACGGCTAACACGGTGACATCCTGATAGACTTTGCCTATGCGCCAGGCGGACGTGCGGAGCGCCGGATCATGGTCAAAATTTTTCTGGCCGCTCGCTTGGTCCGCATGTAGCCAGAGCGTGTAATCTTGATCCATCGGCGCAAGCACTTCGAAATAGATCGTCAATGCCGTCTTTTGATCAGCCGCCGGTTGAAGCTGATAACCCACTACATGCAATTTTTGACCACCCGCTGGATTAGCTAGCACTACATCCAAGCGTTGCGGCAATTTGGCCAGCAACGCCCCACGAATCTTTTCCGCCAGCGCGCCGTCGGCGGCCTGATCCAGATCGAGCAGGGCAGTGAGTGGCAACGTGGCTAAATCCGTCTTCAATAAAATTTGTTCTGTCTGCGTGCGCAATGCGGCGCGATTCGGCCAATCAATGTGGGGTGCAAATGTACCGGTCAAGGCGTAGATCAGCACAGTTTGTGTGATCGATCCGCTGGCAACCTGATCCACAGCGTTGGGATCGAACGGATTATTGGCATAAATAGGTTTGAAAAGCGTAAGACCGGCTTCACTCTGCACTTGGAAATAGGGCTCCGCGAGCAAAGGCGCGGCAAAATTGACCACACGCGAGACGGTGCGGTCGGGGAAATTGATATCTTTGAACGAAAATTGCCAGACATTGTCCTTGGGGTCCAACATCACATAGTCGAGCTTGGAATAACGATTATTCATAAACGCCGCGGCAAAGAGCGCTGGATCACTAGTGCTGGCCAATCGTTCCAGAAAGTCGGCCCGGTCATGCAAGCGACCCGCGGGATGGCTAAAGGTTGCCGTCCAAGGGATAAAGCTATAGAGCGGGCGATAAGCGAGCAAGTCGGCATAATTATTGCCTAAGAGAATATCTTTATCTAAATATTGCTGATTGGTCAGCTTGTCCAGCGCGGCGAGTTGTGCCTGGGGCGCATGCGCCGCAAGCGCTTTTTGGACGTTCTCATCTTTCAACAGGCCATTGGTGGTTTCCTGGCCGAAAAAGAGTAACAGGATGACGAGCAACGCGGGGGCCAACCGTGCGCCGTAGATGGCCAGGGACGGCAACAGGCGTTGCCAGAGATTTTCCTGCCAGAGTCGCAGCAACCCAAGCAGCGCGGCCAGCGCCAGCAGATAATCAATCACCGGATAGGCCCGAAAGGTCAGCAGCGGATGGTCTGTCAGAATGCCCACATAGCCGAGCGCGGCCCAGATGTAGACGGCGATTACCAAATTCAACAGGCTACGCGACACGCGATTGCTCCCGGCGCTGAGCACGAGGTAGAGCAAGCCGCTCAATAGGAGCAACCCTTCAATCGAATCATCTAGAAAAGGGATGGGCAGCGGAATCTTACCGTCCGACAACCAGCGGTTTTGTAGTGGGTCCCAGCCGCCGGTCGCGTACATACTGTAGAGGTAGGGACCCCAGTAGAAGCTGCTCAACAAGGCCGCGCTGGCGAGCACACCAATCGCATTGCGGATATCCAGTTGCCAGACGGCATCCTTTGCCCTTTTTAGCGAAGCGATAGCCAGTTTCAACACCAAGCTTACGCCACCAATAAAGAACCAGTAATAATAAGTCTGGAAGAGTAGCGCACCGAGTAGACCGCCGCCTAACCACCAATTGATCTGGCCCCGCCATTGGGTTGGGCGTTGCTGGCGTACATCCTCAACCCAGTAGAGCCACCAGGGAATAAAGAGCACAAGCGTCAGCCACTCGGCAGGTTTGAACCAGAGTTGGTAGAACAAGAGGACAAAGGCTGCGGCCACGGCCAATTTGTAATCCACTATACGCCGCCACAGCCAGATGCTGAGGTAGGGCATAGCAAACGTGGTCGCCAGCAGGCCGGTCTTCATGATGTGAAATGGCTCAATGTGGAAGAGCGCCGCCAGCCGACCGAGCATATAGTAATAAAGCGGGGGATAAAAGGTGGGCAGATCGCGATAGACCGCATCGACATAGCCCGCATAGGCGGCAAACTTGGTCACGGAATAGGTGTAAAAACGCTGATCGCCCGTCACGGCGCCCACGGTGAAAGGTGTATTTTTGAGCACGAGCGCCAAGGTTGCGGTCAAAAAAAGACTGACAACGCCCACCGCTAGCTCAAAGCGCAGCGGATCACGCAGCGGCAACACAAAGATCAGCAGGATGAGACCGACCAAAGCGACCAACGCCACTTCCAGCCACACATCCAGCCAAGGATGGGTGGCGATGGTGGCGGGGGCGTGCTCGATGACTGCGTAGAGCGCCACTGCACATAACGCTGAGAGGCTGAATGAAATGAGCGAAGGGATAGACCATTGCGAACGAGTCATAAGGCGAGAACCTGGCGCATCATACCTTTTTTAACCAATTCTTGCACCGAAGGTTGGGTACCGCGCGAAAATCATTATCTGTCGTTAGCAGTATCAACTCATAGCGTAGCGCAATGGCGGCAATCAGCGCATCGACTGTTTTTAGTTGTTGACCTTTATTGCGCAAAGAGAATTGCAATTCAGCCGCCACTTCAGCATCAGCCTCATCTGTTGCATAAAATCGAAACTTAAGGCGCAGTCGGCGCCACTCGGCCAGGTTGCGGGTGGCGCGCGGCAATCCACTCAAACCGAATAGCAATTCGGTCACGATCGGCGTACAAACGGAAAACACGTCGGCCTGATCAACGCGTCCCAAGACCTGCTCGCGGCGAGGATGTTCAAGCGTGACCAATGGCGATGCGTGATTTAATAAGTAGTCGCTCACCGTTATTTTCCCAACGCTTCGATCTCTGCTTCCATTTTTGCCCACTCGCGGTTCCATTCTTCTAGATTGAAGTCTGGGTCATGAGGGGCGTTACGCAATGCTTCAGTGAGAGAACCTTGGGCTGGCCGTATGGCATTAGGGTTCTTAGGTAATGCTTTGATCTTCGCCACTACTTGCTCTGGCGTTGGAAAGAAATCTTCTTGCCTTAACGCATCGCTCAAGATGATTGTGGCTGTCTCATCAATGCTCAATTTTTGTTTTTTGGCTACTTGTTGTGACTTTTCTGCTAACTCATCGGATAGAGTAATGGTTAAAGCCATATGTCACCCCATGTCACTTGAAACTTTACACCTTGATCGTGTGCGTCCAATCATAGGGATCGGCGATGCGTCCGTATTGGATGTCGGTCAGGGTCTGGAAAAGCTGCTTGGCCACCGGCCCCGATTCACCGCCGCCCACGACATATTCTTTTTCCTTGTAGCCAAATTTGCTCACTGGCGCCACTACGGCGGCCGTCCCTAAGCCAAACGCTTCCGTGATCTCGCCTTTTGCCAGATCGCGCAGGATATCACTCACTTCCAGGCGGGCCTCTTCGATGGTGTAACCAAGATCGGGCGCCAGTTTGAGCACGGAATCGCGCGTAATACCCGGCAAGATGCTGCCGGAAAGCGCCGGCGTGACGATCCGTTTATCACCGTAGACAAAGGCGATGTTCATCGAGCCGACTTCTTCGACATAGCGGCGTTCGGCGGCATCGAGCCAAAGCACCTGTTGGTAGCCCAATTCTTTCACCTGCTCTGAAACATAGAGACTGGCCGCATAGTTGCCACCGGTTTTGGCGTCACCTACACCGCCACGCACAGCGCGCACATAATCATCAGAAATGTAAACCGGCACAGGATTGAAACCCGTGGCAAAATAGGGGCCGACCGGGCTGAGAATAATGAAATGTAGATAGCTGTGGCTGGCATGGACACCCAGCGCCGCTTCGGTGGCGATCAAGGTGGGACGGATATAGAGCGAAGCGCCATCCTGGTTCGGCACCCACTCGTGCTCGAGCGTGACCAGTTGGACAATCGCCTCTAAATGTTCTTCGGGGTCAATTTGTTGCATCGCCATGCGCGTGGCCGAGCGGTTAAAACGCTTGATATTCTCCCAAGGGCGAAAGAGATTGATGTTGCCATCCGGTCGGCGATAGGCTTTAGTGCCTTCAAAAATTTCTTGGGCATAGTGGAAAACTGCCGTCGAAGGGTCAAGCGTGAAGGGGCCGTAGGGGCCAATCTTGGCATCGTACCAACCTTGATCTGCCGTCCATTTTTGGGTGAACATGCGGTCGCTAAAATATTTACCAAACGTCAGGTTTTGTGGAAATGGCTTCCGGGCATCGGCTGCCAATGGTTCAATCCTAATTTGCATAAAGTCCTCTGTGTGGGTCGTAGATAAAGAGTTTGACTCAAGTTGAGGGCATTATACAAAGGAAGTAGACGGTTTGTCATTTTTCAGAGACGATTGATAGCCACCCGTGGGCGCATCCCCCAACTTATAGACAAACCATTTAAATGCCAGACAAGCGTAGGTGCGGTTTTTAACCGCACTTGGCTGGTTTACCCAAGCTGTGCGGTTAAAAACCGCACCTACCGTTTGTATGCCTTTGATTTGTTTTGTCTATTAGGATGCTGCTGATCTTCCTGGAAGGGATCAAGTATCTGTTGGTTAACAAACCAGACCTCGATCCCTTCCAGGAAGATTTTCCCCTACAACCTGAGATGAACCCGCCACCCGTGGGTGCATCCCAAACTTTTGGCGCAAATGGAATTTGGCGGCTGACAATAGCAAGTGCCCTCAGGCACTAGGCTCCCTAGTCGCTGCGGCGACTTGTTACTGTCAGCCGCGGGATTTATCCCCGCGCAAAAATCGCCAAAAACTTGAGATACACCCGCCGCCCGTTCAGCGCTTGACGCCATCAATAATCGGGACTATAATCAAATTGGCTTACGGTTGCTCCCCAACCACCCATTATCCATATACCATAAAATTAATTGTCCAACTTAAGCTATTCGTATGTTCCGATCAAATCACCACTTGGTTGAGGCGGGAAGGAGGTGGAAGCGCTAGGCTTGAACGTGCTCTGGATTTGCCTTGTCGTTGTTCGTTAACCAGCACCATTGTGCATGATCAGATATCAGGGACAAAGGAGAAATCGAAGTGGCTCGTAATCGCAATTTCCCACAAAATAATTTAACGCGCCCAAATTTAACCCGTCGCGAAATGTTACAAATCATCGCTGGCGTGACCAGCGCGGGCGTCTTAAGCGCCTGTGCCGGCGCACCCGTATCACCAGCCGCAAATGCACCAAGCGCGGCGGCCAAGCCGGCGGTTGACAGCGTGGTTCCCCAAGCGGCCAGTGGCGAACTTTCTGGTGAAGTCGTCTTTGGCATTATGGGTGGCCCAGAAGCCGATGCGCATACCCGGCTGGCACCGCAATTTGTAAAAATGACTGGCGGCAAGTTGACCTTGCGCGTCGATGATATTGGCCGCGATGTCTGGAACAGCCGCTGGTTGACCAACTTCCAGTCCAAGTCGGATGCATGGGATGCCGTCACTATTCAATCCGGCCCGTTTAAATTGGCCGGCCCCGCTGGCTTTTTGTTGCCGTTGAATAGTTTCATGGATGACCCCACGCTCTTCGATAAACAAAAATTTAATCTTGACGATTGGCCCAAGGCGTTGTTGGATCTCTTCACCATTGATGGCAAGCTCTACGCCTTTCCCCAAGAAGCCAGCACGTTGATGTTTTACTACCGCACGGACCTGGTAGAAAAGTGGGGGCTGGAGCCACCTCCGGCGCAGGGTTACAGTTGGACGCAGTTGATCGAAAACTGTAAAAAGGCCCAGGCTAAGATTGCAGAAGAAAAACTGGATATGTTCCCGTTGCTCTTCGGTGTCAAAGCCGCTCATTCGGCCATCCACTTCCAGCAGATGGCTTGGTCCTATGGCGCGGATCTATTTAAAGATGGCAAAATGCCCAATTTTAATTCGCCAGAGGCCATTGCCGCGGTCGAGGATGCTGTCGGTTGGTTGGTGAAGGATAAACTGGTGACGCCCGGTATGGTGGGGTATGAATATCCCGAAGTACTGACGGCCTATCAGCAGGGCAAGGCGGTCTTCGCTTTGCAGTGGAATGCCGCCGCGCCGGATATTTTGAACCCGGAAAAATCGCCCGCCTCAGCCGGTAAAACTGCCTTCTCCGTCTATCCCTGGCAGACTGACAAGGGCGCCGAGCAGTTGCGACTCTGGCCTTCGGTCTGGTCGGTAGGCGTCTCCGCCTATTCCAAGCACCCGAAGGAAGCCTTCGAATATGCCGCCTGGTTCACTTCGAAGGATGTAGCCCGCGATTATGTGATGCACGGCGGCGGGTCATCTGGCCGCCAGTCGTTGCTAACCGACCCAGAGATTCTCAAATCTAATCCGCAATACCCGGCGATGTTACAGGGGTTTAAGGTGTATCACGCGCTGCCGGATCTGGTGAGCTATGACTATATCCTGAATAATATCCTGCCCGCGCATCTGCAAGCGGTGTGGCAAGGCACCACCCCGGCCAAAGATGCCTTGGATGCTGCCACTGAAGAGGCGAAGAAATATTTGTCGGATAAGGGCGAGATTTAAGGTGTAGGGATACGGGAAACAGGATACGGTTATCTACTGTACCCTGTTTCCCGTATCCCATTCTTCACAAGGTATGACCACCATGCTAAAACTTCGTCGTTTCTGGGCTTCAGACCGCGCCTATTGGACGTTGCTGCTGGCGCCAGCGCTCATTGTATTGGCGGTAATGTTTATCTATCCGCTGCTCTATAGCTTTTATTTGAGCCTGACGGTTTACGATATCATCTTGCCGCCCAAATTCGTCGGCATCCGCAACTATGTGCGCATCCTGAGTGATCCGCAGGTGTGGAACAGTGTGCGTGTCTCTTTGGTCTTTACCGTGGGCGCCCTGGCGTTGGAGATGTTGATTGGTTTCGGCATCGCGCTGATCCTGCATGATCTGGGCTTGGGCAGAAATCTGTTTCGTACCATCTCGGTGATGCCGATCATGTTGACCTCTGTGGTCATCGGGGTGGTGTGGCGCATGATGACAAATTACGATTTTGGCGTGCTGAACTACTTTACCTCGTTGCTCGGCATGGCCCCAATCGCTTGGACGGCTAACGTGCATACGGCGATGCCGCTCTTGATTGCTTCGGACGTCTGGCATACCACGGGGTTCGTCGTCTTGGTCTTATCGGCTGGCCTGGCGCAACTACCCACCGAACTTTTTGAAGCCGCCGAGATCGACGGCGCTTCCGCCTGGCATCGTTTGATCCACATGACGATCCCGCTGCTGCAACCGGTCTTTACGGTCGTCTTTGTCTTTCGCTCCTATGAGTTGCTGCGCATGTTCGACAAAGCGATCACGTTGACAGAAGGCGGGCCCGCCCGCGCCACCGAGACTATCACCTTTCAAATTTATCAACGAATGTTTAATGGTTTTCAGGTTGGTTACAGTGCAGCGGTGGCCTATCTGTTGTTATTGCTCACCTTGATCATCGTGCTGCCTTTTATTCGCAAGATTTGATCGGGTGAACAGCGTAACCGTCTACTGTCTACCCGATCATAAAGGGGCTCGAAATGACTTCGATAACAGCAACGAAAGCGGCAGTGAAACCGGCTAGACCGCGGTTGGCGCTGCTGACGCGGGGCAGGCGCCACGGCTTAAAGCGCACGTTCCAATATGGGACTCTACTCGTTTGGTCACTCTTTATGCTTTTCCCGATCTATTGGACCTTTGCGTCTTCCCTAAAAACACCGGTGGATGTGTTCGCTAAGCCCCCTAAATGGTTTTTTCTGCCGACTTTGCATAACTACGAAGTGGTCTTTGGCTTGACCATCCCGACCGAGTTGGAGGGAATGACCGAAGAGATGACCGGTGCTGGTCAAAGCCAATTTCCGCGCTATTTGTTGAACACGGTAGTCATCTCGGTGGGTAGTACACTTTTATCCTTGCTCCTCGGTTGCACGGCGGCCTACGCCTTGGCGCGTTCACAACTGCGGGCGCGGCGGGCGATCATGACCGGGGTGCTCATCACGCGCCTGATTCCACCGATTGTGACCCTGGTGCCGCTCTATGTGCTCTGGCGCAACCTCAACCTTTTGAACACGCATGGGGGAATGATTCTAGCGTTTTTGATCTTTAACTTACCCTTTACGATCTGGATGATGCATAGCTTTTTCATCGAGCTGCCGGTCGAGTTGGAAGAGGCGGCGCTGGTCGATGGTTGTTCACGCACGCAGGCCCTATTGCGCATTGTGTTGCCACTGGCCGCGCCAGGGCTGGCCGCCACTTCGGTCTTTTTGGTCTTAGCCTCTTGGAATGAGTTTTTGTTTGCCAGTGTGCTTGGTGGTGGCGATGCCCAGATGTTGGCGCCGTCGATTCTGACGTTTATCACCGATAAAGCGATCCTCTGGGGTCGCCTCTATGCCGCCAGCAGTGTGATTCTCGTGCCCGTGTTGATTTTGACCTTTTTGGTGCAACGGTTTATGGGCAAAGGCCTGATCGGCGGCGCATTAAAAGGATGAGGCTCCGTAGTTATAAAGCGTTAGAAAGGAAATAAATATGACTGCATTCGATCCGAAAGTCATGACCACATTCGACCAACAGTTTTGGGACGAACATGGCTACGTTATAATTCCAAATGTAGTTCCCCAAACGAATTTGCAAGCGGTGATCGATGCCATTTGGGCATATACGGGCAAAGACCCAAACAATCCTACCTCTTGGTATCAAGCGCCATTGCTCGAAGGCGCAATGGTGAATATGTCCAACGCTCAGCCCATGTGGGATAACCGCCAGGCGCCGCGACTGCACGAGATTTTTACCGAACTCTGGGGCACGGAAAAGCTCTGGGTTGTGCTCGATCGGGTAAATTTGAATCCGCCCGTGAATGAACAGTGGCATCACCAAGGCTTTCTGCATTGGGATATGGATCCGACAAAACCACCCGAACCTTTATTTCAAGGCGTACTGTATCTGACCGATACGACGGAAGCGATGGGTGGCTTTCAATGTGTGCCTGGCTCACATCGGCGTTTACTTGAGTGGCAAGCAACCCACACCGCCGATCAAGGAGCCCAGCCGCCGGGGACGAGCGGGCGCGACTGGATGATGCAGCAGCAACATCCGATCAAGGCGTGGGTGATGGAAGGGCTAGAGGCCAAGTCGATTCCGGGTAAGGCCGGTGATTTTTTGATCTGGAACGTGGCCCTGCTCCACGGCAACGGCAAAAATGTCGCCGATCAACCCCGACTAGCCCAATATATCTCGATGAGCCCCGAAGGGACAGCCCGCCATCGCAGCCTGGTCTATGGCGGTGAATCCTTGCGCCAGTCGCGCATCAATTCCTGGCGTTGTGGAGCCTATCCGCGCATTGTGGCTGACGCACTGGGTGTACCCGAAGGCGTCGCCAACCCTTGGTTGCGCGGCATTCTTGACAATCCGGACACGGTTCAATCCACCCCGCCACCGCGTTCCACACCGCGTTTAACGGAAGCGCAATTGCGCGAATTGCCAGCCCTGCTCGCGGTGCGCAAACCCTGGGCCGATGCTGAGATTGTCGAAGCAAAAGTGACCGGCCCGCAATATGGCATTAGTGGCCTCTTTGTGGCCGTGGAACTTTTGAGTAAAGCCGTGGCTGAACTGCTGCAAGAGAAATTTGGCCTGACTTTCAACGCCGAGCCGGCCCATCTAACCGATCTTGGTAAAAAACTGTTGGGGCTTGAACAGTGGTAACGCTACTTGCCATGGTGCGTTTAGCTATGCAATAGACAATCGCGATATTGCCGACGAAGTGAATCTTGGCAAGAAATCGAATCAAAAGATTAGCAGTTGGAATCATGGTCAAATCCGAAAGCTAGTCGAGTACAAAGCAGCAGCCGCGCCCAGGGGGCACCCGATCAAGCTTGAACTGGTCGATGAAAAATACATCAGTCAGACTTGCCCTACCTGTCAACATCGACACAAACCCAAGGGACGCAACTACCGCTGTCCGGCTTGTCGGTTTCAGTCGCATCGAGACGTGGTTGGGCAAGTGAACATCCTTTCGGTGTTTAGAACTGGCACACCTGGGCATATCCCAGCGCCGTCAGTCATCAAGCATAGTGTACCGTATGATATACGGAGAACGCTTAGATGCCCCGACACGAGCCAACGAACCTAGTTCGTCTGTAGCTACGTAGCTTCTGCTTCCACTGAAGCGGCCGTCTACGCAGAAGCCACGGGGTTTTAACCCCTGTGGAGTGTCACTTGTTATACTTGTCAACCTAAGCTGGATTGTTAGGGCTTGGTTGTTGATGCAGCAAAAAGGACCAAAATGTTGCCGTTAGGCCATTTCAATGAAATAAGGATCCAGGGTTTGCCGAACAAAATCATGCGTAGGTGCGTGCTTGTAGCCGCCCGTGCTGCGTATACCCCAATTGTGCGGCTAAAAGCACGCACCTACTGGATCCTTCATGCTTTGATGGCGCCTTAGAGAACAAGGAGGTTATAGAAGCTGGATTAAGTGATCTTTGGGACCACACTTTCTACGAATGTAATATCTCATTATTCGATGAAGATGACGCGTCTACAGAACGAAACTCACCCAATTTTTCCATGACTCTCGTCCGCGCATGGCTGGATGAATTTGAAGAAATCCTATACAGTTAGCCCAGGAATTCTCGATTCGGACGCGGATAAACGCGGATTTGCGCAGAGCAAACGGTTTGCCGATGGCATACGATATGTGAAAGGTCGAAAAACCGATTTTTTCTAAAAAATCCGCGTCTATCTGCGTTTATCCGCGTCCGAATTGAGAATTCCTGCAGTTAGCCGGTTGGGTTAGCGCCACTCAGGCATTCGTGGTAGACTACTTTAAGTTTTGAAAAATGAATTCCCCCGTTTTTTAACCGCATCATCCCCCCACCTAGATGGCCCGCGATTTTAATTGTTTTGAGCGATTAAAATGCCGTTTGAAGAGAAAAGCACTAAACTATAAAAATCTCTTAATTACTTGTAAATAATATGTTATCAAAAGGTCAGCATACTGATTGGGACCTGTCAGTTATTCTTCCTTGCCTCCCTACGCAGGTTTGGTGTTTCTAAACTTTGTATTGTTAGTCAGAAAAAGGAAAGAATTGTGTGTGAGATCAATCAGTTTTCGTGTCCGCGCAGTGTAACTGCTCCTAAATCGCCTACGGCACAGCTGATGAAGCGTACTATCATCGCTGTGCAATCTGTTTGCTTACTTACGGTTTTTAGATTTTATTCTACACCCCGTAAGGCGTCGCGTCTGAGTTGGGGTCTGTTCAGTGTGATAATTGCCCTAATCCTCCTATGGATGCTGCCCAGTTCAGTTGCCCTGGCCGCACCATTTACGCCCGGCAATATTGTCGTCTATCGCGTAGGTGATGGTACTACCACTCTCGTCAACACTGGCAATGCGGTCTTTCTGGATGAATATGCCCCCAGCGGCACTTTTGTGCAATCAATCGCACTGCCAACCGTTATCAGTGGTGCCAATAAACCACTGATCGCCAGCGGTACGGCGACCTCAGAAGGTTTACTTACCCGCTCCACTAATGATCAATATCTTTTGCTCACCGGCTATGGTGCCAGTGTAGGTGGCACCCTTTCGTTGGGCGGAACAACAGGCGCCAGTGTCCCGCGCGTCATTGGCCGGGTCAATGCGGATGGCAATATCGACACCTCAACGGCATTGAGTGATTTTGTCAGTGGGAATAACCCACGTAGCGCCTTCAGCACGAGTGGTGCTGATCTCTGGTTTGTAGGCGGCGCCGGCGGTATACGCTATGCAGCGCTCGGCTCCACCACTTCGACCCAGTTAAGTACAACGGTGGTCAATCTCCGGCAGGTCAATATTTTCAACGGCCAGTTGTATATTTCCACCAGCTCAGGTACAGCGGTCCGCGTTGGCACTGTGGGCACTGGCCTCCCCACCACTGCTGGCCAAACGATCACCAATCTGCCTGGTTTTCCGACGGCTGGTAGTCCTTATAGCTTTTTCCTGGCCGATTTAGATGTTGGCGTCGCTGGTTTTGATACACTCTATGTAGCTGACGACACGCCCGGACAAATCCAGAAATATGCATTGGTGGGGAGCAGCTGGGTGGCGAAAGGCGCGATCACGGCTAGCGCCGTCCGTGGCCTCACCGGCGTTATCAATGGAACAACAGTTACATTATATGCTACTACTGGGGGCAGCACTGCCACTGGCGGCGGCGCTTTGTATACACTCACCGACGCAACCGGCTATAATGTCGATCTTGCCGGTACGCTCAACACGATCGCTACCGCCGGCACCAATACGGCTTTCCGCGGGGTCGCACTGGCGCCAGAGGGTAGCTCCGCTGGCCCAGTCGCACCAAGCATTACTACTCAGCCGGCCAGCCAAACGATCACCAACGGCGCGACCGCCACCTTGAACGTGGCCGCCAACGGCACGGGGCCGCTCAGTTACCAGTGGTATCAAGGCAACGCGAGTGACACCACCACGCCTGTTGGCACGAACGCCCCCAACTTCACCACCCCAGTGCTTTCCACCACGACCAGCTATTGGGTGCGCGTCAGCAATGCTGTCGGTAGCCTTGATAGTGTCACCGCCACGATCACCGTCAGCGGCGAGCCACCGGTGGCCTGTTCGGCGCCCGACACGGCGATCCACGCAATCCAAGGCGCGGGCAACGCGGCATTGATCACCGGTACGCTGACTGTACAAGGGGTGGTTGTCGGCGATTACGAAGGAGCCTCGCCGGCGCTGCGCGGTTTTTATCTCCAAGAACAGACACCCGATGCTGACCCAGCAACCTCTGAAGGGATCTTTGTCTTCGACAACGGGAATAATAACGTCAGTCTTGGGCAAATTGTGCAGGCGACAGGGCCAGCCGCCGAGTTCCAGGACCAAACTCAGATCACGGCTGCGACAGTTGAGAATTGCGCCACTACGGCAACGGTCACACCGATCGATGTGACGTTGCCCTTCCCCGCCGCAGTGAATGGCGTAGCTTACTTGGAGCGCTACGAAGGGATGTTGGTGCGTTTTCCGCAGACTTTGTATGTCAGCGAGCATTTCCAATTGGGGCGCTTTGGCCAGGTGGTGATGTCATCGGTGGATCGACTCAGCCAACCAACCAATGTCGTTGCGCCGGGCGCGCCCGCGCTGGCTTTGCAGGCAGCCAATGATCTGAACCGTATTATTGTGGACGATGAGCTTCAGAATCAGAACCCCGATCCGATTAAGTTTGGGCGGGGCGGCAACGCCTTGAGCGCAAGCAACACCCTGCGCGGCGGTGATGGCGCTACCAACCTGATTGGCATCATGAGTTATACCTGGGCGGGTAACGCGGCCAGCCCCAATGCCTATCGCCTCCGTCCGATCAACGCCTTGGGTGGTGGTGTGCCGATTTTCCAACCTGCCAATGCGCGCCCACTTGCGCCCCCCGCGATCGGTGGCACATTGAAGGTGATGCCAGCCAATTTGCTGAACTTCTTCAACACCTTCACCAATTGCACCAACGGCGTTGGCGGCGCGGCCACCGCCTGTCGCGGCGCGAATGACGCTGCCGAATTTGCCCGTCAATGGCCCAAGACGGTGGCCGAACTGACGAGCAGCGGCGCTGCCATCCTCGGCGTAATTGAGGTAGAGAACGATGGCTATGGCCCGGACAGCGCAATCCAGTTTCTCGTCGACCAGATGAACGCGGCAACGGCGCCTGGCACCTATGCACTGATTGACGTCGATGCGGCGACCGGCCAGACGAATGCGCTGGGCACCGACGCGATTAAGGTTGGCTTTGTCTATCAACCGGCCCTCGTTACGCCGGTGGGCAACACGGCCGTATTGAACACCGGCGCTTTTGGTCTCTACAATACGGGCGCTGGCGTCATCGGTCGCAATCGCCCGGCATTGGCCCAAGCTTTCGAGCAAAAGGCCAACGGTGAACGTGTCATCGTGACGGTCAACCATCTCAAATCGAAGGGTTCTGGT
>JBBQBY010000139.1:0-14902 GCA_038318235.1 Caldilineales bacterium
TAACCCCACCCGCGCCCAAGGGGCTCCCGCTCCCCAAACGAGGGAGGGAACCGTCACATGATGCGCGCAGTTCTCGACGCGTCCCGTGACAATTCCTCCCCTGTTTGGGGGAGGTTAGGAGGGGGTGGCTTGGTAGTTACCGAGCATCTAAATATTAATCGCTCACGAACCTTAAATCCTTCGCGACAGGCTGAAATTGTATGTACGAGTATCTAAAAATTCATCATACATCCTTGGTAACTGTTCAGTTAGAAACCGGGTTTTTATGCGTAAGACAAGCTAGTACAGCGTTGGATAAGTTTTGATGGGCATTCGTAGGTCACCGCCGCTGGCGTGACAAGGTTCATCGAAACGTCTTTTCCTCGCGTAGTGATCAGGTTTTGCGCGGCTTGTCACGCTGGAAGCGCTGACCTACGGCTAAACCCGCATAACTTCGCCAACGCTGGACTAGTACTTCGGTAGGGTTAACTTAATGCAAATTAACTTGTAGAATAGATAAGGCGTAAAGTTAGCCAGGCTAACCCGTAGATGGATTGTTCATTTACCCTGATCTATATGAATGAACTATAAATTATTGCCTTTCCATATCTCCGCCATAAGGCACAGGTTACTGGCCTGCGCCCACTGCTTTTTGAGCACGCAACAGGAGCACCATCCCACATGGCCGCACAGCGTCCTACGATTGGTTTTATTACGCTTGAATCGATTACTTCTTATACCACGCAACTTTGGCTTGGGGCCAATGATTGCGCTGAGCATTTAAATATCAACTTGATCACGTTCGCTGGCCACGAACAGATCGCCCATGGGCCAACGAGCACCAACTGGTTTCCGAATCAAATTGATAAATTGATCGATCCCCACTCCCTCGACGGTCTGCTCATCTGGACGGCTGGGATCTTGCAGGATCATACTTTTACGCGCCAATTATTGGCCCGTTATGCCGCCGTGCCAACGGTTAGTCTAGGCGTCGATACACCGGGTGCGTGTCGGGTGTTGATGGACGGTTATACGGGGATGTTCCAGCTCGTCACCCATTTGATTACGAATTGTGGACGGCGCAATATTGCCTTTATCACGGGCACGCCCACCAATCGGGATGCCCAAATTCGCCAGCAAGCTTATGAAGATGCGTTACAGCAACATGGGCTACCCGTTCGCTCGGCGTTAATTGTGCCCGGCGCTTTCGGTTGGAATGCTAGAACGATCGGTCGGCAAGCGGCGCAGGAATTGTTGGATAAACGGGGCTTACGACCGGATGCGATTGTCGCCGCCTGTGATGATTTGGCGATCGGGGTGTTAGGCCATTCCAGAAAAATAAGTATACGCGGAGGAGGCGTTCTCTTACGCCGGTGTACTCCTGTAAACGCCGCATTAGAGAATGCTCCCTCCACGGGTATATGGATGATTTATTTTTTGGAATGGCCTTAGAGGAATTAAACCAACGCGGCATCCGCTTGCCAGATGAGATCAGTGTCACCGGGTTTGATAATATCCCAGAGTGCTTGGCCGTTTATCCACCTTTGACCACGGTTGACCAACCAGCTTATGAATTGGCCTGGCGCGGCACCGAACGCTTGTTGGCACTAATTCAGGGGCAATTGACCCCCGAATCGGTGTTGATCCAGACCGAAGTCGTGATTCGTCACTCCTGTGGTGCGCGCTTAAAGTCGCCAGAACTTTCTATTTCGCGCTTGCCCGATGAAAAAACTGCAACAGGGCAAGCCAGTGGGGCAGCGGATATACAACGGCAACTTAAAGAACATTTTCTCCATACACGCGGTCTCTACCGGCGCGCGCTGGAAAAGGCTTTTGCCACTGGCCGTTTGGGGGTGGCCGTCTATCCATCACTGGGTAAGCTGGATGGCCTACTGGATAGCTTTACACAGGCGATCCTCGAAGGCGAGCCAGCCTATCTCTTGAATCCTGTGCAACATCTCGTGTACCAGATACGTGAAGAAAGGGAACTAACGCATTGGAAGCAGGCTATGCTTGCCTTGCCAGAACAATTTATGCAGGCATTAAACGATCCTACTTACGCCGTTGCGCCCCTGAAGCAGCGCAAGCTGATCCTATATCTATGCCAGCTGATTCAAGCCAATCTAGCCTTGCTGTTTGAACAGGCAGAGAATGTCATGGCCCGCTATCAAACAATCCAGGCGCAGCAGATGTTTGGACAGTTACACATGGCCAGCCGTAGTCTTTTGATCCCCTACGATCCAGAACGCTTGGCCGCCATTTTTGCCCAACAATTACCACCGCTGGGCATTGATCTAGCTTATGTAGCCGTGCGCTCTGCCTTTGAAACGGCCACCGACGAAGTGCGCCTGCTCGTCATCTATGACCGCCAGGCAAACCTGGCCGAAGCCCCGACCAATCGCTTGCATAAGGCGGCAGAACTGGCTTCCGGGCGTTCGATTATCCAAGACCGGCGGCTAAGCCTTGTGGTTATTCCACTTTATTCGGCCAATATTGATGCTGGGTTTGTCAGCTTCTCTTTTGGGCCACGGGATTACCAGTTCTATACACAACTGGGCAGCACCTTAGGTTATAGCCTTGTCAATGGTTTCTTGCTCGATCAAGTGCGTGCCTATGCGAACCAATTAAAAATGCACGTCGAAGAACAGACGATTGATCTGCGAACGGCCAACCGTCAACTACAAACTGAAATCGCCGAACGTAGCCGGATTGAGGAAGAATTGGAGCGGACGCGTGACCAGGCGCTTGAGGCTTCACGCTTAAAATCTGAATTTCTCGCCACGATGAGCCATGAAATCCGCACGCCGATGAATGGGATCACGGGCATGACGGAATTGCTCCTCGACACAGCGCTTGACGAAGATCAACGCAGCTATGCCACCGCCGCCTATGAAGAAAGTTACAAATTGTTGGAAATCATCAACAGCATTCTCGATTTTTCTAAAATCGAAGCGGGGAAAATTATGCTGGAAGAGGCAGAATTTGCGCTCGCTCAAGAGGTGCAGAGTGTCATCCGGCTACTCACACCCAAAGCCCAAAGCAAAGGCATTAGCCTCCTGAGTGCGATTGCCCCTGACGTGCCCCAACAAGTGATCGGTGACGCCGTCCGTCTGCACCAGATCTTGACGAATCTTGTGGGGAATGCTGTGAAATTCACCGACAACGGCGAAGTAGTCATCACGATTGTCCGCGCGCCCAATATTACACCACTGCCGTCTAGTCTTGGCGCAGCGCCCAGTATTGCCCTGCAAATCACGATTCGCGACACGGGCATCGGGATGTCTGAAGCAACCATCCAAAATCTCTTCACACCATTTACGCAAGCAGACAGCTCAATGACTCGGCGTTACGGTGGCACCGGATTGGGGTTAGCCATTACCCATCGCCTGATAGAGTTGATGAGTGGTGAAATTCAAGTGGTGAGTCAGCTAGGTAATGGCTCCAAATTCATCGTCACGCTCCCCTTCCGCGGCCACGCACTGGCTTCGCGCCCAACAACGGCAGGTGCAGAGCCAGTTTCATTACACTGCTTGACGGTCAGTCATAACGACGCCCTGGCGCGTGTCTTGGCAGGCTATCTCGCAACTTGGTCGATCCAGACAGAAATCTATGCCGAGCCGAACACTGGCAACGCGAGCCTTTTGCGTCATCTGTACCAGTTAGTCACAGAAGGTCATCCATTACCCTATCTCCTCATCGACCAGCAAAGCACCAAAATCGAGCCGATCACGTTGGCCCGTTCGCTGCGCGCCGACCCTTTGCTTGCCAAAGTTTATCTATTGCTCTTGACCACGAATAACATGCCGGCCTTCCAGCAGCAGGTCTTAGAAGCTGGTTTTGACGGGGTCATTACCCACCCGGTGACCCAATCAGCCCTCTATAATCTATTAGCCAAACGTTTGCGAACAGGAGCGCCATCCACCATGGAAACTACTCAAAATGGTCTAACCGCAACATCAACACCAGCAAGTCCGTTGGTGCTGATCGCAGAAGATTACGCCACCAATCAGCAGCTTGTCATGATTCAGCTAAAAAAGCTAGGGTATGCCGCCCATATCGTTGAGCACGGTCAAGCCGCTGTCGATGCGATTGTCAATAACGCGGAGCGCTATCAGCTGATCCTGATGGACTGGCAAATGCCGCTGATGGATGGTCTCGAAGCCACCCAGAAGATTCGCGAGCTCGAAGTGCAAACGGGTCGGCATATTCCGATCATTGGGATGACGGCCAATGCTTTCAAAGGTGACCGCGAGCGTTGCCTGGAAGCCGGCATGGATGATTACGTTAGCAAACCGGTCAAACAAGCCGAGTTACGCCGTGTGCTCGCCGAGTTTTTGGTGAGTGAAAATTCTGTTAACTAAAGTTCAAACTGGGAATTTTATCGTAAGCATCCGAGGAGTTCCCGTGCTTACGTTTGAGTAAGATTCAACCGAAGACGGTGTTTGCCGATAGTCGCGACTATCGGCAAACACCGTCTTTTGCAGACCGAATTTTTCGGGCAGAGCTGAATCCCGGCGCGAAAATCGCCCAAAAGCTCGGCTGAATTCGACTGATTTTGAGGGCTTGACGTTAGCGAATAAATCTTCTATAATTGAAAAACAAATCGGTTTGTTCGTTTGTTCGTTCGAAAGTTTGCGCTGTGGGTAATGCTTAATGATCCCGACGATGGACGATGTGGCGAAACGGGCTGAAGTAGCAAAAAGCACGGTTTCGCTTGTATTAAACGATAAACCAGGCGTTTCCGCTGCTTTAAAAGATCTTGTGTTGCAGGCCGCCGCCGAGTTGGGTTATCAGCAACCAAAAAACCGGGCGCAACGGCGTCCAAGCGGCAATCGCACGATTGCCGTGGTTCATGCGCAATCAAATCCGAAGTTGGAGGGGAATGCAGAACCGACCGATCTGTATCTGAATTATCTCCATGGCATACGCGCCTTTGCCCAAACCGCCAATATCAATTTAACCGTCATCGCTGATTATCGTGAAGAAGAGACCCATCAGTTAGCGTTTCACCTCTTACATAACAGTACAGCGGCCTTTGATGGGCTGATCATTATGGGTGGCAACGCCCGCCAGAATCATCAACTGATTCAGCAAGTGATTGAAAATGGCATACCAGCGGTCGCCCTCAGTCGGTATTGGCCGGAGTTGCCGATCAGCACAGTAGGCCCCAATTACCGGCAGCAAGTGCGGATCGCCATCGATCATTTGGTCGGATTGGGGCATCATCAGATTGCTTTTCTCGCCAGTGAGCACGATCAACGCTTCGATTGGTATCGTTGGCGGTTGGACGCTTATCAAGAAATTATGCGCGCCCGCAACGGCACGGTGGATGAAACCTTGCTTGCGATTGGCGCCAACGGGGCAGCAGCGTTGATAGATTTACTGCGGCGACGTCCAGATGTCACCGCCGTCTTTGCCATCAACGATGAGCGTGCGCTCGAAGCCTTGCATGGTCTCCAAACCATTGGCCGGCGCGTGCCCCAAGCTTTGTCGATCATTGGGCAGGATAATGTGGTTGAATTGATGGGTCAACCGCCAGTTCTGACCACCGTCGGTTTTCCGCACGCCGAGGTAGGGTATCTGGCCAGCGAGTTGTTACTCAAACAGATGCAAAACCAGGCCATTTCTCACTGCAATCTTTGGGTTCAATCGAGCCTGGTCGAACGCGCTTCGTGCGCCAGGCTAGCCTAGGCGCATCAAGTGGCTTGGGCACGCACAGTCCGATTCATTCATTTTTAAAAATAAATGATGTGACGCCAGTCATTGTTACCTATAGTGCTCCTAAACGAGATGTAAATTAGTGGAGTTCGCATTCTCTAATGCGAACTGAGCGGCACTAGAGCGTGCCTACTCCGCCATCTGTATCTCCTTTAGGAAGACTATATATGTCCGCAACGACCGGCAGCATAATGTACAGGTCATACCCTGTAGCAGCGACCGGCCTCAAAGCGAAACCCCCATCGCATCAATCGATTCGCATAGGACACGTCCAAAGACGGACGTCCGTTCTATAGAATAAATAGTTCCGCCCTCGTGAGATATCTAGCGTTTGACCCATCGTGATTTTTGCTTATCTGACCGATTGCGCAGGAGGAGATCTAATGTTAAGTCGACGAAAATTTTTAACTTTGACAGCCACAGGTATCGCGGGTTCGGCCCTGGCGGCCTGTGTGACGCCAGGGGCCGCACCAAGTGCAGGCACAGGCGGCGCGGCTGCCGACACAAAGACCGTGCTCTATTGGGCGTTACAGGGCGAGAACGAAGGTGAAAACCTGACGCGCGGTGTGATTAAACCGTTCGAAGAAAAAAACCCAACCGTCAAGATCAATTTGCAAGAGATTCCCTGGAATGGGTACTACGACAAGTACCAGACCCTCTCTGCCGGTGGTCAAGCGCCCGACATTGCCTTTGTCAGTGCCGCCTGGATCCAAGATTTCGCCAAACTCGGCATTGCCATGAACCTGGACCCTTTCCTCGAAAAGACTGGCGCGTTTAGTGAGAAAGATGCTGACAAATATTTCCTCAAAACCTTAGATGGACTGCGTTATCCTGGCACCAAGGGCGCGCTGTACGCCATTCCTTATGAATGGGTGACGATTGTCTTCTTTTACAACAAGGATATTTTTGATGCAGCTTCTGAGCCGTATCCGACCAACGATTGGACGTATGAAAAGATTGCTGAAGTGGGCAAGAAGCTGACCAAAGTTGAGGGTGATAAGATCACTCAGTTTGGGTTCATTTCGCACTGGGATTATTCGATCCTAGACTCGTCGCTTTATGCGAACGGCGGCAGCATTTTAACCGACGACTACACCAAAGCCGTGTTAGATTCGCCAGAGAATGAAGCGACCGTGCAGTGGTGGGTGGACCAGATTCAGAAAAATAAGATCGCCCCATTGCCAGCCGAATTTACCGAAGGTGGGCCAGAAGCGCTCTTTGGTTCGGGCAAAGTGGCGATGGCCATTCTCGGCGTGTGGGGCATTGATACCTGCCGCGCCCAGACCAAATTCAAATGGGATATTGCCATGTTGCCCAAAGGCACGGTGAAACAGACTGCGGTGCAATGGCCGAATCAATTCGCCATCAGTTCCAAAACCAAGGTGCCCGATGAAGCCTTCAACTTTGCCATGTTCGCCATCCGCCCCGACCGCCCCGCCGATACCGTTGGGATTGGTAAAGTGCCAGTGATTAAGGCGATGGCCAACTCGGAAACTTGGCTAGAGGCCGACAAAGCGCCAGCCAACAAGAAGGCCATCCTCGAAACTGGTGAAGTAGCCGTGCCCCTGCAAATGGGTTTCCGTTGGACTGAATGGCGCGACGCGATGAACCAAGAATTACAGCTAAGTTACGTAGATAATCGCCCCGTCGCCGAATCATTGGCAAAAGCCAATGCCGCGGTCCAAGCCATTTTAGACCGGACATAGGCTATATATGAGTGCATTGCACTGGTCCACGCTCTTTCCAACTAGAAACCAGCCACTGACCAGTGCGCTGCACTCACCGCAGCCTCACCTCTTGGCCCCCTCTCCTGAATCGAAGGGCTGAGTTCAGGAGAGGGGGAATGAGGATACCCACCTTTCGGGCACGATTAATACCTTGGACACCATCTTTATGACCTATCAAACCCAGCGCCGCAGTGGGTGGCTGACGATAACGCAACGCCGCAAAGTACAGGAAGCGGGCTTGGCTTATCTCTTCCTCCTCCCAACCCTAATCGGCCTTCTCCTCTTTACCATGGGGCCTGTGATTGCCGGTTTTCTGATCAGTTTTACAACCTGGAATATCTTTTTGCCACCGCAGTGGATTGGCTTGGGAAATTACCAGACACTCGTGGTGCAAGAACTTCCGCATAAAGTCTTCTGGAATACGCTCTATTACACCCTGCTCAATGTCCCTTTGAACATGATCGTCGCCCTGGGTACAGCGTTGCTGCTCAACATGCGGCTGCGCGGGGTGGCCTTTTACCGGGCTGTCTATTTTCTGCCTGTCGTCTCCTCCACGGTGGCCGCTTCACTGATTTGGACCTGGCTCTACAGCCCCAATTTTGGGCCGATCAACTACTTTCTAGAGCTCTTAGGCATCAAAGGGCCACCCTGGCTAGGCAGTACAACCTGGGCGATGCCAGCGATCATCATTATGAGCGTCTGGAAAGGTTTTGGCACGAACATGTTGATCTTTCTGGCAGGTTTGCAGGGTATCCCACAGGAACTGCAAGAGGCTTCGATGATCGACGGTGCCAATCGTTGGCAACGTTTCTGGCGCGTTACCTGGCCGTTGTTATCGCCCACCACCTTTTTCGTGCTCGTCATCTCTTCGATCGCTTCGTTTCAGGTCTTTGAACAGGTATTCATCATGACGAATGGCGGGCCGGCCTATGCCACGACGGTGCTAGGGCTCTTCATCTATTTAAATGCATTTCGCTATAATAACATGGGCTATGCCGCAGCGGTGGCGTATGTGCTCTTTGCCCTCATTCTTGCGATCACACTCGCTCAGCTGAAATTACAGGGACGATGGACACACTACGAACTCTAAAAACAGATCCGACTTTCGCACCCGCCACACCAAAACGAGCGGTGAGCTCAACCGCGCTCTATATCATTCAAAGGCTCGGCCTCCATGCGCTTGTTTGGCTGGGCGCGATCATTATGGTGCTGCCTTTTCTCTGGATGTTTTCGACCTCGCTCAAAACCCAAGGCGCGGCGACGGCTTATCCACCAGTTTGGATTCCGAACCCGCCACTCTGGTCTAATTATAGCGACGTGGTCAATCGTTTTCCATTTGGTCTCTTTGCCCTAAACAGTTTAAAGATCGCCTTGCTGGGTACAATCGGGCAACTGGCCTCAACCTCGCTCGGCGCTTATGCCTTTGCGCGGATGAACTTCCCAGGCCGCAACGTGCTTTTTGTGATCTTGCTGGCGACGTTGATGATCCCCGGCAACGTGACCATGATTCCAACCTTCGTGCTCTTTAATAAATTCGGCTGGCTCAACACCCATTACCCGCTCTTTGTCCCATCGTGGTTTGGTGGCGCCTTTGGCACCTTTCTGGTGCGCCAGTTTTTTCGCACCATCCCCCAAGACTATAACGACGCGGCGGCCATCGACGGCGCCGGTCATCTGCGTATCTTTGCGTCAATCTATCTGCCACTCGCCAAACCCGTCTTAGCCACCCTCGCGCTCTTTACCTTTATGAACCATTGGAACGAATTTCTGCTGCCCGTTATCTATCTGACCGACCAAGATAAGATGACGCTGACGGTGGGGCTTTCCTACTTTCAGCTGCAATACACCACGCTCTATCATTATCTGATGGCGGGCACGGTGTTGAGCACGATCCCGATCTTCGTTTTATTTATCGTCTTACAAAAATATTTTGTACGCGGTATTGTCATGTCGGGCCTGAAGGGGTAAAACTGACCTCTCCCCCTGCTCTCCCTGCTGGGAGGGAGCCCATCGCGGGACTGAAAAAGATATTTCGTCTGTCCACCAATCAGTTCCTTCCCTGCAAGGGAGGGTTAGGGAGGGGTCTGGATACGCTAAAAATAATGAAGGGGCAACGCCGACCTCTCCCCCCGCCCTCCCCTGCTGGGAGGGAGCCCGTTGCGGGACTGAAAAAGATATTTCGTCTGTCCCTGATCAGTCCCCTCCTTTACCAGGGTAGAGTTAGGGTGGGGTCGCTTTGCACCCACTATAAATCTCTAAAAACAGAAGGAATGTGCCAATGTTCCGTTTGCGTGATCAACAAGTGAAGCCGTATACCGGCATTGAGAATATCCAACGCGTCGGGCTTGCTGTTGCTGCTTGCGCCGAGCGTGTGGGGCGCTTTGGCTTTGTGGCCAAGCAATTGATGCTGGTGGAGGCAGGCAAAATGTCTTCGGTGGCTAATTGGGAATTTAAAGCGGCGCTCGGTCGTCAACTCTGGGAGTCCACCCTGCACTGGGGCGTCTGGCGCGACCGGATCGCTGAGTTGCGCGCCCATGAGCATTTGATCGAACGGCATGCGGAAGGTCCGTTAAACGATCTTTTCCAAGAGCTTTTGCACAGTGAAAATGACGCGGAATTGGCCGAGGGTCTTTATGCGGTCATCCTGCCGGCCTATCGCGCCGCGCTTGAAAAGTATAGCGCCGAGACCAATCCGCTGGTCGATCAGCCAACCGTGCGCGCGGTTCGCCATGTGTTGTTAGATCTGGACGAGCATTTGGCCTTTGGGCAGACGGTAGTAAGCGCGATCGAGCGCGATCCGCAGATGGGATTGTCGGGGTGGGGTCAACACATCAAATTGTATCTGGAAGCCGCGGGCGGGATTGATGGCACAGGCACACCGATCCCGGCCTTCGAATTACCGGTGCCGCGCAACACGGGTGATTTTCGGATTCCAACTTCGTTTGCGCGCGATGCACGCTTTTCGACGATCCTGCCCAAGATAAATCCCTTTAACGAAGCCAACGTGCCCCAGGCCTTGCTGACCAAAATGTGGGTACGTTCGCAGGAAATGACCGCCGCTGAATTATGCGCTACGGTGCTCTTTGAGTGGGAGGATCTGCCCTATGCTGGGTATGTTGACCTGGCTCGCCACTGTTGGGACGAGACGCGGCATAGTCTCTTTGGCCAGGCCGCACTGGAAGCCGAAGACAAGTCGCTCGAAACGTTGCCCAGTTGGGTGGGTTATGCCGAACATACCATGCCGGCCTATCCGCAGAAGCGTTATGCCCATTTAGCGATTGCAACCGAAGCCAATCAGATGAGTTATCCCGGTGGCAAACGGGGGGAATGGGAGTGGTGCAAGGATAAAGCCCAGCATGCGTTGATGACAACTTATCAAGATTTCGACTGGGCCGATGAGGTAAACCATGTCGCCTATGGCCGCGAGTGGTTGGTGCGTTACTATTGCAAAGGAGATCGGACGAAGGCCCAGGCTATGTCAGACGAAACTGTAGCCGAACGCCAAGCGTATTACGCGCAGTTTACCGATACGACGAAAGCTTAGCGGTAAAATATTTACGATTTTTGATTTATGATTTACGAGGTAGCTTCGTCGCCATAGATGCTTCTGCTTTCGAGAATCATTGATTGAAAACAGAAGCATCTAAATCGTCGAGTCAACCTCGTAAATCAAAAATCGCAAATCGTAAATCGCAAATTCCTCAATACACCCCTAAATAATTATCAATCTCCCACTGGCTGACGCTGTTATGATAGCGCCACCATTCTTCGCGCTTGGTCTGGATATAATAATCGGCATAGGTGGCGCCGAGCGCGTTCTTCACGACCGGATCTTGTTCCAGGCAATCAACCGCCTGCGCCAGCGAGCGCGGCAGCAGGTCAATGTCACGCTTATGCAGTTCGTCGGCGGACATCTCGTAGAGGTTGTCGTCGTTACGCTTACCAGGATCGATCTTATGTTCAATCCCATCTAAGCCGGCGGCCAGCAAGACGGCGCAGGTCAGATAGGGGTTAGCTGCGCCATCCACCACGCGATTCTCGATCCGGCCTGCGCCGGGAATGCGGATCATCTGCGTGCGATTACTGCCGCCATAGGTCGTATAGACTGGCGCCCAGGTGGCACCCGACCGCGGTCCACCGCTCAACAGGCGCTTATAACTGTTGACAATCGGATCGGCAACGGCGGTTAGCGCTTTGGCATGCTTAAGAATG
Source organism: Caldilineales bacterium (assembly GCA_038318235.1). GTDB lineage: Bacteria > Chloroflexota > Anaerolineae > Caldilineales > Caldilineaceae > JAPLGZ01. The sequence continues at coordinate 11,637 of JBBQBY010000139.1, forward strand.
CCACCATAAACCAGTAACCAATTTGTGAGAGACCATTAACGTCGCCGTCATCTTGGAAGAGGTTTTTCTGGTTATTGACGTCGGCCAAACTCATGTGATAGTGCGCACCATTGCCGGTGAGGTTCGCAAACGGTTTGGGCATGAATGTCGCCAGCAGGCCATGTTCTTCTGCCACCGTGCGCACCATCCAACGGAAGAAAGTTTGACGGTCGGCGGTAGTCAGCGCATCGGCATAAGTCCAATTGATCTCGAACTGGCAGTTGGCGTCCTCATGATCATTCGCATACGGATCCCAGCCCAGCTCTTGCATGTATTTGATCAGGGTGGTCATAATATCGAGGTTTCGGTACAGCGTGCGCAGATCATAGCAAGGCTTGGCCAAGGTATCGAGCGTATCCCAATGCGCATAATTGCCCTGCTCCGTGCGCTTGAGCAACATAAACTCTGGTTCCACGCCAACGTTAAATGTATAACCCTTTTCCTTGGCCAGCGCCAATTGACGCTGCAAAATTGTGCGCGGACAATAGGGCCACGGCTCGTTATTGACATGGATATTGCCGGCCACCCAGGCGAGATTTTTCCGCCAGGGCACCACGGTGAGCGAATTCAAGTCGGGGATGCTCATCATATCGGGATCATGCGGCATTTGCCCAATGTCGCCCGCCGCAAAACCGGCAAAACCAGCCCCTTCTTTTACCATGCCTTCCAGATGGGTCGCCGGCACAACCTTGGCCTTTGGCGCCCCGTTCATCTCCACAAACGAGCAGAGAAAGAACTCTACACCCTTCTCGGCAACCAGAGTTTTGGCTTGATCGAGGTTCATCGCTTGTACGCTCCTTTGTGTGATAATTCTGTGTGGCAAGAGAGGATGATAAGGTGAGGGAGTGCTGACCCCACCCCGGCCCTCCCCAAAACAGGGAGGGAGCCGTTGGTCGGACAGCACAAGTTACTTCTTCTGTCCACCAATCAGTCCCCTCCCTTTCCTAGGGGAGCGGGAGCCCATTGGGCGCGGGTGGGGTTCCTACTATTTCAATTCCTTCCAGCCCGAGCCGCCGCCAAATACGCGCCGCGTGCCAGCAAGCGGGATATCACAGATCATGGACGCTTCCAGGGTTAGGGCGGCTAGGTCTTCGGGTTCGAGATCATGGACGTTCGACTTGCCACAAGAACGGGCGAGCATCTGAATCTCCAGCGTCATCGCCTGGAGTAGATTGGCCACGCGTTCGGCGCCGGCGTCGATCTCCAGGCGTTTCATCAATTCAGGATCCTGCGTCGTAATGCCAACCGGACAGCGCCCGGTGTGACAATGGTGGCAATGATAGGGGGCAGTACCCAGCGCCTGATAATCTTCCAGATAGATTGGTTTGTTGCAATTGAGCGCGATCAGCGCGGCCGTGCCAATATAGACGGCGTCGGCGCCCAGTGCCAGGGCTTTGGCGGCGTCGGGCCCATGCCGAATGCCGCCGGCAATAATGATTTGCACTTGACCATACAAACCCATGCTTTCCAGCGCGGCGCGCGCCTCGCAGACGGCAGCGAGCGTCGGGATGCCGGTATGCTCCTGCGAAATTTCCGGTGATGCCGCCGTCCCGCCTTCCATACCGTCGATCACGACGACATCCGCACCGGCTTTGGCGGCGAGCTTCACATCGTCATAGACACGTGTGGCCCCCATTTTTACAAAAATCGGAATCTGCCAGTCAGTCGCCTCGCGCAGTTCCTCAATCTTGATGATCATGTCGTCGGGGCCGAGAAAATCTGGGTGGCGCGCCGGACTGCGTTGATCGACGCCAATCGGTAAATCGCGCTGGGCCCCGATAATTGGGGAAACCTTAGACCCAAGCAGTAGTCCACCAGTCCCCGGTTTAGCGCCCTGCCCGATCGTCAGTTCAATCGCATCGGCCTTGAGCATATCGTGAATGTTGATGCCATAACGCGACGGCAGCACCTCGTAGATCAAGGTGCTGCTATTTTCACGCTCGGCGGGCAACATCCCACCGTCACCTGTCGTGTTTGACGAACCGACCATTGCCGCGCCTTTGGCCAGGGCCACCTTGGCATTGTAGGAAAGCGCACCCCAGCTCATGCCCGTGATCATGATCGGGATATCCAGGGAGATCGGCTTTTTGGCAAAACGCGTGCCCAACAACGTAGTAGTGGTACACTTTTCGCGATAGCCTTCCAACGGGATGCGCGTCAGGGTGCAAGGCAAAAAGGTGAGATCATCAAAAGTGGCCCAACGGCGTTCGCGCAACGTGCCAAAACCGCGGATACGATAGCGGCCTAATTCCGCCTTCTCCTGGATCTCCTGCATCACATTAGGCGTGTAGGTGCCGCTGCTTTGGAGGTTATTGTTGTCATTGATTGTTTGATCAGACATGATTTATTCTCGGTATGCTATGGGATACATACATGATGAGTGATGAGTGAGCGCTGTGATTCTGGCAGAACATATGCACACAAAATCGATAAAGTTGCTCTGGTTTTTCTTTGCGCTCTTTGCGGCTTTGCGTGCGTAATCCTAGCTCTTGCTCACAACGCCTCGCGCCAGGTGGCCCATTCGCGCTTGTCAAAATTCCAAAGCTTGCGCCCGGCTACCACCTTCTTAAACGCTTGGATGGGTGGGTGAGCCTGCGGCTCCAAATATTGCGCCAATGTGATTTCCAGCATGATCCGGTCCTCTACTGTGGGGGTTTCGATCACCGCATCGTTGCCAAGGTCGGCAATCTGGCCGCCCACAAAGCAGACAGTTTCATACATCGAATCGGCAAAGGCTTCGCCGGTATCCCCACACACAATGATCGTGCCTTTTTGCCCCATAAAACCAGCCATGTAGCCGCAGCTACCCGCGATCAGCAGCGTGCCCCCTTTGATCGAGACCCCCGCCCGCGCCGCCGCATCACCGTGGATCACCACCGTGCCGCCGCGCAGCGAAGCCGCCGCCCCGTTGCCCGCGCTGCCTTGGACAATTATCGTGCCACTGAGCATCGATTCGGCCAGACCCCAACCGGCGCTGCCCTCAATTTCAACCGTGGGTCCGTCACTCATCCCGGCGCAGTAATAACCGACGCTGCCGCTAAAAGTCACCTTAATTGGTTGCAGCAGTGCGACGCCCAGATTGTGGCGCGCCGCTGGATTCTGCACCGTTATCTCTGTGCTGCCTGCAGCGATCAATTGCTTAATCGCAAGGTTGATTGCGCGCGTGGTCTTGCCTTCACAATCTATCGGCGCCATATGCGCACTTCCTTTGCTTGTGCCTCACGAAC
>JBBQBY010000140.1:0-14771 GCA_038318235.1 Caldilineales bacterium
AATTAATCGGTAATCAAGCCGTGTAGGTGCGGTTTGTAACCGCACAATTGAAGCTAAAAACTATGTGCAGTTACAAACCGCACCTACGAATCCCAAAGTAGAAAACGTGAAATTAACGCAACCCCAACTTGAGCAATTCCACAAAGATGGGTTTCTCATCCTAGAAAATGTGCTGACTGCCAGTGACCTCGCGCCCGTGATCGACGAATACACTGCCTACATTGACCGGCGGACGAATGAACTTTTTGCCGCTGGCAAGCTCACTCAGCTTTACGCTGATCAACCGTTTGATCGGCGCCTGGCCTCAATCTGTCGCGAAAACAGCGAAATCTATCCCGAACTGGACATCATGTTTCTGCGCGGCCAGGCTGCTTTCAATTTTCTGCGCCATGAGAAGCTGCTGGATCTGGTCGAAGCCTTCGTCGGGCCGGAGATTATATGCAGCCCGATTCAACATGTGCGGCCCAAGTTACCGGCTGGCTTGACGCCACGCGGCAGCGATCCGCACGTGGTGCATTGGCACCAAGATGCCGGCGTCACCTGGGAAGAGGCGGATCCGCATTTTATCCTGACCGTTTGGCTGCCATTGACCGACGCCACGTCTGAAAATGGCTGTCTGCGCGTGATGCCGGGCGTGCACAAACAGGGTCTGTTGCGCCACCGCACCAAGTCTGGGCTCGGCACTGCGATTGCGCCGGAAGCCTTGCCGCACACCAAGATTGTGACGCTGCCCTTGCGCAAAGGCAGCGTCCTGCTCATGCACAAACATACGCCACACTGTTCAACGCGCAATAATACGGATAGCGTGCGCTGGAGCATGGATATCCGTTATCAGCCCACTGGTACACCTACGGGCCGCCCCTTTCATCCTCACTTTATCGTCCGCAGTGCGACGAACCCAACCGAAGTCTTGACTAATCATGCGAACTGGGCGCAGACCTGGGCGGAAGCCCTTGCCCAAAGCAAAGGAATTCGCGTCCATCGTTGGTCGTAGGCAGCGCTTTGTTTTTGAAAAAGTGGTAAAATAGGATCAACGAAAATAGTAGGGCGAGCAACAACAAAAACCGCAACGAATTACACGAATTTACGCGAAACTTAACCATTCGCGTAAATTCGTGTAATTCGTTGCAAAATGTTTTTACCCAGTAACTTCCCCAACCAGATTAAGATAGGAAATTGAAGATGAAGAGTTTATGGGATGATCAAAAAGCCGCGGCCGTTGCCGATGATCCATTGGCCTTACGCGTCTACAGTTCACGCTTGCTCGGTGGCGATCCGGCGTTGGTGTTGCATGGCGGTGGTAATACATCTGTCAAAGCCAAAGTGCAGAATTTTTTTGGTGATGAAGAAGAAGTGCTCTATGTCAAAGGCAGCGGTTGGGATTTGGGCACGATCCAAGCGCCGGGGTTTGCACCGGTTCGTCTGAGCGTGCCTTTGCGCCTGGCAGAACTCGAAGATCTCAGCGACACCGACATGGTCAAAAATTTGCGCGGCGCCATGTTAGATCCCAACGCACCGACACCCTCGGTAGAGACAATCTTGCATGCGATTATCCCCTTCACCTTTGTCGATCATACGCACGCCGACGCCGTGGTGACGATCATGAACACGCCCGACGGTGAGGAACTAATTCGCCAAATCTACGGGCAGAATATGCTGATCATCCCCTATGTGATGCCCGGTTTTGTCCTGGCGCGCACCGTCTACATGGTGACACGCGACATCGATTGGCAACAGCTCGACGGGATACTGCTGATGAATCATGGCGTGTTTACGTTTGATCACGATGCCAAACGCAGCTATGAGCGCCATATTGAAATTGTCAACCAAGCCGAAGAATATCTGGCGAAGCACGTCAAAGTTAGCCGAGATGTAACTGTACCGCCTACAGAAAATTTGTTGGAGTTGGCGCGTTTGCGGCGGGCAGTTTCCGGCGTGCGAGGCGCGGCCATTTTGGCGCAACAGGATGCCAGCCCAGAAGCCATTGCCTTTGCCAATCTGCCGAATGTCACCGACGTTGCCGCCCGTGGCTTGCTCACGCCCGATCACGTTTTGCGCACCAAACGGATTCCGGTTGTGATTACCGAAGATGTGGAACAGGCTGTAGCCAATTATAGCGAGGCCTATCGCGCTTATTTCGAGCGTAACCAAAATATCTATGCCAGCATAAAATTAACCGTGCTCGATCCGGCGCCGCGTTGGGCCGTTTGGCCAGGGCAAGGCACCGTTGCCTTTGGGCGCACACTGGGCGAGGCTGGGATTATCAATGAAATCAATCAACACACCAGGCAAGCGATCGAGCAGGCGGAAGGCTTAGGCGGCTGGCAAGTCTTGAGCGAAGCAGAAATTTTCGAGGTGGAATATTGGGAGTTGGAACAAGCCAAAGCGCGTGCCACCAGTGCTGCTCCCGCATTGCAGGGCAAAATTGCTCTGGTGTCAGGCGCAGCCAGCGGGATTGGCAAAGCGTGTGTCGAAGCGCTGAATGCCCAAGGCGCGGTCGTTGCGGCATTGGATATCAACCCCGGCATCACAACACAATTTACACAAAAAGGCATCTTCGGCCAGGTGTGCGACGTCACCAACGATGAACAACTCAAAGCGGCCATTGAAAACACTGTACGGCGCTTTGGTGGGCTGGATATTGTGATCTGCAACGCTGGCATGTTCCCTAGCAGCCAGACGATTGCCGACATGGATCCCAAAGCCTGGTCACGCAGCTTGGAACTGAACCTGACTAGCCACCAGCGCTTGTTGCAATATAGCATTCCCTATCTCAAACTCGGTGTTGATGCGGCTGTCGTGATCATTGCCTCGAAAAATGTCCCTGCACCAGGTCCAGGCGCGGGTGCTTATTCAGCGGCTAAAGCGGGACTAACCCAACTCGGGCGCGTGGCGGCGATGGAATTGGGACCGTTCGGTATCCGGGTTAATATGATGCATCCCAATGCGGTCTTTGACACCGGCATCTGGACGCCCGACGTGCTGGCCAAACGCGCCGCCAGTTATGGGATCAGTGTCGAGGAATACAAAAAGAATAACATCTTGAAGGTGGAGATCACTTCAAGAGATGTGGCTGCCTTGGCGTGCGCCCTAGCCGGCCCGCTTTTTGCCAAGACTACCGGTGCGCAGGTGCCCATTGATGGTGGAAACGATCGGGTAATCTAACTCTATGCGCATCCCCTCTGTCCCACTCTATCTCAAGTCGCGCCGCGCCTGGCTTGCCATCCTCGCCGTTTTGTTGATTGCGATCTATGAACTCCACCACCAGGGGCGTCTCTGGTGGTGTGCCTGCGGCCATTTGCGGCTGTGGGCCGGTGATATCTGGAGTGCTGAAAACTCACAACAACTACTCGACCCGTATAGCTTCACCCATCTGCTGCATGGGTTTATCTTTTTCTGGCTGCTCAACTGGCTTTTACCACGCCTGGCCCCCGAATGGCAACTTTGGCTTGCGACCACGGTTGAGGCGACCTGGGAAATCGTCGAGAATTCTGCTTTCATTATCGACCGCTACCGCAGTACAACCGCCGCGCTTGGCTATAACGGGGATACCGTGATTAACTCGGTGGGTGATATCTTGGTCTGTGGGCTCGGCTTTCTACTGGCCCGTAAACTGGGCTTTCGTCGTGCATTGGCGATCTTTATCTTGGTAGAAATCGTATTAGTTTTTTGGATCAGAGATGGGCTTATTTTTAATATTATCATGTTGATCTACCCGATTGATGCACTCAGAAATTGGCAGATTCGCCATTAGTCAACCAGTTTTATAAACGTCGCCTTCGCGAGGAGTTATTCTCTATGAATGAATTTTTCCGTAAATTTGCCCATAAAACGTCAGTGATCGTCGGTTCACCCTGGTCTTTTATCGTTGCCGTCGTTATCATCCTGCTCTGGGCGATCACTGGACCGTTGTTTCACTTTTCCGACACCTGGCAATTGGTGATCAACACCAGTACGACGATTATCACGTTTCTGATGGTCTTCCTGATCCAGAACACCCAGAACCGCGACGCCCACGCCATCCATCTAAAGCTAGACGAGTTGATCCGGGCGGTGGTGGATGCGCGCACCGAATTGGTCGATCTAGAAGACATGTCGGATCAGGAGTTACAAAAACTCCAGGCGGAATTTTCGCACTTGCGTGAGCAGAATACCCCGCTGATCACAGATGATATTAAAGAGGTCGAGACAGCGCTGGAAAGACGTAAAAATCAAAAAAAACAAGTTCAAAAATAACGTTTTGTCTCATGTCTCAGCATGAAGATAAGTCTAAATCTGTATCTGCTCTGCATCTGTAGATATATCGAGATCGTAAGGATAGCCACCGTTCATGTGACTACCTACTCTGTAAACTACGTTGGATGTTGTTGAATCAATGTAGCTATCGGAGGATAATAGGATGAATAGATTGATTGTGAAGCTTGTTTGGCTAAGTGCTGGCGCGCTTTTAGTCGGCGCTTGTACTTTAGTTACACCACCAACCACCCCAGTCACCACACCTACGGCGGCTGCGGAGGTGACAGCCACAACCAGTACACCGACCAGCACCGTTGCCGCCGCAACGCCGGTCGTAACCGGCACAACGACAACCACGACCACAACTGGTGCACCAGTCGTACCACCAGAAGATACGGCCAGTGCCCGCTTAAAAGTGCCAGATGGCTTTGCTGTGCGCGTCTATGCCAAAGGTTTGGATGAACCTCGTTTGATGACGCTTGGGACGGATGGCACTTTGTATGTAGCCGAGCGTGGCGCCAATGCTGTGGTGCGCCTGGTCGACGCCAATCAAGATGGTCTGGCTGATGAGAATTTGGTCGTGGCCAAAGATCTCGATGGTGTGCATAGCTTGGAATGGCACGATAATTGGCTCTATGTGTCCGAAGGCGACAAGATTGAACGATTACAAGATAAGGACGGTGATGGTCAACTCGAAACGAGCGAATTGGTGACCGATAACATCCCCGCACCGGTTCATCACTCCTCGCGCACCATGCATTTCGGACCCGATGGTATGCTCTATGTCACGACAGGTTCCAGTAGCAACAACGACCCCGAAACCGATCCACGCCGCGCCGCCATGTTGCGCTTTAACGCCGACGGTTCAATCCCCAGCGACAATCCGTATGCCACCGATGCGAATGAGCAGCGCCGCCCGATCTGGGCCGAAGGCTTGCGCAATAGCGTGGATTTCCTCTTCCTGGCCGATGGCCGCATTTGGGCCAATCATCAGGGCAGCGATGAACTCGGTGATGATGTGCCGCCCGAAGAAGTCGTGAATCAGGTGGAAAAAGGCAAAAATTACGGCTGGCCTTATTGTTACACGCCAACCTCCGGCGTCGTACCTGCGGGCACCAAGGAAGTTCATGACGAACGTGTGCCGTTCGGCGGCGGCGTGACGAGTTGTGATTCGATCCAGCCAGCCACCTTTACCGATCTGGCCCACTCAGCCCCGATTGGGATTGCCCAATACAACGGCACAGTTTTCCCGGCTGACTACCAAGGCAGCTTGTTTGAGGCTTATCATGGCTCGTGGAACAGCAGTGTGGCCCGCGATTGCAAAGTGCAACGCATCGTCGTGCAGGCTGGCCAGCCTGTCTCTAGTGAAACCTTCATGACCGGTTTCCGCGACAATGATCAACAACAATGTGGCAGCGCTTGGGGTCGTCCAGCCGGTGTCACCGTCGGCCCCAACGGCGAATTGTTTATCAGTGACGATCAGAATGGCAACATCTACCGAATTGTCTATATCGGTGGCTAAAAAAGGTTGACGATACAATTTGTAGGTCATCGCTTCCAGCGTGACTTGCGTTGGAATTCCCACCAATTTAGGGATAAACCGAGCAAGTCACGCTGGAAGCGATGACCTACTGTTTTAGTCGATTTCAACGGTTAACCATTAGCTGTTGCCCAGCGCCTGCGCCAAATCCTCACGCAAGTCATCGGCGTCTTCGATCCCAATCGATACGCGAAAGATCCCTTCCCCCGCATAGGCTTGTAAACTAGCAAACTGTTTGGGCGCTAGCCGGAATGATGATGCCTGCAAATCGGCGGTCGGCATGTAAAAGAGCAAACTGCGATGATGGCCCAACGAGACGGCATAGTGAAAAACTTTGAGCCGTTGCGCCAATTGACGGGCCATCGCTGGGCCATTCTCCACCTGGAAGGTCAGCATGCCAGAAAAATTCTTCATCTGCTTTTGCGCCAAGGCAAACTGCGGGTGCGATGGCAAGCCCGGATAGATTACCCGTTTAACCTTCGCATGATTTTCTAAAAAATTTGCCACTTGTAAAGCATTTTCTTCATGCGCTCGCATCCGCAACGGCAAAGTTGCCATCCCACGCATAATCAACCAGGCGTTGAACGGGCTGAGGATGCCACCCGTGCGGATTGCCACTTTCTGGCGCATCGTTTCAATCTCACTCGCTTGCCCCAACACAACACCACCCAGCGCATCGCCGTGGCCACCGATATATTTGGTCAGTGAATGGAGCACAAAATCTGCCCCCAGCATGAGCGGGCGGGTGGCCAGCGGCGTGGCAAAGGTTGAGTCAACCGCCAGTAATGCCCCAGCTTGATGGGCTAATTCAGCGACGGCATGAATATCAGTCAGGCGCAAGATCGGGTTGCACGGCGTTTCGGCATAGACTAGTTTGGTCCCCGGCGTGATCGCCGCGGCGACCGCGTCCAAATCGGACATATCCACTTTGGTAATTTTGATGCCCAGGCCGGGCAACAGTTCGTTGGTCATTTCTGCCGCGGCCGCATACGTCACATCACTGATCACCAAATGGTCGCCGCTGCGCAACCGGTGAAAAAAGAGCGCGCTGATCGCCGCCATGCCGCTGCCAAACGCGACCGCAGCTTCAGCGCCTTCCAGCGCACAAAGTTTTTGTTCTAATTGATGCACGGTGGGATTGCCCCAGCGCGTGTAAAAGTAGGGGGCATCTGCTTCTAAATTTTCGACCGAAAAATTCGCATCCGGGTCGGCCAAAAAGGTCGTGGACATCACTAGGTTAGGCGCCGACGCGCCAGTGGTTGGGTCGGGCTGTTCGCCGGCATGGATCGCCTTGGTGCGCACGCCATATTGCTCAAAATTGTCTTGCATGGGTCATCTCTCCCTCGCATATTTGTTTTTAGTTGGGTCTTCAGCCGTGGTATCATAACGAAAACTTCAGCCGACGCCAAACTAAAACGATAGGTTTATCACCTTATGAACGCACCCTTCATGCTTGCGCTTGACATTGGCACCTCTTCGGCGCGGGCGATTTTGTTTGACGCCAGCGCGCAACCTGTACCCAACTGTGTGGCGCAGATCCATTATCAGCCACAGACGACCGCCGATGGTGGCATGACCTTTGACGCCCAGGAACTGTTGAAAAGTGTCGTGGCGGCGATTGACCAATTGTTGCACACAGCAGGGCCATTGGCGGCACAGATTGGCGGCGTGACCAGTGACACGTTTGTCAGCAATGTGCTGGGCGTCGATACGACCGGCGAACCAGTGACGCCAATCTTCACCTATGCCGATACCCGTAACGCACCGGACGCCGAAACGTTGCGCCAGGAACTTGGGCGTGACGGCATCGCCGCGGCGCATGACCGCACGGGCTGTCTTGTCCATACCTCGTATTTGCCGGCGCGTTTTCGTTGGCTGGCGCGCACGCAGCCGGCCACGCTCAAAGCCGCGGCTTATTGGATGTCGTTTGGTGAATATCTGTTATGGAAATTGCTTGGCAAGCGCGTGGCTAGTTATAGCGTCGCCAGTTGGACCGCGCTGCTCAATCGTCGCACGTTAACCTGGGATCAAGATTGGCTGGCGCAGTTGCCGATCCAGGCCGAACAGTTGTCGCCCCTCGTCGATGTAAATCAGCCGTTAGTCGGCCTGTTGCCGCGCTGGGCGGAGCGCTGGCCCACGCTAAAGGATGTCCCCTGGTTCCCGGCCATTGGCGATGGCGCAGCGGCCAATCTGGGCGCGGGTTGTGACAACCCCAGCCGCGTCGCGCTGACTGTTGGCACGACCGGCGCCATGCGCATGGTGATCGATCCTGCGCTAGATCAAATGCCAGATGGGTTGTGGCTCTACCGCGTGGATCGCCAGCGCGGTCTGTTGGGCGGTGCCACCACCGAGGGCGGCAATCTCTTTGCCTGGCTGCGCGAAAGCTTGCAACTCCCGCCGATTGAGCAGTTGGAAAAGCTGCTAAGCGCCATGCCCCCCGCCGCGCATGGCTTGACCATCCTGCCCTTTGTGGCCGGTGAACGCGCCCCCGGTTGGAACGACAAGGCCAAAGCCAGCCTGATCAACTTTACCCTCAACACCAAACCGATCGACATTGTACAGGCCGGCTTGGAAGCGATCGCCTATCGTTTCGCGATCATCTTCGCGCGGATTCAGCGTTATCTGCCTGCCGGGCATGCCGTGCAGATCATCGCCAATGGTGGCGGCCTGCTTAGTTCGCCCGCTTGGCTGCAAATCTTTGCCGACGTGCTCGGCCAACCGATCCTGACCCTGGCCGAAAAAGAGACCACCAGTCGCGGCATCGCCCTGCTCGGCCTAGAGCAACTCGGCGTGATCCAGCATACATCCGACCTCGCCCCCACCACCGGCCTGACCTATCTACCCAATGCCGAGCACCACGCAATTCATCAAGGCGCGCTGGAACGTCAATTGTACTTTTATGGGCAATTGCACATGGAGGGGTGAGGTTGCAGTGTCAGCTGGCCACAACACCGATGCAAAATTCCGCTATTGCAGATAGGGAGGCTGGGCAATAGATTGAGAACCTATTTTATGATAGAATCAGTTTAGAAAATAACAGGTGCTGTGTGAAGCGAGTGAGCGATTTATGAGTACAACCACAAAACCACTGGAAGAATTGATTCAAGAGTTGTCACCTCGTCTTCGTGGCGAGGTAAGGACATTTGTCGAGTTTCTATTGAGTAGGCATACCCGTTCGCCCAAACGCAAGCTGCGGCAAGATTGGGCTGGCGCGCTCAAAGCGGAAGGCTATACGGGCGTTGAACTCCAACACCTAGCCTCCGATCAAAAGAAACTTCGTAGTGAGTGGCAATAAAACCCTTTTGGATACCAACGCTTTTATTTGCTTTTTTGAGGGCCAGCGCAAAATTACTGATTTAGTATTTTCTTGCGTTGCGCCGTCCATGTTCATCACCACATTGGTCATATGAGTTATGTGAAAGACGAACATCTCCGGCGCAGAGGGCTGCCTGAGTCGGCCTAACATCTGCCCGCCGCTAGACTGGAGTGTAGGTTCTTTCGCCAGAAAAAAGGAGAATTCATGGAAAGCAGTAAAGTTGGTTTTAGTTCAGTCGATGCATACATGGCAACTTGCCCTGAAGCCACCCAAAAAAAGCTGGCGGAAGTACGCGCCACCATCAAAGCCGCTGTGCCTGACGCAGAAGAGACCATTAGTTATCAAATACCAACCTTCACGCTGCAAGGTCGATATCTGATTCATTTTGCTGCTTACAAAAGCCATATCGGGCTCTATCCTGCGCCCATCGGCCACGCGGAATTCGCCGAAGCATCGTTGATTTACGCCGCAGGCAAGGGCACGATGAAATTCCCGTTAGATCAGCCAATCCCGTTCGACCTGATCCGCAAAATTGTGCAGTTTGGGGCGCAGGGAATTTTGGAAAAAACAGCAGCAAAAAGCCAGAAGAAAAAGAGCAGTTCTAAACAGCCCGTTGAATCTGTCTGATCGTCGAGCGCAAAACTGACGAACGCGGCTCGGTCCCCTTAATTGTGCAGGAACTTGAAAAAAATCGTGGTTGCACAGGGCGGCCCATCGGGCAAGAGCGCGTAGTCTGGAATTTCCCCGCAACGCTGCCAGCCTTGTCGTGCATACAGGCGTTCGGCCTCAGCGCTGGCCGTATCGAGCACGAGCAGCGTCTTGCCCGCGCTGAATGCACTTTGTTCGGCGGCGGCGAGCAGCGCCGCGCCAACCCCCTGGTGCCGTGCACTCCGATGCACGAGCATTTTCGCAATATCCCCGCGATGCGGCTGATTCTCGGGTTGATCCAAAATGACCGTAACGGTGCCAATCATCGTTCCGGCGTTGTCTTCGGCGACAAAGACCCGGCGCTCGCCGCGTGCCACGCTGGCCGCCATGTTATGCCAGTAGCGCTCTGCCTTGTCGCGCGCCATGGGCAGCATGAAACTGACGGACGCCCCGCCTTCGACGCAGTCGATCAACACGTCGCTCAACCCTTGAATCTCGCCCGCATTGATGGTCTGCAGCCATCGAACCTGAACCGTGCCAGCCATTTTGTCTCCTTTGCTCTAAGCCATTCTCTGCAAGAATTTATCGCCGCGCCGCTCGCAAACGTTCGGTTGCGATGATCACGAGATAACGCGCCGGGTGATGCGTCGGGTTGCGAAAGGTCGTTGGCGCGTTGAGTTGCATAGCTAGACAGTCGTCTTCCGCCAGCTGATAGGTAACGCTGCCCAGCGTCAGCTCGATCCTTCCCTCCTGTACCCAGATCTGCTGATGAATCGTCACATCGCGCGCGCCAGTTTCGTACGCCACGCTCGCCCCGGCCGGCAAAACGACCTCGACGATCTGAATTGGCGAGGCAAAGTTGGTCGGTGAAATATTGCGCCGGACGTAGCCGGACTGTGGATCGCGCCACGGCGTTCGGTCCGCAGTCCGGGAGACCGGGTTGGCTGGCGCACTCGCATTGTCGAAGAGCGTGGCCAACGGTACACCAAGTCCGCTGGCGATTTTTTCTAGCACGACCGCGGTGGGGCTACTTTCCCCCCGCTCGACCAACGAGATCATCGAGCGGCTGACATCGCATTGCGCGGCGAGCGCATCCAGGGTCAACCCCAACTCTGTACGCAGCGTCCGCACACTGCTTGCGATGCGGGCGTTGATATCCTGGGTGACAGGTGCTGTTGTTTTGTCTTGTGGTTCGTTTTTATCCTGCATAATGGACTAATTATCCAGTAAAATGGATGATACGTCAAATTGGTGTAATAGAATGGGTGTATTTCAGATTTTGGGGCAGAAAGTGCGTTGCCCCGGTCGCAACCAACTCGCCACTAGGCCAAAGTGCCTTACCGCTGCGCTGCACTTGGCTGATCACAAAAACGCGCCCCCAAGTTGAGATACACCCCTGCAGGGTTGATGCGGTGGTTTTAGTATGGAAAATGAGGAATAATTATTGACAAATCAATTTTCCTCGGGTACGATAATCACATCTTATTCGTTGCTTTCGTTCACAGAAAGGAGGGTTCGTCATGTTATGCAGCCACAATCTATCCTTAAGCATGAGCATCACTTCTGTGAACACACCTCCACGCTGGTTGGCCGCGGCATAAGTCTGCCGGGCGCCACAACTTGAACGGAAAAGGTCACAGGGCGGTTGCTCTGTGACCTTTTTATTTTCCACACAATTCATCTAGTACACTAGAGCGCAAATAGATATAAAGTCAACACTGCGAAAAACGTACTCCGTACACCGATAAAGTACATTTTGTACAGTGAAAATACTTGATAGTTATTTACGCCCAGATGTACTAGTCAATTGGATGTGTCTAGAGCGCAAAGGTCACGGGATAGCATTGGTCTGCCCGTGATTTTGGCATGTTTGTGTTTGATTGGCCGCGGGCACATTGCCGGCGAATTTTTTTGATTGGTGGTAAGGAGAAATTTTGTGAATTCGCGTAGCAAGAAATTTTTGTCTTATTACAAACCATATTTGGGGCTGTTTTTGGCCGATATGGTCTGTGCGTTTATTGTGTCGGCGATTACGCTGATCTTTCCCTTATGCATCAGATACATCACCAAAAATGTATTAGAAGGGCATTTGCCCAATGCGCTCAACCAAATCTATCTGGTGGGCGCGCTGATGCTTGGCTTGGTCGTCATTCATACGGCGTGTAACACTTTTGTTGACTACAAGGGGCACATGATGGGGGCGCTGATGGAAAGTGACATGCGCAGCGAGTTATTTGAACATTATCAGAAACTATCGTTTAGCTTTTATGATGAACAAAAAACCGGTCAGCTAATGACGCGGCTCACCAATGATTCGTTTGATATGTCCGAATTATATCATCACGGTCCGGAAGATATCGCCATTTCATCCCTAAATTTTGTCGGCGCGTTCATTATCTTGCTCAATATCAATGTGACGCTTACCTTAATCGTTCTGCTCTTTTTGCCGATCATGGCGGTTTATACAATTTATTTTAATCAGCGAATGAAACGTGCGTTAAGAGGCAGCAAGGACAGGATCGGTGACATCAATGCGCAAGTGGAAGATACACTGGCTGGCATCCGCGCGGTCAAGTCATTTACCAACGAAGCCATTGAACAAAAGAAGTTTGCAACCGAAAACCAGCGTTTTGTGGATAGTCGAAGAGAAGGTTATAAAAGTGAGGGATACTTTTATGGCGGGTTGACGGCGTTCACCCAACTCATGACCATTGCCGTGATCATCTTTGGTGGGGCGCGGATTGTGAATACTACTTTGGATTTGGCTGATCTACTGACATTTTTATTGTATATTGGCATTCTGATTGAACCAATCAAGCGCTTCGCTAATTTCACCAGGCTGTACCAGGAAGGCATGACCGGTTTTGAGCGCTTTATGGAAGTTTTAGAGGTCGAGCCAGATATCCAAGACTCAGCCGATGCCATTGAACTTACGCATGTTCAGGGCAATGTAGAATTTAAAGCGGTCAGCTTCAAATATAAAGAAGGCTATGACGATGTTCTAAAAAATCTCTCTCTGGACATAAAAGCCGGAGAATATGTGGCACTTGTGGGGGCTTCAGGTGTCGGTAAAACAACCCTCTGTTCTTTGATCCCGCGCTTTTATGAAGTAAACGCGGGTGAAATCCTGCTCGATGGCAAGAATATCAGAGATTTTGGCCTGCGCTCATTACGCAAGCACATCGGGATTGTCCAACAAGATGTCTATTTGTTTGCCGGGACAGTTGCCGACAATATCCGCTATGGTAAACTTAATGCAAGCGAGGAAGAGATCATGGTGGCGGCCAAAAAGGCCAATGCCCATGATTTTATTATGGCGTTACCACATGGCTATGCTACGGATATTGGGCAACGTGGCGTAAAATTATCTGGGGGGCAAAAGCAAAGGCTGAGTATTGCGCGCGTTTTCTTAAAAAACCCGCCGATTATCATTTTTGATGAAGCGACGAGCGCGCTGGATAATGAAAGTGAAAGAACCGTTCAAGCTTCATTGGAGAAGTTAACCGACAATCGCACAACGCTTGTCATCGCCCATCGTTTGTCAACCGTCAGAAACGCCCAAAGGATCGTTGTGTTAACGGATAATGGGATTGATGAACAAGGAACGCATGAAGAGTTAATCGCATCGGATGGCACCTATGCAAATTTATACAACATGCAATTGAGAATTTAGTAGATACAGTTCTCTAGAAAAGCCTTGTCTATCTGGTAGACAAGGAAACCGGTAGACAGGTAGTCGTTGCCTTGTTTACCTGTCTACCCAGAATTTATCTGGATACCTATACCCAAAAAGGGACATCAATCATGACAAGTTGGGCAGAATTTGCAAAGCAAGCCCCGGAATTTGCCGCATTTGGGTTAGCCCGTTTTCAAAGCGGCGTTGCCTATCTTGGCACGTTGCGCGCCGACGGAAGCCCGCGCGTGCATCCAACGACCCCCATCCTTGGTGAGCAGTTGTTTTTATTTATGGAACCCACCTCGCCCAAAGGCAAAGACTTACAGCGCGATGCCCGTTACACCCTGCATTGTGCGGTGGAAGATTCGAGCGGCGGTGGCGGTGAGTTTTACGTCAGGGGGCGTGCGACATTCGTCGACGATCCACGCATCCGCGAACAGGCGGTGCTGGCCTCGTCTTATGTGCCGCAGGATCGTTATATCCTGTTTGTGTTTACGATCGATTTTGCCTTTATGAATCGCTATATTGATGGCAAATCCAACACCCGCCGTTGGCAAGCGCCGGATTAGCCATTACGGCATAAATCTTTGGCTTACGCCGTGAGGATAAAAGCCCATCTGATGGTCATTAACGAATGATTGCCGTAATCGTAGGTGCGGTTAAAAACCGCACAGGCTTTGTTCCCCTTGATTGTGCGGTTAAAAACCGCACCTACAGGGTTACCGGTTTATTTTGTTAATGACCATTAGATGGGCTGCCGTCTGGCGCTGTTGATGATAGAGTCCAGACTTTGTTTTGTCGGGAGGGGCTATGGCTGACGCTGTTACTTTAACGTCGATGGTGATGTGCCAAGGTGGGACCTTCCAGATGGGGACACCGCTCAACAAACTTGACCAGATCGAGCAGCTCTATCAAATTCCCTATCGGGATCTGTTCACACCGGAGACACCGCAACATGAGCAATCCCAGCGCGACCAGCGCATCACCAATCAGCGATACATATCCCGACACCGGAGACCACCCGAAACGATAATCGAAGCCACAGAAAACGAACAGGCCGAGAAAACTTACGTTCTGCCTGATGCCGCGCCCCGCACAACGCCGCCAGCGGTAATTTGACTCGGCGTCAGGCTGGAAATCTCGCCTGAGAAAAGCGTGTTGATGAAAAGTAAACCAATGCGACCGTCAGTACTGCTACTGACGCGGGATTAATTGCGAATCAGCGGCAGGTAGATGAAGCGGTTGAACATTGGCATTGGGCTATCGAGTAACACGGTCGGCAACTGGAAGAAACCAAAATCAATCGTATAATTGGCATTGGCATCGGGTGTATCGTCCGCAATGCCTGGGGTGCG
>JBBQBY010000141.1:0-14728 GCA_038318235.1 Caldilineales bacterium
GTCAGGCCAATGTGGCCCTGCTTGCCGACTAAGGGCACATTTTCAGCCACTAATTTATTGTCTAACTTGATCAGATAAGTGGCGCCATCAGCGGAGATTTGCAAGGTATGGAGCTGATCACCGGGCGCAGCGACAGGGCTATGGCCCTGGCCGACAAAAACACCTTTGGCATCAAAATATCCCCAAACCAGGCCATCATCCTTGTCGAAGTAACGCACCATGTGCCCATTACTTTTGGCATTACCATCAGACATATTAAAAATTACGCCACCGCCGCTTCCCTTCCGATGGCGAAAACTGGTGCGCAACGTAAATTTTGAAAACTGGTCAACGGTGAGCAGGCTATGGTCATAGCCGTCAAGCTGCTGCTGCACCAAGGCTCCTGGTTCAAAACGCCACTCACCGCTTGAGGCTATCCAGCGCGTCTTATCGGCCTTGTCCGAGAATTTTTCGCTAAAAAACACACCAAGCGCCGCCGGTGTAATGGCTGTGGTTGGTGTGATGCCTGTGGTTACTTTCTGAAAATTTGATCTAGCTTCCATCGCGCTGGGTGTGGCAGAAACCGCTTGGGAGATCGCGGATGTGATGCCTGTGGTGACAGTCATCGTAGCCGCCTCAGGCGCGCTATCACCCGCGGCAAACGACGGCAAAACCGGCACGACGTAGATATTGTCAAAGGCCGCGCTAGAAAACCAGGTGGTCAGGGCTACCTTGCCACCAGAATACTGCAGAGGAATATCCCGCTGCAACACTTTGCCATTGACCAATATATCGTAAATCTGCTTGTGGACAAGCACAGCCAGTTCGATGCCTTTGGTAATATCCGGTGACGTGAGCGAACCTTGCTCTACAAACTTCAGCTTTTGATCAAAATAGCCGTAGGAAAGATATTTTCGTCCATCGTTTTCGCCAAACCGGATCATCTGACCTTGCTGAACCGAATCGGGGTGCTGTAGATTGAACATTAAACCAGCGCCATTAGGTCCCTTCAGAATATCGATATGGGCGCCGAATTGATAGGGCTGGGCCCGCGGCAAGCTAAGTGGAATTACAGCTAACAGATCGGCCCCACTTGTGTTCGTTTGGATCAACTTGGTATCACGAATGTGCCAGACGCCGCCAAATTGCCGGTAATCTAAACGCGTCGTCTGTTCAAAATCTTCGACGTAGGGTAGAGCAATCGGCGTCAATGTGTCGCCATACAAAACCCTAAACAAAAGCACGTTTATACCAATCCAGAGCACAAACGCCAAGACAATCGACTTACCAATAAAAGCTAAGGACAATGTTTGCTCTTTCATGCACGAGTACCATCAGTAGAAAAAATGAATAATTTGAGTTATGCAGTAGGGGCGAGGCATGGCCATCTCAATTTGGGTAAACGTTTGAGCCACTGGCCATGCCTCGCCCCTACTATGCCGCCGAATGCCGATGGCCCACTAGTTCCCAACCGATGAGACAGAGCAGGAGGATGCCCATGAGCACGATCTGAACATTGACCACTTGAAAAAGGCTTGTATGCAAGAACAATAAGATTATCACCTGTAAGATCCCACCTACCAACGCAATCACGGTTCCTGTGCGGTTGCCAAGCGCCAGACGATAGCTGATCAATACATTAGCCAGCGAAAACAGGGCTGTCGCCAGCGCATAACGCCAGAGCAACGGTCCGATCAGCAAATAGGCCGAGCCAAACAAGATCTGCACAATCAAGGCTGGCACAAGCGCGGTTACCACCACGATCACAACGGAGACGGCAAAAACCATCCCCAACCCAGTCCATAATAGCTGTCGATGTGGTTCTTGGCGTTGATGCCTTTGGGCAACGAGCGGAAACATGGTGATCACCACCGACCAGGTGGCAAAGAAGACAATCCGCCCGATCAACGCCAGGGCCGCATATTGACCGGCGGTGACACGATCAAAAAAGTGTTTAACGATCAGCACATCACTGTTGTTAATCAGAATCAGACTGGTCTCGGCCATCAACACGGGAAACGCAAAGGCAAGCAGAGCCTGTTGCTCGGTTGGCGAAAAGGTATGTTCCTGAGCAGCAGTGCTTGTTTGCGCTCGATTCGTTCGCAAATTGCGCAGCGCATAATGCGAAACACACCAAGTGGCCACTAGAGATAGCGTCAAGCCGAAAACCGCGCCATACGCCGCCCACCCCAGGCCAACGAGCAGCAAACCGATTAGCAAGCGCACCCACATTTCAGCTTGATAGCTCGCCGCCAGACTGCCGAAACGCATTTGGCCTTGCAGAATGCCACGATCAATGCCTTGGACAAAGTAGACGGGCAGACCAAAGGCAAAGATCACAAAGATCCAGGGTGATGTTGTATGGAAGAAGGTTTGCCAAAAAGGCGCCCCGCCACCGACGATCAGAAAGCAAAGCGCGCCGATCACCCAAGAACGGCGGTTCAACCAGCGGCGCAAGGCAACAAGCCGTTCTGGCGCATTTTCCGCGCTATAGACCGCGGCGAATTTCGCCGCGGTCTGCTGAAAGCCAGCAGTAATAAAAGTGAGAAAGAGAAAGAGGGTGATGATAATACTGACATCGGCAAATAGGGCCGGCCCCAACCAACGCCCCAGCAGCAAGTTAAACAGATAATTGCCACCGTTGACCATCGTTGTGCTGATGAAGAAGAGCGCGCTGCTCGTCAACAGGGTATTGGCCGCCATGCGCCGCGCGAACCACGGCATCGGCTTGACCATCGGTGCGTCATCCAGGCGGTCAGAAGGCTGCGTTTCAAGCACGAGGATTCTCCCTGTGGTCTATAAGGCTAATTGACGTAAGTTTTTGCCAGCTGCCGCTGGACAACATCCAATAGTTCCCAAGAACTGATCGGTTTAGTCAAAAAGTCGGTTGCCCCCGCGAGTTGAGCGCGTGCGCGATCTTCATCCAGCGCGCTGGCCGTCAACATAATGATCGGCAGGGATACTTGACCAAGCTCTTTGCGCAATTTTTCCAAGAGGGTGATACCGTCCATTTCGGGCATAGCAATATCAACAATGGCTAAATCAAAATTTCGTTGGCTTAACTGCGAGATCGCTTCTTTGCCACTCCCGGCCGTTACCACTTCATAGCCGCCTTTACGAAGCTGCGTGCTAAGAATGCGCAGCGTCACCACATAATCGTCGACAATTAAGATCGATGCCATAGTTTTTACTCTCCCTAAATCTTTATTTCTCTGCGTGCCTAATCGGTGCGATTGGTTAGCATTCGGTCGTACTTCGCTTGCCCCGATTGCCGAGCCTATAGCCTAGATACGCAAACATCCGGCAAGGCCACTTAGGCCATGTCAATAAAATAAGGATCCAGCGTTTGCCGAACAAAATCATGCGTAGGTGCGTGCTTGTAGCCGCACCATTGGGGTATACGCAGCACGTGCGGCTACAAGCACGCACCTACTGGATCCTTTATGCTTTGATGGCGCCTAAGAAGGAACCTACAGCCTCTTCCACCGAGTTTTTCATTGCAAAGACACGATCAAATTTCGTCAACGAAAGGATCCGTTTCACTGGCTCAGCCTGCGGCCAGACCATACGGACATCACCACCGTGTTGCCGACACTGTTTCAAGGCGCTGACCAGGGCAGCCATCCCGGCGCTATCCATAAAAGGCGTTTGGCTCAGATCGAGCACCAGATATTTGACACCGCTCTCGATCAAACCGAGGACTTTTTCGCGAAATTTTGGCGCGCTAAAGGCATCCAGACGACCTTCCGGGGCAATGGTGACGATGCGAACGATATTTTCGTGGATGGCAATATTCATTTGATTGGTCATGTTGTTGACCTCCTGTACCATTATGAGTTCACGCTTACGGGCAAATTTTTGATTAGCTTCCACACACTTCCACCATCAATTTGTTTATATTCAACTTCATCCATCAATTGTGTCACTAAAAATAGGCCATAACCATGTTCCTGGAGCTCGCCAAAGTGGGGTTGTGGCACCACAGCCGGATTGAAAGAGGCGCCGGTGTCTTGCAACAGAATGGTGATCTTCAACGGCTGATGCGAAAGGATCGCCGACATATGAATTCGGCCCCGCGAATTGGCATAGGCATGCGTGGCAATATTCACGCTGACTTCTTGGATCGCCAGTTCAAGGTTATAAAGCGTTATTTCCGGCTCTGCCAGTTGCTTTAGATTGGCGAGAAAGGCACAGGCGCAGGCGCCAAGGATATTGACATACTGCACTTCAGCCGGAATATCAAGCGTAATTGCGGCCGCAGCCGATCCGTCAGGTGTTAGCGCCAAAGTTGGATCGCTCGGTGAATTTGTATTGACTTCGTCTAACAGGTGAGACAGTTCCCGACTAGCTTGATGATTCATTGAATCTCCATCCTTCGCAGAATTAGCAAAGTTTGATCGTCAGATTGAGGATGGCCTCCAGAAAAATTCTGGATCGCCGCGAACATATTTCTCATCAAATCTGTAGCGGGAAGGGCGGCTAATTGATCGACGAGTTGCAACAATCGTTCATAGCCAAACATCTCTTCATCTTTGCGTTCCGCTTCATTAAAGCCATCGCTGGTAACGACAAGTAAATCACCCGGCTGAAACGCGAGCACTTGCCGTTCGGCCAGGCTGATCGGCAAAACGCCTAAGGGTGGGGCATCGGCGGGCAAAAGAACAGCCCCGCCTGCGGCCGGCCGATAAATCACCGGTGCATGACCATCATTGGCATAATAAAGAATATGCTTAGCGTAATCGTACTGGCCGATAAAGACAGTGGCGAACATATTGACTTCGGAAAAATCGTCATACAAACTTTCGTTCGTAATACTCAGCAATACTTCCGGCGCGGCCACGGTCATTTCGTTGGCTTTGCCGCGTAATACGGTGCGCAACATCGTCATTAAGAGCGCGGCTGGCATCCCTTTCCCCGAAACATCACTTAGCGTAAACGTCAACAAATCGCCTTGGCCGAGGATAAAGTCATAATAATCGCCACCAACCTGGAAAGCGGGACAGGATTGTGCCGCCAATTCAAGCCCTGGGATCTTAGGTGTATGCTGCGGTAAGAGGCGCATCTGGACTTGCTTGGCCAGCTCCATTTCGGTTTGGAGCCGAGCCTGATCCAACATTTCCCGATGCAGGATCGCGTTTTCTAAATTTGCCCCAGCCGGCTCCGCAATCGTACTGAAAAGTTTGAGATCAGGTGCATGAAAATCTCCCCCAATTTTATTAGCCGCCCCTAAGATCAACGAGATACCGGGCCGCACCACAATCTTTTTGACAAGCAGGTTGCGAATTGGTAATGCCAGCCGTGCCAGCAAGCCATCGTTCTGGTGCAGCAGCCACTGTTTTTTGTCTGGTGTTTGCGCCAATTCGTTGAGCAACATCGGCCACATCTCTTTCCACCAGGCGCGCAGGGGGTACATGACCGGCAACGGTGCTTCGCCTTCGGTTTGCAGCACCATAAAGGCGTCTTCGGTCTTGAGCAGTTGCGAAGCGATCCGCGCCAGATCCGTCAGGTTTTGTTGAATGTCGTTATCCACGCGTGTCGTTTGCGCCAACTGATGCAACGCCATCAATTGATCTTGCTGGTCGATCAGATCGGCGGTCATCTTTTCCAGCTCATATTCCATCTGAACGATCTCGCTCAACCAACGCGCATCGCAGGCTAGGCGTAACTGCATGGCATCTGTCACTTGACCACATAGATGCAGGCGACCAATACACTCACCATTCAAATCAATGGCCGCTGATCCAGCTGAGCAGACCGCCATTTTCCGGGATGGCCACTGGCTGATAATGACTTCGGCGTGATCCGTGATGTAGACAGCTTGTGCGCCAGTATCGATCCAGGCGGCAGCCAGTTCGCGTAAGACAGCTTCATGCAGATCAACAACAATGGTGAGAAATGAATAATCCACGAGATAAGTATCTATTGAAAAGCCTGAATGGCCTCATGTTCCGTCGAGTAAATTTGGAACATTCGATCGAGGCGTGTTAGTTCAAAGATAATGCGCACTGGCTGTTGCAGTTCACACAGCACCAGGTCGCCATTTTGTTCACGTTGATGTTTCACCCCTTTGACCAAGACAGATAGCCCCGTTGAGTCGATAAAGTGCACTTTACTTAAGTTTACAACGGTTTGGTTGCTAGAATTTCTCACTTCCGATAATTTTTGGTCCACTTGCTTGCCCTGGTGAGCATCCAATCGCCCCTGAAATTCGACTACTTGCACGGCATTGATATGCCGACTTTGCGCCTCCATAAATACCTCCTCATTTTTTTAATAGCGATTCGATATGCAATAGATACCAATCAACAACTTCCAACAAAGGTAAACCCTGAGCAGCTAAGTAATTCTGGCGCCCCATCTCAACGCGCCGTTCGGGATCATCGATGATATAGCCAATCGCGTCAGCTAGACTTTGCGCATTATTCGGTTCAAAAAATTCGCCGGTATAGCCTTCTTCCGAAATTAGCTCAGCTAAATCTCCAATGCGCGGCAAGACTACGGCTTTGCCATATTCACCCGCCTGATGCAGCACCCCGGAACTGCCGGTTGTGCTGGAATACGGGAAGACCACGGCGGCGGCCTCACCAAAAATGTGCGGCACATCCGCTTCGCGCACATAGCCGGTATAACGGACATTTGGCACATTCGCATATTGTTTCGCTATATTTTCGAGATAATTGGGGGCATTCGGGCTATCGGTGCCAGCAATCACCAATTCTAAAGCGGCATCATGCTTGGTTTGCAGCAGATGGAAAGCTTCTACCAGCGTTTCTACGCGTTTATAAGTGCCAAATTTACCAAAGGTCATAATCTGGAGCGGACCGTCCGGCAGATCAAAGGAGGGCGGCGTCGATTCACTGGCAAAGGACCCGTGCGGGGCGAGCAACACATTTCGCGCGCCATAGCGTTTTTCCAAGATTTCGACATACTTCGGAATCGTCACCGCGACAAGATTGGCGCGCAGCACGATACTGGTCACAATCCAGCCAATCAAGCGAATGAGCCGTTCGATCAGCGGGTTATAGTTAAATCCAGCGCTTTTTAGATCCACCGTCTCCATGATATTGTGCAGGAGTGCCACGGTGGGCACGCCGAACAAACGCAAGAGCGCCGGGGTCATTAAGCCTAACGCCGCCGGTATTTTGCGGTCACCAAAGCTGGCAAACTGAATGTTAAAGAGGACAACATCCGGCTTACACTGCTGTACGGCGCGCAAAATGTGCCAACTATTCAAGCTACTGTTAAAGCGCCAACAAGGCACAAACCGCAGGGGAGTCTTCCAGCCATTGGCGGCGGCGGTCACAGTGGCGACGTCTGGCGCGCCATTAGTCGGATGCAGACCACTCTGATGCAGATCATACTGTTGACCTGGGGGTAACTGATCCACGAATAAGCTAATTTCGGCCACTTCTTGCTTTTGTTCGAGCGCATGCACAAAATGAAAGGCATATTCATTCAACGAACCTGCGCCCGGCGGATAGGTGGTGACAATCCCAATGCGTAACTTACGACTTTGCATAAACCCCTCGCAGGTCATTCCATTTAATGATAAATAGATCGCGCAGAAATCGCTTTACTTCTTTAGAGGTGTCTACCTTTGATCCTGGGGCATCCACCCAGGCAACGGGGACTTCCGCAATGCGATAGCCCCATTTTGAGGCTAAATAGAGAATTTCTAAATCAAAAGAAAAGCCCATAATCGTCTGGGCCTGATAGAGGCGTTGGGCAGCTTCACGCGTGTACATTTTGAAACCACACTGGGTATCACGCACGCCAATCCGAAAGATATTGCGCACAATCCAGCGCAGCCCCCAACTCAGCAGATGGCGCAAAAAGGATTTATGCCCTTCGGCAGCGCCGGCGGCGACCCGTGAACCGATCGCGATGTCATATCCCTCGTGCTCTAATTTATCTAATAATTTGGATATCTCTTCGATCGGCGTCGAATTATCGGCATCGGCAAAGAGAATATAGCGACCGCGCGCGGCCAACATGCCGCGATGGACAGCGTTACCTTTGCCCGCATTTTTGGGTGCCTTGAGCAACTGTAAATTGGCAAATTTCTGTGCTTGAATCAGTTCGACCGTCTGATCTTTCGAGCCATCATCGGCGACAATCAACTCCCAGGCAATGCCTAAATCGCACACATAAGAGGTAATCGCCCCAATCGTCGGCACAATCCGTACTTCTTCATTATAGGCGGGCACAACAATCGACAAGAGAATATCGCCTTTGATTGGTTTAGTTTTCCAGCTTGTATAGCTTTCATAGGACATAGGGCTCACCATGCAGATTGCGGTTTTATGACAAACCATGTCTAAAAACAGATATTTTTGGCGGATAGTACAAACTAAAATTGTCTGATAAAAGACGCGAGGCTTGCATCAGGGGAATGACATGTTGGATCTAGGGAGAGCGATGTAACCTGTGCTGCGGTCCCACAATTTGGCCCGCAATGCTTTCGTTTTGTGATTTCTTTGTTATGCGTGTCGATAACCCACACAAACCTTACTATAAGCTTTCACTCCGTCAACACTAGGATTATTACGTATGCGCGCCTTACTGTCATCAGCTAAAATACTGATCTTTGGGTTTGGCAGCTAGTACTCATGTACTAATGGTAATTTCGTCTATTAAGTGAGATAGCGTTGGCGGTCATAAACTGAAATTACTTTATAATCGGCGCGCTTACTGTATAATAGAGTCTACGCGGATTTGTTAGGGCAAACGCAAGAAAGGAGCAAACGAGCGAGCCAGCAAGGGAAGCACAACCAACATATTTATCGATTACGTGAAGCATTGTCTAACTGGATTGAAAGGAATCACCATGGCTGTAGCACAGGAACGTTTTGAGCAAGGTCTCACCTACGAAGCGTATAAAGCGCAGATGACGCGCAACCGTGAGCGTTTGGAGGCCAATCAACAGACGGTAACGTTTACGGACGAGGATCTCGCCTTTTTCACCCAGCTTCCCCAGCCTCTACATGTGCTGGTGCTCGCTGAGGATTGGTGCGGCGATGTGATCAACAATTTACCCGTGCTTGCGCGACTGGCCGCCGAGAGCGGCCAGCTCGACCTACGGATCTTCTTACGCGATCAGAACCTTGATCTGATCGATCAATATCTCAAAGAGGGTCAATTTCGGGCCATTCCGGTCTTCGTCTTCTTTGACGCAACCTTTCATGAGCTTGGCCACTGGATCGAGCGCCCAGCGCACATTACAACCCTGCAAGCTCAGATGCGCAGCGATCTGTTTACCTACGACCCCTTGCTCTCGGCCTTTCCACCCGACACGCCACCCGCACAGTTATCCGAAGAGGCGCGGGCGCGCCTGCAACAGGCGTCCGCAGCATTTCGCGA
Organism: Caldilineales bacterium; assembly: GCA_038318235.1. Lineage (GTDB taxonomy): Bacteria > Chloroflexota > Anaerolineae > Caldilineales > Caldilineaceae > JAPLGZ01. Next base: position 9,340 of record JBBQBY010000141.1, read on the forward strand.
GGAGAATCGCGCCCTTGCCGATCACGAGGTTGTGCGCGACCTGCGTGCGATCATTGAGCTTGGCGTTGCCCAGAAAACCGCAGCCATGCAACAAAACGCACCGCAGGTAGGACCGATTGTCAGTCCTCCCCAGACGGTGACGAAAGGTCAGACTAAGGTTAGCATTACTTATTGCGCTGAATGCGGCTACGAACCTCAGACCCTAGCGCTCACGTCGGCGTTGATGCATGAATTCATTCACGAGTTGGCCTCGATCGAAATCATCCCGTGGCAAGATGGCGCCTTCGACGTTGTGATCAACGACGATCTGGTGCATTCTATGTACCGCGATGGCGGTTTCCCAGAGAACGAGACCATTATTCGCGCCGTGCGCGAACGGCTTGGCTAATCTGACCAACGTGCGCATGGCACGGGTTAACAGGAAAGGAAACATATGCCACAACGACTACAAGCCGACACTGCGATGCCGGACATCCTCGATCAACTGGCCGGTATTCAACCAGATTCTGCGCTGGCCGAACTGCGCGCCCGGCGCGCCGACGTGACACGCTACACTCAGGGTAGCTATGACGCCTTGCTCGCCCCAACTGATTTAGCGGGGGTTAGTCGCGCCGAGCGTGCGCTAATTGCCCTGCGGGTAGCCATTCTAAACGCCAGCCCATCGCTGAGGGAGCATTATCGCCAACAGCTTGCGGAATTAAACGTGCCGGCGACCACCGTTGAGGCCGTCGAGCATTTTCCCGCGGGCAACGGACTCACAGCGCGCGAAACTGCAATCCTGCACCATGTGGATCTGTTGACCAACGAGCCACGGGCGGCTACCCCACAGGAAGTGGAAACGTTGCAGGCCAATGGTCTGAGCGTGCGCGATATTGTCACGGTTGCCCAGTTGATCGCCTTTATGAGCTTTCAAGTGCGCACACTGGTGGGTCTACAATTGCTGGCGGAGGCAAAATGACAACAGTGCAACGGAGTTTTACCATTGATCCGGTGGATTGGAACGCCTGGCTTGATACCATCGATATCGCAGCCGCGACCCCAGAGCAAATTGCGGTGTTGGAAGAGAGCACGCCGACGGCCAAAACGTCGCCTTACTACTTGCTCTTGGTCCACGATGTCGACGCCTTACGCGAACGATCGCGGCTGTTCAATGCGGTGATGTATGGACAAAAAGGCCTTGCGCGCGCCGACCGTGAGCTAGCGAGTGTCGCCGTCTCGCGCATTAACGGCTGTGTCTATTGCGCCTCGGTCCATGCCCAGCGCTACGCCCAACTCACCAAACATCCTGAAGTCGTTCAGCGCATTTTTGACGAAGGGGTGGACACAGCGCTCGATGCTCGTTCACGAGCGATTGTCGATTATTGTGTAAAACTGACGCACGCCCCCAATGCGATGGTGGCCGCGGATCTGGCGCCATTACGCGCTGTGGGGTTGAACGATCTTGAGATCCTTGATCTCACCCATGTCGCAGCGATGTTTGCGTGGGCGAACCGTCTGCTGCAAACGCTGGGTGAACCAGTGCACAAGGAAGCGTAGGGGTAAAAGATTGACGAAGTTGGTTCGACCGCGCAGTTACTTCTGCTTTCGGCGATTCTTTGCAGAAAGCAGAAACACCTATGTCGTCACGACAACCTCGTCAATCGTCAATCAAAAATCGTAATTCCTAATCCCATACACCGTCAATCGTCTACGCCAAGACCGCAACGATGCCTTGCGCCCAATTCAACAAGCGCTCATCAGCGCCGAAGCGAGCAATCATTTGCAAGCCTAAAGGCAGGTTATTCGCCGCCCGTCCTGCGGGCACGGTGAGGGCTGGCAACCCGGCGTGCGTCCAAGGCAGATTCATGTTGGGATCACCTGTGGCATGGATCCCGACAGGCGCCGGTCCAGTGGCGGATGGACAAACCCAGAGGTCACAACCAATTTCGTCCATTTGGACCTGCAACGCAGCACGCAACTGGCCACAATGGGCGCGCGCCGCGGCTAGTTCATCCGCGCTGACAGTTTTGCCAATTTCAATCGCTTCACGGGTGCGCGGACGATAATCCTGCGCAAATTTGGCATAGATTGCCGCATGTTCCTGGGCAAACTCGGCAAAACAGAGGCGGCGATGGAGTTGGTTCAACTGCGCAATCTCGGGCAGGGCCGCCACCCGTTTTATAGGATAACCAGCTTCGGCCAATGCATACAGCTGCCGTTTAAATTCAAGGAGAGCTTCCGGCTCCGTCTGCTCCAGATAGGGACCTTCAGGCACCGCCAGCACAGGCAATTTTTCGGACACAGGCGGAGCTTGCCAATCACGGCAAAGCACCGAGGCCGCTAACGCCATGCCCGCGACATCTTGCGTAAACAATCCCACATGATCAACGGTCCGCGAAAAATAGACGATGCCTTGCGTCGCAATTCGGTCAAAGCTGGGCTTAAAGCCAACGATGCCACAAAACGCCGCTGGCCGGATCACCGAACCGATCGTCTGCGTGCCCAGCGCCAATGTACACAAGCCCGCCGCCACGGCCGCCGCCGATCCACTACTAGAGCCGCCCGGTGTATGCGCCAGGTTATGCGGATTGTGCGTAGGGCCGGGTTCAAAATAGGCAAACTCTGTGCTCACCGTCTTACCCAAGATCAGTGCGCCCGCCGCGCGCAACTGTTGGACGCAAAGCGCTTCTGGCCCAGCGAACAATTCTGGTGGCACTTGCGAACCTGCCCGCGTGACAAAACCATCCACATGGAAAATATCTTTGACACCGACAAGCGCGCCATACAGCGGTGGGCGCGTCGCTGGGTTGAGATATCGGGCGCGCAATTGATTGGCGTCGGCGCGTAAACGCGCCAAGCGATCCGGTTCAGGCAACAAGGCCTGGACGTGCGGCTCCACTTGTGCCATGCGTCTATTCATCTGATCTAAATAGAGCGAAAGGCTATGTTGACCATTGCGCAACGCATCAACCGTGGTCGCCAAATGTGCCGGGTTGCGATAGGTAAGCGTATCGGTGCTCATGTCAGTTGATCTATTCCCTATTCCACACTGGCCAGTGTGCGCAACGCCGCTTCAGATAAAACAGCCACCCCCAAGGCCTCCGCCTTGGTTAGCTTGCTGCCTGCATTCTCACCGGCCACGACATAATTTGTCTTGCTGCTCACGCTGCTGGCCACCTTGCCACCGTGCGCTTTGATAAAATCTTGCGCTTCGTCACGCGTAAAGGTGGGCAACGTGCCGGTGACGACAAAGGTAAGTCCCACGAATGGCTGCGCCGCAGAGATCGGCGTCACAGTGCGTTCCTCGGCCACGCGGACACCCGCCGCGGCAAATTTCTGAATCAGCACCCGATTGGGGTCCAACGAGAAATATTTGACCACGCTTTCCGCAATGCGTGGTCCGATGCCTTCAATGTCACTCAAATCGGTGCTAGTGGCCTGCATTAAGGTCTCTAAACTGGCGTAGCGCTGCATCAAAAGTTCGGCTACCGTGCCGCCGACAAAACGAATGCCTAAGCCCATCAACAGGCGCTGGATCGGACGATCTTTGCTGGCTTCAACGCCGGCGCGCAACTTTTCCAGGCGCTTTTCTTTGTAACCTTCCAGTTGCAAAATTTCATCCCAGGGCAAATGATAAATGTCGGCCAGATCTTTAATATAGCCTTTCTGGACAAACAATTCAGCTTGCTTAAAACCGAAACTGTCAATGTCCAGCGCCCAGCGCGCCACAAAATGTTCGACAGCCCGCACCAATTGCGCCGGACAGGCGCTGTTGACGCAATACGTCGCCGCTTCGTCGGGCGCCCGCACCAACAATTGCGCGCAAACCGGGCAAGTTGCAGGCATTTGCCAAGGCTGTTCGTTGCCCGTGCGCATTTCCACCAGCGGGCGCAACACTTTGGGAATGACCTCGCCCGCCCGCTTGATAACGACCTGATCGCCAATTCGAATGTCCAGATCCCGAATATAATCTTCATTATGCAAGGTCGCGTTGCGCACGGTCACCCCGGTGATCTGCACAGGTTCAAGCACAGCGTTGGGTGTGATCACACCGGTGCGCCCCACATTGACGACAATATCGAGCAATGTTGTCACCGCTTCGACGCCCGCCCATTTATACGCAATCGCCCAGCGCGGGTCCTTGCCGGTATAACCGAGCAAGCTTTGCAGTGCTAACGAATCGACTTTGAGCACCAGCCCATCAATCTCATAGGGCAGTTCAAAGCGCCGCTCGCCGAATTCATTCACATAGCTCATCAATTCTTCGAAAGCATGATCTGCAAAATAGCGCACAGCGGGACAGACGGGCAAGCCCAAGCGCGCAAGATAGGCCAAGCTCTCCTGCTGGGTTGTGGGTGGATTGGCTTCGCCTTCCAAGATCAAAATCTGATAGACCCAAAGTTTGAGCGGGCGCGTTGCCGAAATTGCACTGTCCAACTGACGCAGACTACCGGCGGCAAAATTGCGCGGGTTGGCATAGATGCGCTCCTCGGCCGCCACTTGTTTCTCGTTAAAAAGCGTAAAATCAGCTTTGTCGACATACACTTCGCCCCGCACCACCAAACGGGACGGTGGCAGCACTTTTTGCTCGCTTTGCGTCGCGCCATCAGTCGTGTGCGGTTCGCTGGAAATTTCCAGCGGCAAGCGGCGCACTGTCCGCAAATTCGGCGTGATCTGTTCGCCATATTCGCCATCACCACGCGTAGCGCCTAGCACAAAGCGGCCATTTTCGTAGTGGAGCACAACCGTCAAGCCATCAAATTTGGGCTCGATACCATAGGCCAATTCCACCCGCCGCTTCTCCGGCAAAAAGCGTTTGACCCGTTCACGCCAAGCGTGCAGATCCGCCTGACTAAAGGCGTTGGCTAAGCTGAGTAAAACGGTCGGATGACGAACTTTTTCAAAACGCTCACTCAAAACACCGCCGACACGCACCGTGGGGCTATCATCACTGCGCAATTCGGGATGGGTTGTTTCTAACGTCTGTAATTCACGAAAAAGTACGTCAAATTCGGTATCGCTGAGAATCGGGTCATCAAGCACATAATACCGATGCTGGTGATAACGAATGGTTTTGCGCAATTCTTCGACGCGCGCTTGCACGGTATTCGCGTCAGCCGCGTTTAATTCTTCAGGAGGAAGGCTTGAAAGTTCAGTCATATGTTTAGAAAAAGTGAAATTAGGTAGGAGCCTCACCCCCGCGCCCTGTAGGCGGCCCCTCTCCTGAACGAAAGCGCTGTTTCAGGAGAGGGGCCGGGGGTGAGGCTCCCTACTACGAAAATGGCCGCTTTGTGCTAGGCGCTACGCGTGGTGATGGCGAATATGGCGAACAGATCACGCCGAATTTGCGGACAGTGCGCCGCTTGCCGCTGGAAATTTCCAGCGAACCGCACACGACTGATGGCGCGAC
>JBBQBY010000142.1:0-14725 GCA_038318235.1 Caldilineales bacterium
TCGCTTCCAGGGCATGTGCTGTGGCAATCAGGTCGGCTGATGAACTGGCCAATCCCTTGCCTTCTGGCAGCTCACTTTCGACAGACAAATGACCGCCAATACAGAGCTTATAGTGGTCGACGAGTTTTTGGGCAAGTTTTAGTGACTTTGATTTAGTAGGGGGGGAGACGGTTATCCGGTTTGAGGACCCATTAGGCGTGAACACCGCTCTGGAAAATTTATGAATGGGCAGTGTCACCAGGAAATGGTTATTATCACCCGGCAATTTACCTTGTAGTAATTCGCCGAATGTACCGTGCGCAATGCCTACGCCCTCTTTCAGAAGGGGGGAGTCTGGATGCTTGACTCGTGGCAAGAAATCTACTGTCGGAATTTCCGTGGAAAACATAACAATCCTTTACCTGGAAACGGGACCATGTCCGAGTACTTCACGGTAACTACGCCGCCCCCACGGAAAGTACGCCCAGTCGCTACCCACTTCCGTTGGGCTTGCGACCACGGTGGGATGCGACCACTTTCTCTTCAATTCTTCCGCACGTGTATTCAGCCATTCTCCATTATAGACAGTCCGAACGTAACGGATTCCGTGATCCGGAAAAAGCGTGAAAACGGTTTTGCCTGGATTTGAACTAGCAACCCAATCGGCAATTGTGTAAGCCGCACCGGCTGTCGGACCCAATAGAAGTCCATAATGGCTGTGCATGTGATGAATCGCGTTAATCATTTTCGCGACAGGAACCCAATGAACTTCATCACACTGCGTGTGGTCCACATTGGGAATGACGATATCAGAACCCATCCCAAGCAAGGGCTCATAACATTCCCGACATAAGGGGGTTGCTTCTCCTGATGTTGGACCAAACAGCACAGAAAGATTGTGATCGACGGCAATCACCGACAGATCAGGGTTTCTTGCGCGCAACACGCGCGCAAACCCACAAATTGATCCCCCGCTACCTACCGATGCAACGAGAAAGTCGATCTTGCCAATCGAGTCAGCTATCGAAGTGGCCAGTGAAGCATAGGCAACCGGATGAAGTGGATTGTCGTACTGGCGCGGCCAGAATGCCCCGGGGTTATCCGCTATAACTTGACTGAGTCGATCCAGTCTTTTTTGTTGGATACCACCCATATACCCTTTGCCACTGAATATTTTTTCAATGCTCGCACCCAAATGGCGTAAACGCCACTCAAGCGACTCTTCCAGTTGGCCGGTTACGAGCGACAGGCGCAAACCAAGATTGGCACAGACGATGGCCAGCCCCAGGGCAAATGTGCCGGAGCTACTCTCAACCACCAGACCGCCCTCTTTTAAGAGGCCAGTCGCTAAAGCATTTTCTAGAATGAAGCGCGCAGGAACGATCTTCATCAAATCGAATTGTGCCGCGAATAGATTCGGTTGCATTTGGATTAGAGAAGGACTGCATAAACTATCCAACGCTGATCGATTTTTGTTACTCATAAGATGTACTTTGTTACCTCGATGATTGCTTCACATGCCTGGGTTGATCAAATATCACATGCTCGATCGGCGTTAAATATGATGGCAGCTTTCCCAGCAATGACGAGTCAACCGCGTCATCGCCTTGCGTCGGTGATAGGGGTTCGCGCGCATCATTCGCGACGAAACAGCACAATGTCGCGGCAAATTGCTCCAGAAATTGGATGTTCGCTTCGATCTCGCCAATCCCTTTTTTCTCTGTCACCTTCGCGCGCAAATCGGTGACGCTTGAAATACCACCGAAATTATAGAAGCCTGATTTTACGGTATTCACCCGATTGGTGGCCGCGGCGGTCCGCAGCGTAGCTTGCACCTGGGCGTTCACTGTTCGTAGCCGGATGGTCAAATCAAACAACTGCGGCAAAAGATGCTCAGCATACAAGAAATCTTGTATGCTGAGTTGGGATAAAAATCCCCAATACCAGGCAACATCCCACATGACTTTGAGCAGCATCACGTCGTCAGAGCTGAAGGCTGGGTACATATTGGTAAATAGATCGGTCATTGTCTCAACCACACATAAATAGATCTTGTTGTACCAGGCCACGGTCTCCTCGGTCAACGAATTCGTCGCATCCAGTTCAATCATGTGCGTGGTAATACGATTCCCAATCGCAATCAAATCGCCGCCCATGCTATACAGGGGATCGGTGAACGCAGCGGCTTCACCGATGCAGCACCAGCGTTCCGCCGAAAACGCTTGTGTCGTTGTATGCGCAAAATTTTTCAGGACCAGAAAATCGAGCGGATTTTCATGCTTGATAAAGTCAAACAGACTCGGTTCATGCTCGGCCAGCCACGTTAATGTGGTTTCCATGGAGCTTCGGTCGCGCACCGGGTGGACGGCTTCATCGGCTACGATACCAACACTCGTCATATTCGAGCAGAGTGGGATGATCCAGATAAAGTATCCTGCGCCGAAGAGGTGGTTGGTCGAATACCAGCGTCTGGGGATGACACGCGCGTGCCAATCGGTTTCTTCCTGGGCCACCATTTCGGAAACATCGAAGTCCCCCTGAATGCGCCACCAACACGCACTCGCCTTATGGTTCGATTTCTTTGTCAGATGAAGTTTCGATTGGAGAAAACGCCGTCTCCCCATGGCATCAATGACCCAGCGACACGTAACCGTCGATTTTTTATCCTGCGCTGGATAAGCAAACGTGATGGTATGTTCGGGTTCTCCAAACTGAATATCTTTTACAAGTACACCTTCTTCCACATGCACGCCTGCGTCGCGACAAAACCCACGCAGATCGTTTTCGAGAACGCCGCGATCGATTTGATAGGAGGTATTGCGCGCAAAGATTGTATCGCCGAGCTCAAAGCGCTTTTCAAAACCATCCTTGCGACCACCGGCCCCGAAGAAGCGCAGACCCAGTTTTTTTATATGGGTCGCTTCAACGTAATCTTTAAGCCCGGCCAGTTGGCGTAGCAAATACGTTCCGCCTTCGTTTGTTGATTCGCCCACCTTATGGGCTCCGTCGGGTAAGGGACCCATTTCCTTTTCAAGGATCAGGATGGATTTTTCTGGCAGCCGATTTCTCAGTTGCAAGGCCAAAGTCAGACTGGCAAGTCCAGCACCACAGATCACAATGTCATACTTTTCAAGTAACATTTGCGGTTGCCTCGACTTTCAGCTTGGTTTTCACGAATCCCGCCAAGCGATTGACCGATCTAAAGTACTTAGGCACCAAATCATTAAGCCCAAATTCAATCTGATATTGCTGTTCAATGTGATTGATCAATTCCATCATGAACAGTGAGTCAATCGTACCTGAGTCAATCAGGTCGTAGTCATCATCAAAATTTTTGGGCGCCCGCTCGTCGAAACGGGCATTGATGATGTAGTTGCGCAGCGCTTGTTCTATTTCCATAATTCTCTCATTTAAGCATGAACTAATTTCTCTGAGTTGCGGATCTTTTTTCCACTTGCTGTGTAGGTCAACTGCTTAACCCATTGGAAGCGCCCGGGGATTTTGTAACTGACCAGAGATTGCTTGCAGTACGCTCTTAACTCGTTTTCATCTGGCGCATTGCGCCCTTCGGCCAGAACCAGATGCGCCAGCGCAGTTTGTCCCCATTGCCCTTCCTGGACGCCAAATACACAGGCAGCATGAATGGCAGGATGGTTTTCCAACACGGCTTCCACCTCTTCGGGAAAGAATTTCAGGCCACCGATACTAATCATATCTTTGCTGCGGCCCACAATATAAAGAAAGCCGTCCGCATCCAGCTTACCCAGATCGCCTGTTCTGAACCAGCCGCCATTTTGTTGGAGGATGGCGGCCCGGGATTTCCAGGGGGAATAATACGCATCCAACATCCCTTTGCTCCTGAAGGTGATTTCGCCCTGCTCTTCGCCCGGCAAGCAGTCAAGTCGCAACTCATAGTCAGGCAACACCCTGCCGACAGAACCCTGTTTTTCTTTCGCATGGCTCACATTAATGGCCGGTAAGCCCAGTTCAATGATGCCGTATGTTTCATTGAGCATGCGTCCGAAGCGCGCATAAAAGGCAGCGGCGATTTCGGCACGCAAGGCGGTGGTGGTGACGATGGTAAGGCGCAGATCAGGTGGCAACACGGCCCCGCTGTCATCTTGAATCATCATATTGTAATGCGTCGGTGAACCATAGATGAAGGTGGCTTTGTGGCGCGCCGCCGCCGTGAGCAACGTGATGCCGAAACTGTTTTTGGGCAAGATGATGCTGGCGCCAAACGTCAGATAGGCCACGATGGAGACCGCAAAGTGATAATCCATTGACAGCAACCAGAGGATGCGATCATTTTCAGTGATCTGCAAGACCTGATTGGCGGCGTGAATCCGCTCATAAATGGATTCATGCGACAGCACCACGCCTTTTGCATCGCCAGTTGTGCCAGATGTAAAGCGGATAAAAGCCGCGTTGACTTCAGCCAACTGGGGTGGGGGTGCGCAGACGGGTTCAACACTGGCAAAGACCGCATTCGCTGTGAGGGGCAAGCCTTTCGGGTCGATCGATTCTAGCAGTGGTTTTAGGTGGTTTGCACTGGATACAACCGCATCCATATGGACATGTTGAAATATTTGTCGCTTTTCTGGCGCAGTCAGTTCAAAGGGCAGGGGGGTGACACAAGCGCCGCAATCCCAGATGGCATAAACGAACGCAACATAGTCACGCCCGCTCTTATAATGCAGCCCAATGTTGTCGCCACCCTTTACCCCAGCAGCCTTAAGCTGCTTTGCCAGGCATTGAATCTCATCACGAAATTCAGCATAGCTCGTCTTCTCCTCTGCTTCCTGCCCCAACATAAGCGGATGATGCGGTTGTTCTTCTGCCTTTTGAAAAAAGCACTTTGCTAGATTTAGTTTCATGTCACACATTCACAATGTTTTTGCCAACTGCTTCACCCATGGCCCAGCAAGTGCCAACCACACGGGCCGATGCCTGGGCGCGCGGCTCGGCGGAAAGACACTTGCCGGCTGCCCATAAATTTGTAAAACCGGCAACCTTCAGACTACGCAACGGAATGTCATAATCATGGCCTGGCGGCAGGTATTCCAGACTGATTCCCGTTTGAGGATGCCAATGTTCAATCGGCCAGCAGGCCCGACAAGCCACATCCGCGAAGCGCTTGCCCGCTTTAATATCTTGTTCCGTCAGACAATATTCCCCTTTGATGCGCCCGGCATCACGCGTGCCTAGCTGACCATAGCGATGGATGAATGCCCCTGTGAAATCCGGTAATGCTTGCAGGAAAGCCAGCAGTTGTTTTGCAACACACTTCATGTGGCCCGCATCATAATCCGCTGGGGTGACGCTAAATTTGGCGTAGGCCTCGTCCGGGTAAACCCCAGTATCGAGCCACACCGTTGAGCATTCTGGTGGCAGTTCACCGTTGTCAACCGCCTTGCGAATTTGCCTTAAGCGCGCTACGCCTTTTGGAAACTGGAGGGCATCAGGCATAAGGCCGCGGAGTTGTAGGATAAAGCCGCCCAAAGCCACGCCATCGGCCACCAATCCCGCATCAATTTGCTGGACGATACTGGCGTTACCTGTCGTATCAACCAGCGCGTGCGGGTGCAAAGTGTGGGTCTCGCCGTTACAAGTGACCCTGACCTGTTCGATGCGTCCAGCATCAATGGAAACGTGGGTGACCCTTGCTTGATAATGGACGCTAATGTTGGGCGTCGTTTTGATCCACGCTGCGATCACCACCGCATAGACCGATGGGTCTACACTTAGGACCCAGGTTTTGCCGATACGCCGTTTTCGGGTGTGCGAACAAGCGTGGCCTAAGCGTTCAGTCAGCGCTGCGGGTAGACCTGGATTGAGAAAATTGCCTTGGTCATCAAACAGGCCGCCTAGGGTGTGGATCAGGGCTTGTTGCACCGTGCCGCCCAGTCCGGCTGTTTTCTCCAACAACACAACGTTTGCGCCTTCGGCTGCGGCAGAGAGCGCGCAACTTAAGCCCGCTGCGCCTCCTCCTACAATAACAATTTCGTATGGCTTGCTGGACAAGGGATGGAATTCCTCCGTTGTGTAAGACTCCGTTGCGTAAGACTCCGTTGTGTAAGACTCCGTTGCGTAAGATAATGGCCGTCATCCAACCGACGATGGCGGATCGAGCTGATAAATGCTATAGGTGTATATAGATTTAAAACCAAAACGTTCGATCCAGGGTGCCGACTGTTCGTTGCTGTGGCCGCTGACAAACGAGATTCCCATGGCACGCAGCACTCCTAGGTGAGCGGCGATAAGCGACTGGAAAACGCCATATGCTCGATAGGCCGGGATAACATAGAGTCCGGTCGAATGGGCAGAGTCTGCTTTGATGACCAGGGCGGCGCAACCGGCAATCGCCCCATGATAGCGCGCGATAAACAGTTGCATGCTTGGCTTAGGTCCGCTGCTCAATTGATAATAGCGGCGGCGTCTGAATGCCACCTCGTCCGCGGGAAGCTCAAAGCCCGAAGCCATTACATTGATATAGGCATCGTACGCTTCTGTTGAGGCGGGATCGATCTGTTCAACGTCCACGCCGTCAACTAGCTCAAGTGGAAGGGCAGTGTTGCCGAGGAAAGCGCGAATGATCGATTGGGTTGCGCTGCGTTTGAGCAGGCGTTGCCCAAGGTCCGTTGGTTGCGTCCAGGGATAGACGCACCATGTTAAGGGGAGACCAAGCCTGTGATACGCGGCGATGAGGTCGTCGATTTGTCCATCCAGGTTCCGCCCATCAAGGTTCGAGAAGAGCACCTCGTTGGCAGCAGGCCAGGAGGACGATGGTGTGAGGGTTCGGTACCAACCATCCTCATCCATCACAATGGTATCGTCGCATAATCGTTGCGGACCAACCGGCCCGTTCAGCACGATCTCCAATGCGCGCGGCACTCTCATGGTAGATGTCGCTGGATGCCCGTCAAATGTGCCTTGACTCGGCATTGGTAATCCTGCTATACTCAACTGTACACCTCTCGAAGGCAGCGAGGTCTGCTCGTGCGCCGTCGAGCATATTCACTCGAACCGGCCACACGAGCAACCTCGCGTCTTGTAAAAACAGTCTGACGCCTGTTAGGCCAGAGCGGGGGCCTTGTTTTTCGCGTTCATTGCCGAGAAAAGATCAACCCACCACTGCTTCATTAGGTCAATGGCTTCTTTGCCGCCCTCGAGCGCCTGTTGCGGGTTGATCGTGGGTCGATCTCCTGCCTTGGGCGCTACAGTTTGGTCTGGCTGCAAACCACGCAGGAAGATCCCGAGTTCATCTTTATGACTTTGCTCGACCCCATCGAGATGTAGGTCATGAAAGGCAACCAAGGACTTTCCTTTATCGCCTGCTTCTCGCCGTGCAATGACTTCTTCGGAGATAACCCGAAATACTTCGTGTTCGAAGATCGCAGCCGTTTCGGTGGCGAACATCGTCCCCAACACAGCAGAAGGTTCGCGAACGCAGAGCTCGCCAATCGAATCCAAGAAACGGGTGGTGGGTGTAAACTCTACCCGGGTGTCGACATCAGCGCCGACTTTCTTGAGGGCTGCCTTATACATGGCTGCATGTCCACTCTCTTCGTTAAAGTTACGAATGAGTTCCTGCTTGACAACGTCGGTGTCGAATGGAGTTGTCGCTTCTGCCGCAGTCGATAAAAACTCACAATTTCGGAATGAAAACTGGTAGTGTTCCATCATGAGCCACTCAAGCGTCTCGGTGCTAAACCGGCTTAAATCCTCGAGTTGCTTTTTTGCGTTGTTGGTGAATTCTTCATTCCACTGGTCAATACGGCTTGCTACATCCATTGTGTTGTTCATTGTGTTGTTCCTTTTAGTGCATGTTCATATTTTGATCAATAAATCTATACGGGCATCAATTTGAAAACTGATATTTCTTCGTAGTCGCCCACAGGGCCGCCGCTACCTCGGGTGCCTATGAGAACAAAGCTCGGCTTTCATTTTGACCTGAGTATACAATTATACAAGGTATACGATAACAGAACTTAAATAACAAGAGGCGCTAGCAACTTTATCATACGGTAGCGGCATACGGTAGCGCCAGAGACAGCTAAATCTTCATGGCTTGGGGCTGGGTTGCGCCGGTAGACCCACCCGAAAACCGGTGAGGCAATTAGGGTTGTAACAATCGCCATAATGACCATTACGGTAAACAATAAGGGCGTGATAACGCCACGCTCCAAACCAATGTTTAGGATAATTAGTTCCATCAGACCGCGCGCATTCATCAGCGTGCCAATCGCCAGGGCATCGCGTTGTGGTTCACCACACCAACGCGCCGCAGCCCAACAGGCAATCCCTTTGCCAAAACAAGCAGCGAACAAGGTCAGTAGCGTAACGAACCATAAGAAGGGCGTATTGACCAAGCCGATTCGGGTATTCAACCCCGAATAGACAAAGAAGAGTGGTAACTATTCAGGCACGAAATAGCGGATCGCGATTTTAGAAAAACACAATATGTAGTGGTTATCAGTCAAATACAGCGTCGCATAATGAACGAAAATTTATCTTGTTAGCCTGTATAAAACCTATATATTGTAACCCTCAAAATTGTCTCCACTGCATATTGTATAAAGTAGACTATTGTCCTGCCTGAATAGTTACTCCTTTCATTGGATAAATATAGTTGACGATTGCATTATTTGACTGCTATTGCTAGTGTAGCACACCAGCGTGAGTTGAACGTGAGTTGAACGTGACTCAGCAGTGGAAACCTCATTATTCCCGCCTCCAACGTTAGCGCACAAAGCCGTTTATCACGTCACTGCCTTAAGGTTAAAAAGCCTATCCATCTAGATCGGGTAGGCTAACTAACCAAGATATACTACCAAACGTCGGTCAAAGGGTCTGTTGTATGATAAAAGCATCAGTTATATGATGAAATAACGCTTTTTGCCTTTAGATCGCCAACAACGCTGCATTACCCACAAAAACTGGCTATCATCCTCCTTATCCAGTTGTGTTTTCAAGATGCCCCACGCACTCTACGAAGATATTGTTATAGCAATTACCGATGCGACTTATATCGACCTCGATATGGGCGTTTTGCACAAGAACCGATAGTTATGACTTCCATTCACCCTGCAAAATTTCCATCGCCGCATTGCGCCCGTTGATGGCGATCACGCTGCCGCCAGGATGTGTACACGCGCCACAGAGAAAGACCCCCGGCATGGGCGTGCGCGCATCAAGCCGCTTGCTCCACATGTAATCCGGCAGACATTCGCCCTGGAAAATGTGACCCCCGGTGAGACCCACTTTTTGCTCGATATCGGGTGGCCCCATCACTTCGATGTGCGCAATCGCGTCGGGCAAGTTGCTGCAATGGCGGGCAATCGAGGCGATGGCCAAACGACCTACTTCGTCACGCCGGGTCGCCCAACTGCCTTGCGCAAAGGTGTAGGGGACGTACTGTGCAAAGACGCTCATTGTCTGCATCCCTGGCGGCGCGACTGATTGATCATGCGCGGTCTGAAAGTAAAGTTCCGTCCACAAACGCGTCGGCAACTGGCCGGCCTGCGCCAACGCGGGATAATCTTTCCATTCCTGTTTGGTCAAAGGAATGTTGATCTGACCAAAATGGTGCGGTTCGCGCGTGCCCGGCCGCGCCGTAAAATTGGGTAATTCATGCAACGCCACATTGATTTTGACCGTGCATCCCGTAATCGGCACCGACGCAACTTGGGCTTGCCAGGCTGGATCAACGGCGTTGCCCAATAAGCGTAAAGTCACCTGCGGGTCGGCGTTAGAGACAACAATTGGTGCATAGATGCGTTCGCCGCCTATCAGTTCCACGCCTTCACCGGGCAAAATTTGCGCCACAGGGACGCCCGCGGCCACGACCGCGCCCGCGTCGCGGGCGATGTCGCACAAAATAAACGAGACCATGCCCATGCCCCCCTTGACATAACCCCACATGCCTGGGATTCCGCCTAGCCGCCCTGAGGCATGATGAAAGTGGATCGATGCTGTGCCAGGATCGTGGGGGCTGGCATTGGTGCCGATCACACCTTGGCCGAGCAACGCATATTGCAGCCGTTCATCTTGCAGGTACTGTTCGATATATTCAACCATCGACCACTCAAACAGTAAGTTGATCGCCTCCTGGTCGCCTTGTAGACGTTCCTCGATCATCGCCCGCGTCGGCGCGCGCCCGATCCACATGTCACCTTCACCGGGGGGCCGGATCGCGTTGCGCGCCCGGCGTTTTACATCGGTCATCGCACGCCAACCGGCGAGATCCTGTGGCGAGAAACGGGCGATTTCGGCGTCGCACTGTTCATCGTCATCCCAGAATTGGATGCTCGAACCGTCGTCAAACGGCACAAACATGCCGGCGGAGGCGGGCGTCCAGTGATAGCCATAGGCCGGAAAGTTCAATTCTTCAATCACCAACGGGTGTAACAAGCCAGCCAGATAGGCGCAAGGCGAAATGCGATAGCCCGGCCAGGGCTCCTCTAGCGTACAGGCGCCGCCAATCCGTTCCCGCGCTTCGAGCACCAGCACGCGTTTACCCGCACGCGCCAGATAGGCGGCGCAGGTTAATCCATTATGCCCAGCGCCAATCACAATCGCGTCCCATTGCTGGGCGGCTAACTCTTTGATCGGGGCGGGTAGACCGATCACGCCCAAGGTATCCGCTGCGGCTGATTTTCTGGCCAATCGTTGGCTCATAGAGGGTTGCTTCTTTCTTGCTGACTTTTTTCTTGCAGTTGTCGGCGGATCTCGTAGATGGCAATGCCAAAAGCTGTCGCCACATTGAGTGACCGTTTGACGCCACCCATAGGAATTGCCAAGATCCGGTCACATATGGCCAGCAGACCGGGGTCGACGCCGGTCACTTCGTTGCCCATGATCAGGACAACGGGCTCAACGGTGGTCTGCAAGGTCGGTTGGAACAATGATTCAGCGGTGGGGCCGTCTTCTAATGCCCACAGTGTAGCGCCTTTCGCCTGTAAGCTGCAAGCCAGATCGATAGCATTATTGTGTTGCGACCAGGCAAGCGCCTGTTCCGCGCCCAGGGCCGTTTTGCCGACTTTGGGATGCGCAGGCGTCGGTGTAATGCCACAGAGATAGAGTTGTTGCACCCCAGCGCCGTCCGCAGTTCTGAACATCGATCCAACATTAAAGGTGCTGCGCACGTTGTCGAGCAGCACATGCAAGGCCAGCGATAGCGGCGCCGGATCGATGAGGCTGATCGGCGTAGTTTCCGGTTGCTCGATCACGATCTGAATGGGTGAACCACAGCGCGGGCAAGCATTGCCAATCCGATCCTCTGGCGTTACCGGGAAACGAAAGCGGCACATTAGTTGTGTACACTGGCGAATCTGAAATTGGGTCATGGTTGATCAGTTGATTAAGCCGCGCGCCACGGCATCATCTAAAAGGGCTTGGGTCAGTTGGCCAAGCTCAACGGAACCATCGCCAATCGGGCTGACCCGTTGTTCAATTTTTGCCAACGTAACCCCATGTTCGCGCCAGGTGCCACCCTGATTGTGATAATTATGTAGGATCGGCATCAACCGGTCAACTGCATTGGCGAATTTGGCTTCGGGCGTGCTCATCGCATCAAATTCTTCCCAAAGCGCCTGCAACTCCGCTGCCTGATCGCTGGGTAAAAGCCCAAAAAGTCGTTCCGCGGCAATCGTCTCTCGCGTTTGCTGATCGACTTTGCTCACCCCGCTATAGGCAAAGGTGTCGCCGGCGTCGATTTCAACAATATCATGCACGAGCAACATTTTGACGACATGCGTCAGGTTAAGCGCTTCGTTGGCATGTTCGGCCAGCAAAATGGCCATCATGGCAATATGCCAACTGTGCTCGGCGGAATTTTCGCGGCGCGCCTCGTTGATCAAGCTCGTGCGCCGCAAGATGCTCTTCAGTTTGTCAATTTCCAGAATAAACTGGATTTGTTGCTCCAGCCGGTTAATGGCCATCTATATTTCCTGTCAGTTTTACTCATCCACTGTACAATCATCCACTGTGCAATCATCGATTGTATCAGCAACAATCATACCGTTAATAAGTGTTTTACGCACTTGTGACCGCCCTCAATCAACAACTTTCGCTATCCTCTCGCTAATTTTTCTCACGGCGTCGAATGGTCAACGCTTGTAGGCTTTCATTCGCCAACACGTCAACGCCATGCGCCTTGGGAGAGTCAATTGATTGAGTGATATAAATGCCACGATGACCAGAGGCCAGATAGGCAACCGTACAACCCAGAAATAGATAAAGCGGTGAACCGCCGCCGAAGATCTCAATGCCCATAATCGCGCAGGCTAACGGCGTATTGCTGGCCCCGGCAAAGACCGCCACCAGACCCAACGAAGCCAGAAAAGCCGGGTCTATGCCTAATAGATGGCCCAGCGTATAGCCCAAGGTTGCGCCAATCACGAACAGCGGGGTCACTTCACCGCCCAAATAACCGGTGCCCAACGTAATCGCCGTAAAAATTAACTTCCACAAGAAGGCATCGGACGCAACTCCCGCACCACTCACACTCTGTTGGATGAGGGGCAGGCTGAGTCCTAGATAATCGCGGGTGCCCAACAGCAGGGTCAGGCCAATCACCGTCAGGCCACCAATCACCGGATAGAGCGGCGACCAGCGGCTGATCTGGCGCATAAGTTGTTTGATGCCGTGCGTGAGTTCAACAAACAAAATGCTCGTTACACCAAAAATCACCCCGGCCAGCACAACTTTTAAGAGCAAAAGCGGCGCGATTTCCAGATTCGCAATCGTCGGATAATGGGTATGCGTAGCGCCCCAGACCCGTGTGACCAGATCGCCCACATAAGCGGCTACTAGGCAAGGGATCATGCCTTCATAGCGAATGCGCCCCACACTTTGCACCTCCATACCAAAGACAAAACCGGCGGCTGGTACGCCAAAGATCGAGCCAAAACCACCGCTGATGCCGGCCATAATCATCAAGCGCCGATCCGGGGCGCCGAGGTGGAGCCAACGTTGCAAGTTATCGGCAAGGCTGGCACCCATCTGAATCGCCGTACCTTCGCGCCCAGCGGATCCGCCAAACAGATGCGTAATGATCGTGCCGCCCAGCACGAGTGGCGCCATGCGTAACGGGATTTTCGATTGGTTATTGTTGACCTCATCAATCACCAAATTATTGCCCAGCGCCGCCGTACCGCCGAACTTCGCATAGACCCAGCCTACCGCGCAACCAGCCAGTGGCAGTAAATAGAGCAACCACGGTTGGTTCAGCCGCGTTTGGGTCGCCCAGGCCAGCGAAATCAGGAAAATTGCCGAAGCAGTCCCCGCGAGGCTGCCAACTGCGCTGCCTAATAATGTCCACTTGACGGCGGTTTTAAGAAAGGCCATAAAGTCGCCAACATTAAAATGAAATAACTCGTTGATGACATGGTAGCTTTGTCGGTGGAAGGCCCGCTGCTTGGCCCGATCCACGGCCTGTTGCGCGCGCGCTTGCGCCAAACTGGTAAACTTTTTGACCTGTTGCTTTTTAGAGTTTTTCCACCAAGCGGACGCGCGCGATAAGCGAGCCATCTTTTGTCATCCTCCCTACTTTTGGACAAACCAGAAGCAATTCGTTGCGACGAATTACACGAATTTTCACGAATTAAAGCAAAACCAGGGTGAACGCGTGATTTTACGGTAGGCCGCGCCTCGTGTCGGCCTGCAACGGGCGACCACAAGGGTACGCCCCTACCATTCAGAACGCTTGTTCTTTAGCGGATTTTGCTTTAATTCGTGTAATTCGTTGCAAAAAAGCGCCTAGATTAAGCTAAAACTATCGCTGCAATAGGTTATCATCAATCTGTTGCTGCTTCAAATGACGGCAAAAAAAGGCTTCTATATGCCGGCGCAACCGACGTCGCGCTGTCATATAGAAGCCATCAGCCTGGCTGACCAGGCAATCAGCGGGCCTCATCACTTGCCGGCTCGAAAATTTCAAACGAATGTCCGGCGGTTATCAGTTTATTTTATTGCCGCGACGCCTGAACAGGCGGTATTTTTGCTTCCAATGGTTGCGAATTTAGCATGATTTGCCTGTTGGCGCAGTTATGCTTAGGGGGCCGCTAGTGGATAGCGCGTAAGCTCGCGCACGGCGGGCAATTCGATCAAGCTAATTGCCCACAAATCGCCGCGTTGGAAAACCGAACTGGCGCGACAGAGATCAATCGCGGCGGCAATTTTCTCCGGTGGCAGCTGAATGCCAACGGTACAATGTGGAATCCACTGACCAGGCCGATAATAGGGATACGAAGTCAGCGCGTGGGTCGCCAACTGCTGGTGAAAGTCGCGATGTAGTTCGAGCAAATCTAACGTCACAACCGGCACCAGATAGACGACGCCTTCTGCACCCGGAAACGTGCCAATCGCATCCAGCATAATCGATAGTGGCCCGTTCTGCTGGGCGAACGTCTTGACCAGCTGTGACAAGTTTTCTGGTTGCGCTGTCTCAACCACTGCCAGACTGATGTGCGGATGAACGCCAACTGCCCCACCGCCACAGGTGGTATGAATCGTAGCCCACAATGCTCGAATTTCTGTGGTCAACGCTGCATCAAAATAAAGTTCGACGGCATAACCGACGTAGCCCATCGCGCATCTCCTCGAGTCATTTTGTAGTAGCAGGAATACAGTCCGCGGCTGACAGTATCAAGTCGCCTCAGCGAATGAGAATTTAGTGCCGGAGGGCACTTCTTACGGTCAGCCGCGGAATTTATTCCTGCCGCTATGGCATTGCCGCATATTC
>JBBQBY010000143.1:0-14676 GCA_038318235.1 Caldilineales bacterium
GGTGCGAAAGCGCTCGACCAGGGCCAACACCAGCACCGGCGCGGTGATAAAGACCGAACCAAACAAGGTCGTCACGTGGTGCGCGCCGGTTGTGGCGGCTACCAATGCCCAGGCTTTGGCTAGATCTGAAAATTTGCCCCGAACGATCCAGCAATAGGCGAAGGGCAAGGCATTTAGGAGTAAGGCCAGTGAATAGGTGGTCGGGAGCTGACCAAAGACATGAATCGTTTCGGCCATCGCCGACGAAAAGACCAGCCAGATCGCGGCCCAGCCGGCCGCTTCCTTGCTGACCCATAAGCGGGCAAATCGATACATCCCAATCGTCATCACGACCATCGCCGCTGTCTGCACCAAGGCAAATGCCAGCCGCAGATCGCCGGTCAGAAAAGAGACGGCGGCCACCGATTGTTGAGAAAGCGGCGGATAACTTGTGAGGGTAAATCCGGTGTACCAGCGCGGGTCCCAGTGATCAAACCAGCCGCGTGTCCAGTGGTCGGCAAAGAAAATATGCACATAAGCGTCATAGGTATTGCGATAGGTGCCAGAGACACTCAACGCCCCATGATAGACGAAAGCCGCCAAGACCGCCACGATCAGACGTAGATCAAGTTCCCAAACCGGTTTCAACAGGGCCTGGCTACCGAGGCGCATAAAAGCTGGCCGGTTGTCGTGATCTGTTGTCCGTTGTGTCACATTCATGTTTTTGTTTTGTGCCTTAATTCCTGAACAGTAACTTACCTCCTATAGTATATAACTCAAGTTACTAGCTTGACAATCGAGTGTTGGTCAAAATGTGACCGGCGCTACCCGTTGCAACGGGTAGCCATGACCGAGCTACCGACGCGCGTAGCGCGCAAGTGGCGGTCACATTGTCAGCCACATGGGGTCTGTTCAAATAGATCGCGGTCTGCTCTACATTATTTACGCAGCCGCGGGTCTAGCGCATCACGCAGGCCATCACCGAGCAAATTGAAGCCAAGCACGGTGAGCATAATCGCCAGGCCGGGGAAAGTGGCGTACCACCAACGGCCATCGCCGATGTAATCGCGCGCGGTCGATAACATCGTACCCCACTCTGGGCGGGGTGGGCGCCCCCCGAGGCCAAGGAAACCCAGGGCAGCCACCGTGATAATTGCGGTCCCAATGCTCAAGGTTGCTTGGACCAAGATCGGGGCGAGGCTGTTGGGCAAAATGTGGCGAAACAAGGTGCGCGTTTCGCTGATGCCGGTGGCGCGGGCGGCGATGATATATTCCTGCCCACGAATCGCCAACACCGTTGCGCGCGCGATGCGGCCAAAGATCGGGATCTCAACAATCGCGATCGCGATCAGCGCGTTGAAGAGTTGTGGGTCGAAGAGGCGGTCCAACACAGGGATATTGATGGCGATCGCCGCCATGCGCGCGGTGAGCGAGGCCGGCCCGCTGCTGGCTGCCGCAATCGCAATCGCCAGCAACGTGCTTGGGAAAGCCAGCAGAATGTCCATCATCCATACGGCGAGTGTGTCGAACCAGCCGCCCACATGGCCGGCCACCAGCCCGAGCAGCGAGCCAACGATCACAGCCACAAGTACAGCAAACAAGCCAACCGTCAACGAAGAGCGCTCGATTCAGACCGAGTTGTTCGCGCAAGGCCTGCCAGTGGGTTGGTGTTGCCTTTTCGCCGAGCATCAGGAAGGCGGGAGCACCTGGGATCAGGCGCAGCAACAGAAAAGCGAAGAGCGAGATCCCAAAGATCACAGGGACGATGCCGAGTAGCCGGCGGAGCACATCTTGAGCCATGTTAGGCCCGGATTTCGGCGCGTGGCAGCGCGGCCGTGGTAGAAGTAGATGGCCGTCTCGATCCCGCGCTGGAAATAGTCCAACACCAGATATTCGTTCGGCGCATGGCTGTTTTCGCCGACACCGAAGCCCAGATCTAAGAGCGGCGTTCCCAGCGTTTGCTGGATCAGACCCAACAGCGGGACACAGCCTCCAGCCCGGTATACTTGCGCCGGCTTACCCCAAGTTGTTGCATAAGCTTGCTGCAATACGGCCAGCACCGGGCCATCATACAGTAACGTCGCTGGCCAGTTTGTCGCGCCTGGCATGACTTCAATGTGCAATGTATCAACGGCAAAACTCGCGATGTAGGCTGAAAATAGTTGCATAATAATGCGCGGATCTTGACCTGGCACCACCCGCATCGATACCTTAAAGCCGGCTTGGGCGGGGATCACGGTTTTGCTGCCCGGTCCCTGGTAGCCACCCCAGATGCCATTCACGTCACACGTGGGCAACGCCGTCGCCCGTTCGCCGTAACTGGCAATTTTGTCACCCCAAAATGTCGCCAAACCGGTTTCTTCACGAGCACGTTCGAGTAATAACGGCTCAAAGCTTGCGATCAAGGCGCGCGCGGCGGGCGTGAGTGGGCGCACATCGGCATAGAAGCCGGGGATGTTTACACGGCCGTCGGCATCGTGCAGGCCGGCGATGATCTGGCTGACCAGATGGATCGGGTTATGCACAACGCCGCCGTACGCACCAGAGTGGAGATCGGTGCGCGGGCCACGGACGATCACATCGGCATCCACCGTGCCGCGTACGCCGGCCATGATCAGGGGCTGCCCCGGTTGGCCACCCCCGTCCGAGACGATTAGCAGATCGGCGCGCAATAGTTCGGCGTGGGCAGCGACAAAAGCGGCCAGCCGGGGCGAACCGCACTCTTCCTCGCCCTCGAAGAGTACTTTTACATTGAGCGGAAGCTGACCAGTGGCGCTGAGCATGGCCTCTAGCACGGTGATCGAGATCGCCACGCCACACTTGTCGTCCAGCGCGCCGCGCGCATAGAGCCGATGCTCGCGAATCGTCGGCTCAAACGGCGGTGAAACCCACTCCGCCAGCGGGTCAACGGGCATCACATCATAGTGGGCGTAGATCAGCACCGTTGGCCGATCCGCGCCCGCCGCCCGCCATTCGCCATAGACAATTGGCGGTCCACCAGTTGGCAACACGGTGCACTGCTTCAGCCCAATCCGCGCGAGCTCTGCGTGTAGCCAATTGGCGCAACGCTGGATGTCGGCAGCATAACTAGGATCGACGCTGATCGAAGGCATGCGCAAAAGTTCCTGGAAACGCGCCAAGGCTTGCGCTTCGTGTGTGTCCAGCCAATGGAGTGCTTGTTGTAAGGCGGTGTCAGTTATCGTCACGCTTGGGCTGCCGTATCAGTTTGGGCTTGTTTGCTATAACGGAAGGTGCAGCAGGGCGCGCCTTTCATGATCGTCTGATCGCGCACCAACCCAATCTCTGGGTTGAACCCTTCGACCAGTGAATAATCGCGGTTGCAAGAGAGCACCGCGCCCAGCTCTGCCATGCCTAATGAACGGTACATTTCGGCATAGCGACAACGGGTTACATTGAAAGAATAGCGCTCGTTGGTCTGCTCCAAGACTTCAATCTCCAGCGCATTGCCCTTGCGCCAATCGCCAGCTGATTCAGAAAATGCCATGAGTGAGTCATCACCGACCTGAGCCGCGCGTTCGGCACCCTGTTGGCGCGCCACCTTGATGATCGTCTCACTCAGAATCGCCAACACCCGCTCGCGTTCGAATTCAGTGGCGAGCGCTTCGACAAAGGGACTGATAATGCGGGCTTCAATCTCACGCCGTTTTAATACGCCAATTTCGTTGAGCGTGTCGGGCGGCAGCGCGCTTGGGGTCACGGTTGTTTCGTTTGTCATAATGATTCCTCCAATTTTATGGTATGTTGTATGTGTTAATTAGTCAATGACCACTCACTAATTACCAATTACCACTTCCCACTTACTTTTGCATCTAATACCGCCAGCCCGCTTGCTTCGCGTACGGCGAAGACGAACTGCTCGGCGGGCTCCATTGGGTGGACATCGACGACGGCTAATTGACCGGGGTAGCGGGCCGCCATATAATGACTACAGATATCGCTTTCGGCAAAGGCATCGATGTTGTGCTTGAGCAGATCTTCGACGGCGATTACTTGATCCTCACGATAGACGACGCGCGTCGTCGCCGGCTTACGTTGCTCGGTATCGAGATCGGCGGTTGACCCGCGTGTGACCGCAATCGTTTGGCCAGCAAAGTCGGCGATCGTCGGCTTATCGCGGTCCGCCGCATGGGTTAACAGTGAGCGTTGCACCGTAAAATAGGGATCGCTCCAGACCACCCCCTGTGTGGCGCGATTGGCCAACGGGGCAATGCCCGCCGCGGCAAGATCAATTTCGGCGCGGGCAGGGCGTTCCCAGATGCGGTCAAAGGCGAAAAAGCGCGCCGCAAGTTTGAGGTTCAACTGCGCCGCAAAGGCCTGTAAAAAGTCAATATCCTTGCCGCGCGCCGCCGTACCATCGTGCCAGGAGACGGGGGCAAATGTGGTATAACTGCTAACGGTCAGCGTGCCGGGTATAATTGTGTCGATTGTCGTCATCTTTATGCGCTAAACTTCTGTCGTGTGCTGTGGGTCGGTTGTCTTGCGCCAGCCGAGCGCCGGTGCGATCTGGGTTGCAATCTGTTCGAGCATCCCCAATGCCTGGTCCAGCGGGGGGGTGGCTGGGTTGAACTGGAGAATGAGGTCCGTCGCATATGGGAGCACCTGATCCGCCAATAGATAGGCTGCTACTTCTTCGGAATTGCCGTAGGCGATATGCATATGGGCGCAATATTGTTCGAGCGGGAGGCCCGCCGCCAAATTCCCGTGCTTGATCATGTTCTGGGCCGTGCGCATCACGGGCTCACGCAGGGCGGTGAGGGCCGCCTGCTTGTCGCCTGCAGGATAGATGCCGCGCGACAGCCCGATCCGTGGCGGCAAAGGTTGACCATGCCACGCTGCCTGGTAGGCTTGGGCCAAAGGCGCTTGAACTTGATCGGTCCGCTTGTCTTTGTCGCCAGCGCCACGGCTGAGCATCAGACCCACCCCTTGTTTGGCCACGTATTGTACACCGCCCAGACTCAAGGCACTCTGCCACAGGCGATTCACCAGGGTCGGTGCTGGCGGATCAAGGCGCTGACCACTGTCATTTAAACTTTCTCCGCGGAGCGCATTTTGGAGCGCTTGCAAACCCGCCGACGTAAGCTCACGCCGGCGCGCAATATCCAGCCCAAAGGCCTGAAATTCGCCCGCTTCACCGCCGCTACCAATGCCAAGTTCCAGCCGGCCATTGCTCAGCGTGTCTACCACTGCCGCATCTTCTGCCACGCGTAATGGATTCTCCAACGGTAAAACTACGATAGAGGTGCCAAGCCGCAACTGTTGGGTGCGTTCCGCTGCGGCGGCCAAGAATGGAAAAGGTGAAGGCAGGCGACCAGCGTGAATGCGGAAGTGATGTTGCGCAATCCAACCCACATCAAAGCCCAGTTGATCGGCGGCGCTGAATAGTTCCAGTGTTTCTTGATAGATGCGGCGCGGGTCGCCCGTGCCTTCCAGATGGGTTAAAAAACCAAGGCGAAAACGATGACTCATAGCGTACCTTCTCCAAACGAGATTGATGATAGGCCAACCGCGCGCAAACGATCAATCCAAATAATGCAGGCGGGCCACATAGTAGACCCTTGGTTTAGTATACTAAAGTATGCTGTTAAGTTAAAGTAATGATTCGGTCAAGCACTTCCTGGTCTGCACCAGTGGCGATTAACTCCTGATACAAGCGATTTTCCGGCATCACATTAATATATGGATGGGGATCACAGGTGAACGAGAGCAAACGGTAAAACCACCCAACCGCCACGATTAATCCTAGTTTTCCTGCGATGTCACAAAACGTAGTACGATTTCGTCTTACCTCCAGATTGAGATGACACCGAGCGTGCGATTCGAAAGGCGATGCTGTGCAGACTGATCCATTTGAAGAATACCGTTCGCTGTTGTTTGCCATTGCTTACCGCATGTTGGGCAGCGCAATGGAGGCGGAAGACATCGTGCAGGAGACGTATTTGCGCTATTGCGCCACGCCGCCGGAGTCGATTCGCATGCTCAAGAGCTTTCTGACGACCATTGTGCATCATCTGTGCGTGGATCATCTGAAATCTGCGCAGGTGCGGCGAGAAAACTACGTCGGCCCGTGGCTGCCAGAGCCAATCATTACGGGCGATGGCGCGTCGCACCTCTCCCCGCTGCGCCAGATTACAGAGCGGGAGTCGATTTCGATGGCTTTTCTCGTGTTACTCGAAAGTTTGTCTCCGCTGGAACGGGCTGTGTTTCTGCTGAGGGAAGTTTTTGACTACGAGTATATCGAAATCGCGCAGATTACTGGGCGCGAGGAAGCGGCCTGCCGCCAACTGTTCAGCCGTGCGAAAAAGCACATCAGGGAACATCGTCCACGCTTTCCTGCCTCGCCGGAAGCGCACGTGAAAATGGTGGGCCGTTTCATGGAAGCCTGGATTGCCGGAGATATGGACGGCCTGACGAGTCTGCTGGCAGAGGATGTCACAGCCTGGTCGGATAGCGGCGGTAAGATCTCGGGGGCGGCGCGTCACCCAATTCAGGGGCGTGACAAGGTAGCACGAGCCGCTATCGCCATGCTGTCGCGCGCGCTGGAAGGCACGACCGTCGAAGTGGTCGAGGCGAATAGCCTTCCCGCGCTGCTGGTGCGGGTCAAGGGGCAAATCGTGAGTGTCCTCATGTTGGAAGTGGAAGGTGATTTCATCCGTGCCGCGCGCACCGTCGCCAACCCTGACAAGCTGACACATCTCAACCTGGCACCAACGTCAGGTCAGGTGTGGCGGATAAGATCGTGACAAGTGTTCTCATTGCCGGGGAACCGATGTATTACGCAACTCAGACAGATTGATTAAGGAAAGGTGGATCGAATCATGGATACCGGAATCACAGTCATTCAAGTTTTACTTATCCTCTTTGGCGGGGCTGGATTGTTCAGACTTACCGTACCCTACGCCAAATTCACTAAGCTGCCTGCCCAAGGCTGGTCGAATGATTTTAAGCCGTGGCATGTTAAGCTGATTGGTTTCCTTGAAGTGTGTGCAGCTCTTGGCATTATCGCTCCACTGTTCTTACCTTCTCTGACAATGCTTCAGCCGCTAGCAGCGGTCGGACTGGCGCTGGTAATGGCTGGAGCAATGGCCACGCATCTTCGCCGTGCGGAATATCCGAACATGGTTGGAAACTTCGTATGGCTTGGGTTGGCACTGTTCTTTGCCTACAGCAAGCTGGTTGGGTTTGCAGTTTAGCCTGATTACCACAATGAGGAAAAACGTACGGATACTGTTGGCGAACCTTAAACATTGGTGATGCCAAACAAACGGTGTTTCGTAGGGCTAACGGGTAAGTTACCCTAGGCTTTTGTTTAACAAATCAGCCGAGCTTATAATAGTGATGTAGAAAAAGTAGTATTTTAGGAAATTTTGATAGGACTCTACTTTGGTGACTCCGTTATGCATACGTTGCGCATGAAGCGTTGATCTCATTGTTTACAAAGCAGTGGCTCATCTTGCATTGCTTGATCGAGCAGAAGTGGTTCAAGCGCGGTTGACGCATCGGGCGTCCAGCCGTATACTAAGCGATGTATAGCTCTGGACTGTGAATGCTCGGTTGTTATGCAGTATACAAGGCAAATTTACATGAGTTTTTGGTTAATCAACGCTAGTTTACGCCAAGCCAGCCTGCGCAACAATGGCTGGCTGTTAACGATTGCCCTATTCAAATTTTTGCTCCACGCGCTCACCAATACGCAATGGTTAGGCTATGGATATTTTCGCGATGAATTTTATTATATTGTCTGTGCGGATCGTTTGGCCTGGGGCTACGTCGATCATCCACCACTTTCAATCTTTTTGCTGGCGTTAAGCCGTCTCCTTTTGGGTACATCACTCTTCGGCTTGCGCCTGCTCCCCGCTGTCGTTGGGGCTATCGTCGTCATCTTGACGGGATTGATGGCGCGGCGCTTGGGCGGTGGCAAGTGGGCGCAAGCATTGGCGGCATTGGCGATTGCAATTGCGCCGATCCACCTGATTATGGACAGTTTTTATTCGATGAATGCGTTCGAAATTTTCTTCTGGACGCTGAGTGCTTATTGGTTGATCGTGTTGCTCACCGAAGACAAGCCTAAACTCTGGCTGGCGCTTGGGTTGGTGCTCGGGTTAGGGTTAGAGAACAAGCACACGATGTTGACCTTTGCGCTGGCCATGGCGATTGGGCTGGTGCTGACGCCGGCGCGTCGATATTTGATGAGTAAGTGGCTCTGGCTGGGTGGCTTGCTGGCCGTTCTGCTATTGGCACCGAATCTGATCTGGCAAGTGCAAAATGGCTTCCCTTCACTCGAATTTTACAAAGTTGCTGAAATTCAGAAGAATGTGCCTACCGCGCCGTTAGAAGTTTTCCTCAACCAGTTGTTGGTGATGAATCCAGTGACAGCGCCGCTCTGGCTAGCTGGGCTAGGCTACTATCTCTTTGCCGACAAGGCGCGTGTTGTCCGCGCCCTGGGGATCATCTATTTGGTCTTGCTTGGTCTGCTATTGCTAGCACAGTCTAGTCGTCCAGATCGGATTGCCGGTGCTTATCCGATGCTGCTGGCGGCTGGCGCTGTGGCCTTAGAGCAACTCAGTCGGCGCTATCTAACACCAACGGCAGGGCGGCGACTGGTGATGGCCGGGGCGCTTCTGCTCTGTCTATCCAGTATCGTCTTTATCCCCGTCAGTCTGCCGCTGCTGCCACCAGCTTTTACCGCCAAATTGGCGTTGGCTGTGGGTGCAGCACAAGAGATCGAAAAGGGCAAACAGGCGGCATTACCCCAATATATGGCTGATCGTTTTGGCTGGATAGAGCTGGTCAATCAAGTGGCCGACATTTACCACCAGTTGTCAGCACAAGAGCAGGCGAAGGTGATTATTTTCGCCGATAATTACGGCGAGGCCAGCGCGATCAACTTTTTGGGGCAGGCTTATGGGCTGCCGCCTGCAATCAGCGGCCATAATAACTATTTTTTGTGGGGACCCGACAACGCCAGCGGTGAAATTGTGATTGCGATTGGTGGTTCGATCCTTGCCCAGCGGACTGCCTTTGCGGAGGTAACCAAAACGGCTACCTTTCACTGCCAATATTGCATTGAAGATGGTGTCGGGATTTATGTCGCCAAAGCTCTGAAAATTCCGCTAAAGGATCTATGGCCGACAGTCAAGCATTATGAGTAATTTTATGTAAATACAAGGATACGTTGCCTACCGACAATCTCCATTGAATTTACTCGTGAGGGCTAACAACCCGTCAGCCAATGTGCCTCGCCAGCACAAGTAATCGTGACCACCGCTGAATTCCACATAATTCACATCATAGCCCTTCGCCTGTAAGACGTCACGAAAATGTCGACTGGCCACCAGAGGTGTCGGTCGGTCCTTGTAACGGATATTCTCAAGTGATCCCATCTCTAGATAAAATCGTAAAGGCAATCGATCTCGCGTCACAAATTGACGCGCTAACCATTCATACTCTTTCTCCTGCTGCGGCTTCCACCAAAAGGAACCAGACTGAGAAAGCACGTTGCCAAAGACTTCGGGATATTTGAGCCCGACATAAGCCGGTGCTAACCCACCGTTACTCAAGCCCCCCACAAGGGTCCGAGCGGGATCGGCGCAAATGTGATAAGAGTGGCGCGCCCAGGGCATCAGCTCTTGGACGAGAAAATCGGCAAAGGGCGGATAGCAGGTTAACTCGCGATCACGGGCTTGTTGATCTGGGCTATCCACCAGAATTGTGACAGTGGGCGGTATCAGCTGCTCTGACAACAGATTGTCTAAAATGGTAGGCGCGGGCACCAGCGAGGTATAGGTCTGACCATCAAAGAGCACTAAGAGATTATAGGTTGCCCCTTCAGCCGTGTAAACAGGGGGCGTATACACCCAAATGCGGCGCTCATTGTCAAGTAAGGCGCTATGAAAGCGATGACATTCTACCTGGCCTTTGGGTACCTCAGGGCGAGATACAATCCAGGGCTGTGGCCGTGCACCAGGCATTTCGAGAATCGACTTTTTTATATCTATCTCGTTCGGGTCTTCAGCATGCTTGGGAATTAGGTATGCCCGTGGGTTGAGTGGGTCAGTACCCCAAGTCGCAGAACGTTCCGCCCACTCGATAAAGCCGATAGACTTTTCCATTGAGATGAGCGAATCGTTAGGAGCGAGCCAGTAGGTGGTACGGGCATCATTGCCCATGCGGCAGGTTTTGTACCAGAGATCTGTGCCTGGTAAATTTGTCATTCGCCCTTCATCAAAATCCCAGCCTGTTAAGTCACCGATCACGACAACATTTTCCACTATCTCTTCTGCTCGCCAGAGAAAAGTTACGAGTGCGTGCCCCGTGTCATCCTGGATGGGTTCAATCAAGGGCGTTCCCTGTTGTCTGACTTCTCGCCAAAAAGCCTCTAAGGCAGCAATATTGCCGTCTTCTAGTGCGTGCTGGAGGATAACTAACCTTGGACTAAGCAAGGACTTGGCGATTGTCACAGCTTTTCCCCTTTGGCTACTACTGACTTCTGTCTATTTACTTTCACATTATCGGGCTAGGACTCACCCATATTCTTGAAAATATCTTCCAACTCAGACGTCCACATGTCATCCAACGGCATAAACGAATTTTCCGTAAAATCTTTCGACAAGCGCTTCAAATATTCTTTGACCTTGAGTTGGGGCATGCTGCGGTCTAAGTCGGCCACCTTCGCATCGGTTGAAGAGACGAGCTCTTCGCTGCGTTGGTCCAGATCGGCCAGGTCTATCTCCATGCCGAACATGTGGTTGAGCCGGCGCATGATGTCATACCAAGCCTTATGATCATTTTCAATCCCGAACCCTTGCATATGATTGGACTGTTGCGAAAAATCATAGGCAGGCACAAAGGCATATAACGAACAATATTCAACCTGGTCATGCTCGGCGCGATCGGCCAGATACGAACCAATCGAGACGCCGCCTTCGTAATTAGAAAATTTGACCACGTATTTTTTTAACTCTTCTTTCATACGCGGCAGGCTATAGACGCACGAAATATCACGGTCCTTATCATAAGGCGCCGCGCCATAGACGCCACCGACACTTACCACTCGGCGCACCCCCAATTGTTTGGCCGCATCAAAGAAGGCGCTGGCGTACTGCTCCATATTTAGATGCGGTTCCACGCCGGTAAAGATCACCAAGCCCTTATGGCGGTCGCCCATATAAAAGAATTCGTTTTTCGGGTGGCGCAACGATTTGCGATAACCATCCTCTAACTTGATCACCGGTCGAAAAAGATGATGGGCGCCCGGCACTTGATAAAGATAAAAACTTTCCGATTTGAGTTCACCTATTTTGCGCGCCTTCGTGTGCTCGATCAAATAGGGGGGCAGACCTGACGAAACTGTGCCCGCATCCGCCCACTGTTGCCAGCCAGCAATCATATAGATCTCTTCGGCCAGCGGCTTTTCGTATAAGGTAACTAGATCGTGCATAACAATCTCTATCTCCCAGCGCTATTGCATGCAATAGCGCATAATTCAATCCCAGTTATCGCCCTTATTATAATCGAAGTTGCCGCTGACCGCTATAGATAAAAAGAAAACTGGATGCATCCCCAAAAGGCGAGGACTTCGCACGGAGATAAATCTCGCCGATGGCAGGAAGGAATGCCCGCAGATAAACGCGGATTTGCGCGGGGGGTCTCCAGAAATAGAATTTTCTAAGCGCGAAGCGCACTTAATCGCGCAATCAAATGAATTGATTGCTGTTGATAAAAATTGACAATTGACTTAGCGCTTGTGGAGTGAGATCCTCAGAGGCGTTCTTCCTGACAAAAGGAACGCCTCTGAGGATCTCACTCCATACGGTGATTACTAACTCACGTTACGCAGACGTGGTAGGTAGGGGCATGAGGCTTCGTCGTGTAATCAATTTTAAGGCGGCTTCGCGGGCGCACTATTGCATGATCAGCGGCAGATACAGTTGGGCTAGGGTTGGCTGCTCATCCTTACTATTGATGGGCGGCGCTGTGGCCTCCGGCACGATCAGCGTGAGCATACTTGAGGTTATCAATGTGTCCATATCATCGTAGACTTTCGCTGTGGCGATATAGGTTCCACTGGTAACGCCTTTCCATGCATAGAGGTAGGGACTAGTCGTGTCTACTTCTAGTAGTGTTGGACCGTCATAAAATTCGACCTTCGCCAGAATGCCCTCACTATTGGACACTTGGGCTGTAATCGTAATGGTGGCTGGCGTGATCAGCCCCGGCTCGGCCGCCAGTGCGAAGAGATTTACGATTGGCGGCGCATAGCCAGTTAAAATATTGCTGCTGTTGTCAGTGGAGGGTCTTTCGTCGTTGAGAACGGTGGCCATCCCACAATAGACGTTGGCATCGACGAACATAATATACTTGCGGTCGCGGCGGTCATACCCTTGCGCCTTAACCGTCAGGATGCTTGATCGGAAAGAACTATCCGTTAAGGGCGGAATGACAATGTTCAAGACGTCAATCTGACAATGTGCATCCGTGACAAAACGGATATGCCGATGGCCGCCAGTTTCCTGGGCGCTGACCTCAAAAATTGTGTCCGTTGCCGCGGCTGCTGTGCGAATCGCGGCTCGCGATTGGGCGTAACGATCCGGTTGGTCCTCTGTGCGCACATACATCACCTGCACGCGCTTGCCACTGCTGCCATCGCCATCGCACAGAATGGCTTTGGGCGTAAGTGGCTGTTCTGCAACCGCTGGATCGTTCGTGTGGATCTCGAAACCTGGCGGTGGCGAGTCCGGCCCATGCGTACATAGATCTGTGTCGGCAATGCGATAGCCATCACCACACAATAAATGGTCGGGGAGTAGACCCTCGAAAGCAAAAGAATTAGTGGGTGTGTTTGGTGTAGGGATTGAGTGCGCTTGGGCTGGTGTAGCAAAAAATAGTACAAACACAAAACTGATAGTACAGGCGAGCAACGGGAGCATCAAGACTTTGTTTGGACAGGATCGCTGGCGCAAAGCTGGCCGGATTGAAACAGTGAATTTTCTGTAACTCGTCATTACGCTATTTGTCTCTCTGGCAAAAAGTATGTTGCACCGGCAATTTTTGACCTTGCCGGTGGTCTCCCAGCTTGAAATTTTGTGTAGTATACTCAAGCCAATATGAAAAACGGAGCGTCTGTACCATCGGCATGCCCTATGCTGTCATGGGCGCCCATGACAGGCGGGAACCCACTGGGCGCCTACGGAAAACTCCGGCTATCCAAATGATTTCAGTATACTAGTCCACCGTTGGATAAGTTATGATGGTTTAGCCGTAGGTCATCGCTTGCAGCGTGACGAGTTGGTAATACCCGAAGATCAGGGGGCTGCCCGCGGCTTGTCACGCCAGAGGCGGTGACCTACGAATGCCCATCATAATTTCGGTAACCGTGTACTAGTGCCTATACTCCGTTATTTCAAATAAGCTTTAATGGGAGGGCTTGCACCGGCAAATGCTAGCGCAAAGTTTGACAAAGCACTTTATCACGCTTGCCTGCCGTGATCTGGTCTGCTGGTCTAGACAAGGTGGGCTGATAAGCATGGGGAAGATCGATAAGGATATAGCCATGGTGGGGGATGGTATGAAGATAGATCGGTTGATCTGGCGTTGGTTCAATCTTGCGGCGCAAATTTTGATATGCCAGCGCACCAAGGCTGGATCGCCTGTCCCTGGAGGGTATTGCCATACCTCCTGTAATAGCTTCTCACTTGGAAAGGTTTGGTTCGGATGTTGCATCAGGTATTTCATCAAGCTTAATTCATTGGGCGTAAGGCCAATCACCTTATGCTCTGTTTCGAGGGTCGAGCTCTTCAAATTCAGTTGTAGTGGTCCTACTTGGAGTTGGTGATGGGGCAAAGGCTTCTGGGCTTCTTGGGATTGCTGGTTTTTAGTGCGCCGTAAGACGGCGCTGATCCTCATTAACAATTCGGGGATAGAAAATGGCTTGCCGATGTAATCATCGGCGCCAACGGCATAGGCCGCCCGCTTGTCTCGCAGCTCGGAGAGCCCGGTTAAGACACAAGCGCCGAGCTCGAGCACGCCACCCAAAATGTAGTTGGCCCGATTGTCTTAAAGTGTACTACGTCAAATGTATTAGAATAACAAATATAGCATATCAGAAAATTAACCAGCGTATATCAGCAAAACTACGTAGATTTTAGCCATTTAATGTAAGGCCGATGAACCGATTGAAAGAGAAATAGACCATAGATCACACTCTTTGAATATAAATAGTTATTAACCAATGGTACGCAAATAAAAGCCGGATAAGGCTTGGGCATCCTGTAGGGCGATGACGCGTGGGTATACGACTGATCTTCAGAATATACACCCTCGTGCGACATGTGCTCGGTAAATACTCTGCCTGCTCTGTATTGCCACTGTTGACGCATAACATAAGTCCTAAACTTTGGAGACAAGGTCTTTTTTGCGCGGTTGACAGTAATTTCATGCTCGTGTAGCATACCTCCGTAACGCCTTGAAAGATCTCCCTTTCTGCGCGTCAGACATCATACCACCAAACAAGATCATTGTTAGTCATTGATGCCCACTCATAAAAACATCCAACTATCTGTATGGAATTTATGTCCACAACGCTTAAACAATAAAAACGGATGCTGATCAAATATCAATCGGAGCAAAAAGGGCTGCGCGTCGCGCGCGTCGCGTTTAACATAACGGATGAAGTCACGG
>JBBQBY010000144.1:0-14651 GCA_038318235.1 Caldilineales bacterium
GTTAGGCCTGGCGCAGTTTTTTGGGATGGGGGTGCTGGGGCCAGCCCACACGCCCGAAGCTGCCTCTAAGGCGCTCACTGGGTTTGGGACACCGGAAGTAATTACGCTGCTCTCGCTCTTTATCCTCACCTATTGTCTGGACAAATACGGCGTGACGCGCGGGATTGCTAGCCGTTTGTTGAAGATTGGCGGGCGCTCGGAACGGCGTCTGATCGGCCTGTTTGCCGTCACCGGCGCGCTGCTGTCGATGTTCATGAATACATTGGCGGCGGGCGCATTGCTC
Source organism: Caldilineales bacterium (assembly GCA_038318235.1). Taxonomy (GTDB): domain Bacteria; phylum Chloroflexota; class Anaerolineae; order Caldilineales; family Caldilineaceae; genus JAPLGZ01. Next base: position 284 of record JBBQBY010000144.1, read on the forward strand.
TTGCCCAGCGCTCTCGATGCCAGCCGGCGTACCGGCGTGAAACCGAGTAAACTGCTCATTCCCATCGCCTATGGCACGATGCTCGGCGGTGCCGCCACCTATCTTACCACCGCCAACATTGTGATCAGTAGCTTGCTGCCCTTGGCAGTGCCACCACAGAAACCACTCGGTGTGCTTGACTTCACGCCGACAGGTGGGGTAGTTGCGCTGGCCGGGCTTGCCTTTCTAATTCTCTTTGGTAAATACATCTTACCCAATCGCGAGCCACCGGTGGTTCAGACGACGCGCAGCAGCGACGAATTATCCCAGACCTATCAATTGCCAGAGCGACTTTGGGAGGCTGAGGTGATTGCCGGTTCTTCGCTGATCAACAAGTCGCTGCCCGAGACGCACATTGGCGAGTTGTTTGGTTTGGCGATTCTTGGCATCCGGCGCGGCCGGCGCGTGATTCCGATTGATGCGCCGGAGTATAAGATTGAAGCGAACGATGTGCTGCTCGTCGTGGGCAGCGGCGCGCGGGCCGAGGAACTGAGCAATGAAGGCTTATTGGTCCACGCCCCCCAATCGAGCGCCGTGATCGACGAACGTAACACCGTGTTGGCCGAGATCATCGTTCCGCCGCGCTCCAACATTGAAGGCAAAACACTGCGTGATCTCGCCTTTCGCGCCCGCTACGGCTTTACGGCCGTGGCCCTCTGGCGTGACAAGCAGAGCCATCGCACCGACTTGGCAACTTTTCGGTTACGACCTGGTGACACCTTGCTGCTGGTGGGACCGCAGGATCGAGCCAACAGTTTGAAAAGTCAAAACGATTTCGTCGTGATCGAGACGGCAACGGGTGGGGATGGACTCGACCGCCCCAAAGTGGCTTTAACATTGGGTATCGCAGTCATCGCATTAATTGCGATGTTCATGGGGATGCCGGTTGAACTGGCGATGGTGACCGCGGCCACGCTCCTGTTGCTCACCGGTCTGCTTCGGCCAGAGGAAGCCTATGCTGCGGTCAAATGGCGCGCGATTTTCTTAATTGCTGGCACAATTGCTGTCAGTTTGGCGATGGTGCAGACGCAACTTGCGCAACAAATCGGTGATGCGGTCGTCGCTTTCGTGGCGCCGTATGGCCCACTCGGGCTCGTTGCTGGCACCTATCTTTTGAGCGCCGCCCTGACCCAAGTGATGGGTGGACAAATTTCGCCGCTCGTTGTCGGCCCAATCACAATTGCCGCTGCGATTCGGTTAGGCGTGAATCCGCAGGCCATCGCCGTTGTGACTGCGATTGCCGGGTCGGTCTCTTTCATCACCCCCCTGTCGCACCCCGTGAACATTTTGATGATTGCACCGGCCAATTATAAGTTCAGCGATTTTGTTAAAAGTGGTTGGATCTTAACCATCATCTGTTTCATCGCGCTCATGATCGCGGTGCCGTTATTCTGGCAGTTGTAACTTTGACTTTGCCTTGTTGTGAGATAAATCGATTGTAGCGTTATCTCACTGTAAGATAACGCCGCTTGCTCTAATGTAAGCGGCGCATCCGTTAAGAATGCCCACTACATTGCATAACGGTCTATTTTGTAAATGTTGAAAACTATGCAGTATGGTATGATAAAGGCAAACGTCAAATTTTATAAAGTCTGTGGTGATACTGCTTTATGACCGAAGCGCATGATGATTTTGATAGCCCTTGGAAGAATATCGTAGAGGTATACTTTGCGGAATTTATGAGTTTTTTCTTTCCGGTTGCCCATGTTGACATTGACTGGAACCGACCGGTTGAGTTCTTGGACAAGGAATTGCAACAGGTAGTGCGCGATGCGGAATTCGGACGGCGGCACGTGGACAAGCTGGCGAAGGTCTGGCGCAAAAGTGGTGAAGAACAGTGGGTGCTGGCGCATTTGGAAGTGCAAGGGCAGTATGAAGCCGATTTTGACGAGCGCATGTACACCTACAATTATCGCCTATTTGATCGTTACAAGCGCTTGGTGGCTAGTTTTGCCGTCTTGAGTGATGATGACCCAGCCTGGCAACCAGGCAAATTTATGTACGAACTTTGGGGCTGTACGGTCAGCTTCCAGTTTCCTGTCGCCAAACTCACCGAGTATACCAACCAGTGGGCAGTGTTGGAAGCCAGCGCCAATCCTTTTGCCACTGTGGTGATGGCACACCTGAAGACGCAAGCGACCCACCATGATGCCGAGCAACGCCGCTTTTGGAAGTTTTACCTGATCCGCCATTTGTATGAACAGGGCTATCAACGCCAAGATATTCTCAACTTGTTTCACTTTATCGATTGGATCATGCGGTTGCCAGCGGATTTGGAACAAGCACTCTGGCACGACTTGCATCAATTGGAGGTAGAAAAAAAGATGCAGTATATTACAAGTGTTGAAAGGTTTGCCACCGAAAGAGGGCGACAAGAAGGAAGACAAGAAGGAAGACAAGAAGGAAGACAGGAAGAAGCGCTTCGCCTTCTTTTGCGTGTGCTGAACCACCGTTTTGGTGAAATACCAGAAGCAGTACAAGCACAGTTGCAAACCCTGACGCTTGAGCAGGTGGAGACAGTAGTCGATGCCACCCTGACCAGCAATTCGCTCGCTGAATTTATCGCTCAGCTACCGAATTAATCGTCAATCATTGACGATGGTGCATTGCCCCGACCATGTGAGCAACGGTCGATGGATAGCGCCGGCATTGGTGTTGACCATTTTCTTTGCGGGCGGAGGGCTGATCTGTGCCAGATGTCGGCGATCTTGCCGTTATTAAGGCGTTGGATGTCGATGTAGGGCCGGCGTACCGTTTTGCCCATGGGCGCAACGCCTAACAACGTCTCCTTATGCGTCCCTGTGAAGGTCGCACAGATAGAATTTGTCGCCTAATTTACCCTATGAACAATCCAAATCGTTTTCCCACCCAGAATTTTCGTCGCTATGACGAGCAGGCGGATGAGCAATTTTATGTTGTTCCGCGCCTAGTCGTCCATATTGATGATCAGGCCATCTGTGCCCTTACCGCGTTGCTCGCCAAGTTGCTGCCGCCCACCGGAGTTTATCTTGATTTGATGAGTAGTTGGCGCTCACATTTATCAGGAGAGCTAAAGCCGTCCAGGGTCGTTGGTCTCGGCATGAACGCTAAGGAAATGGCCGAGAATCCCCAATTAGACAGCTATCTGGTGCATAATCTCAACGTCAACCCTAACCTGCCCTTTGCCGATGCCGAATTTGATGCTGTGAGTTGCACCGTTTCCGTCCAATATATGACCAAGCCGCTTGAGATTTTTCGCGAGGTGAATCGGGTTTTGAAGCCGAGTGGTATTTTTGTGCTCTCGTTCTCGAACCGCTGCTTTTCGACGAAAGCAATTGCTGCTTGGCTCACTAGCACTGATGAACAACATGTGCAATGGGTCGAATCCTATTTTATGACATCGAGTCACTGGACCAAACCTGAGATCGCAGCGTACACGCCCAAGAACTCAGATCCGTTGTACGCTGTTTGGGGGTATAAGGTAGGATCATGAAGTCGGATATGTAGGATTAGATGACTTGATTGGCGATCTGTTGTCCCGGCACAATGATGGTGTGACGGAGGATCAGGGCGTTGCTTATGTGGGCGTTTGCGCCGATCTGGCAGCCTTGCTCGATGTAGACGTTGGGGCCGATGACGCAGCCTGGGCCAATCGTAACGTTGGCATCAATCCTCACTGGCGGTAGCAATTGTATGCCCGCGCCGATGTCTTGACTCAAGATTTGCGCCGCTGCCTGGTCGATCTCTAGATAATGCTGATTCAAGGCTAATAGATCTGACATGTTCGTCAATTGGACGCGGCTTGGCGTTAAGACGCCGGTTACGTGGCCATCGCGGTCGATCAACAATTGGATCGCGTCTTGTAATTCATATTCGCCACGCGCCGATAATTGTACTTGGGGCAAATAGGCTAGAATTTTGGGTGAGAAAACATAGAGCGGCAAACTGGAAATGTTGGAAGGCGCCGCCTCTGGCTTGGGTTTTTCCACAATCCGCTGGATCAACCCATCGTGCCACTCGATGATGCCGGTGCTGCTCGCCTTGGCGATGTCGATTGCCATCAGGCTGAGCGTGGCATTGGCTTGTCTATTTTCGTGGGTGCTGAGTAATTCTGCCACATGCGACGCAGGGACGAGATTGTCACACGCCGACATGACGAAAGCACCGTGCAGATACGGTGCGGCCAGGCTTAAGGCGTTGGCCATGCCGAGTCGCTCTGGCTGCACGACAAATTGAATGGTGATCGGTGGCGCGAAATTTGCTTGAAAATAGGGAATAATCTCCTGATCGTCAGGGCTGATCAAGAGCACAAAATCGTCGATGCCATTCTGAATCAGGGTTTCCAGCACGCGTGCGACAATCGGTTTGCCCGCGACCGGGGCCATTGCTTTTGTGCGCGTGGCCGTCAGTGGATGGAGGCGTGTACCTTTACCGGCGGCCAGAATAACGCCTTGCCTTACCTGAGCCATCTTATGCTCTCCAATCAAGCAAGGATGCCTTGGACGCAGGCTGGCAAAGATGTAGGCTGTACTGGTCTGCTTCGGCGGGGTGAGTCTGGGGATAATGACGGTGGACAGCTTCGGCAATCTGTTCACTGGCCGCGGGGTCGATCAAGGCTAGACAACTGCCCCGGAAGCCCGCGCCACTAAAGCGTGTGCCATAAACGCCCGGCGTTGCGCGCAGAATCTGGTAGAGCGTGATCAACTGTGGGCTGCCACATTCGTAATTGTCAATCGAACTGGCGCCAGATTCGCTCATCAATTGGCCGAAGCGCAACAGATCACCGGCGCGCCAGGCCGCTACGCCTTGGGTTACACGCGCCATTTCGCCAAAAAAGTGCTGGGCGCGCCGCTGTAATAGGGCGGGCAGCCGATGACCCTGTTCGGCAAAGAGTTCGGGCGACACCTTGCGTAAACGCGGGTCGGCTTCGTCGAGGTGACCGGCCTGTTGCAACAGTTGGCGCGCCGCCGCTTGACATTCCGCCACGCGGTTGTTATACCCAGTGCCGACCAACGCCTGGGTAACACCTGAATAAACCGCCAAAATCGCAAAGTCTTGGGTTTCGGTGTGAATCGGCGCTTTTTCGATCTGGATCGTCTGACAATCGATTAAGGTCAGGTGATTGCGTTCACTGAACAAGATCGATGTCTGATCCAGGATGCCATTATTCAGCCCAATGTAATCGTGCTCGGTGCGCGTCACCAACGCGATATTTTCCTGCGGCGTAACTGTCAGATGATTGGCGCTTTCTAGGGCTAGCAGATAGGCAATCGTCACAGCGGCGGAAGAACTGAGGCCACCAATTGGCATATCGCTATCCATGACGCCGATCAGGCCACGTGGCAACGCATAGCACTGTTGCAGCGCCAGCACCGCGCCACGCAGGTAGTTGCCCCATTCACCTTTTCGATAGGGAGGGACCGCGTTCAGGTCAAACGTCGTGCCGTGGGCAAAGTCGCGACTCTCTACGTGAACCATAGCATCGTCCGTCGGGGCAAAGGCGAGCAAGATCGCCCGGTTGACCGCCATACCGGTCACGTTGCCCAGTTGATGGTCGATATGCGCGCCAAGCGGGCTAATACGCAATGGTACTTTGGCGATGCGGATCGCCGTCGGGTCGCCCGTATATTGCTGGCATAAACGCTGAACTAATCTGTCAATGCGCTCGGCCTCTGGGCGCGCCACGTGGATCGTGGGTGTTTTCGTCATGCTAACTATTACCTTCGTTATTCCATCGGATATTTCATGTTCCATTGGGCGCGAATCGCATCCATCGTCTGCATGATCGACAGACTCTCATCCAGCGGCATGATGGCGCTTTCCAACTTGCCCGCGCGCACACAATTGGCGACTTCGGCGGCTTCATAGTTATAACCATTCGCCACGTAAGGGATTTCAATCTCCTGCGCTTTGCCGGCCACGGTCAACGTCAGCGTTTTGGGGATCCAGAACGGTGGGTGAATGCGGATCATGCCAGTTTCGCCCATGATCACCGCATCTTGCGGAGTGGATGTGCGCACAGCCGAATAGAGCACGGCCATTGCACCGGTCGGATAGCCCAAGATAAAGGCCGATTCTTCATCAACCCCCGTTTGGCCTAGATTTGCCAGGGATGAGATGCGGTCGGGTGTGCCCAAGAACATGGCGGCGAGCGATAGCGGATAGATGCCCACGTCGAGCAGCGCCCCGCCACCGAGCGCGGGGTCAAAGGCGCGGCTTTCCGGGCGGAAGCCACTCCGATAACCAAAATCGGCGGTGACCATACGCACCGCACCAATCGCGCCCTCCTTGACCAAGCGATGCGCCTCTTGGACAATCGGGATATAACGCGTCCACATCGCCTCCATCAAAAAGATTTTGCGTTGGCGCGCCTCGGCGATAATCTCCTGGGTTTCCGCCGCATTGATCGTAAATGGTTTTTCGCACAAGACCGCCTTGCCGCCGCGCAAACAGAGCAATGTGTTCTCCTTGTGCATCGGGTGGGGCGTGGCGACATAGATCGCGTCAACCTCTGGATCACTGGCCAATGCTTCATAGCTGGCGTGGCGATGTGGAATGTCAAACTCGTCGGCGAATTTGTCAGCGGTGGCCTGTTGGCGCGACCCGACCGCAATCACTTCATGATCCTCAAGCGCTTTGACCCCGGTTACAAATTTACGCGCAATATTGCCCGCGCCTAAAATTCCCCAACGGAATTTATTGGTCATGATTTACCTTTCGATGTTTCCTTAAGTTTAGGCTTTATTGCCAAACGCGCGCGCATCTGCTCACTTGTTAAGCCACCATCGTGTTGTTGTCGTTGGCGAGAACGTTCGATGATGGCAAGAAATTGAGGCTGATTGCTCAAGGCAATGGTTTCCATATCCATATTTTCAAATGACATAATTACCGCAACTGGCTGACCTTCAACGGTAATTACTAGTGGCCCGGCTGCGACTTGCTGAGCATACTGCGCTAATGGGTTGGTCGCTTCATTAATATCGATCGTGCGCACTGTCATAAGGCTATTTCCTCTCCCCCAATTCGAACCTGATTGCGAAGTTTAACACCGACTGCCCGGATTAATACTTTTGGCTCAGGTGCATCTTCAACATCGTAATAAACACGAAGTGTCCCGATCCGAAGCTCCCAAGGTGCAATTGGATTAGGCTGCATAGGTTTCCGATTCCGAGTTTCTACCAGTGGCTGATCTCCTAAGTGGCGATCCACCGTATCTAAAATCGTTGATTGTTGGCGAGCGGTCAAAAATTGAAAATGTTCCTCAGTTTCGGGTGAATACTCAACGCTATAACGCATTTTGCGGTAATCTTTTCGCTTTGACCCCGGTTACAAATTTACGCGCAATATTGCCCGCGCCTAAAATTCCCCAACGGAATTTCTGACTCATTGTAGCTCTTCTCGCTTTGGATTGGTCAGGCTGCGACTAAGGCGGCCTGCTTGGTGGATTTCAAAACTTTCCCATATTGCTCACAGAAAAATCGCACACACTCAGGTGCCAGATCGATGGCTTCGCTATCATAAGCCCATGTCTCTGGATTCGGCCAAATCAAAGCATAATCACCTTTAACAAGCCGAAAACGATTTTTGTCGCGTAGCGGTAAGAAAACCTCGCCTGGGCTTTCTGTAACAAATAATGGGTAAAAATCTAGTTCATAGAGTGAAACATCACCATCATCATCGAACCACAGGTGCAAGACGTAATCGTGACTGTACTCTGCCTTGAGCAAACCTTTTTCTGTACGACCTTGCCAATAAATTTCATCATTCGCAAGCTTAACCCATGCTTCCCATTTCATGTTGCTTACCCCACAATGCTAACAGCACGGCCATGCATCGCGTTATCCCATTGCTCTAACAGTTCTTGCTCATGCGCATTGATCCAGGCTTCGACTAATATTTTAAGGGATAGCGGTAGATTTTGTCCTGGTTTCATCCATTGCCGTGTTCTAATTTCGATGCGATAACTACGCACATCCCCTTGGTACTTTATATGGACATGCGGTGGCGCGTGGTCATTATAATTCATGAGGATAATCAATGCACCTTTTTTGAAAGGATGAGAGACAGGAGGCATAGCTTGCCTAATTTGCTAGAGGTATGATGCTGCCGTCTGATATCAGCAGTCGAGAAGGTAATGATAGATCAAGCCGATGAAGAGGTCAACCCTATATTTTTATCTTGGTAATTGAATGGAAACCTTCGTCGCAATCTCGCGAAAGATCTTTGTCCCTGGTGAATCCGGCGCGGCCTGGACAAGCGGATGTCCTGCATCGATCCCGCGACTGATCGCAATGTCCATTGGGACGCGGCCGAGCAGTTCCAGCGTTTTATCTTCAATCGCCCAAGTGTGCTTGCTGCGATGAAAGACTTCGACTGGTTCGCCGCAGTGGGGACAATTTAGATAGCTCATATTTTCGACGACGCCCAAGATCGGCAGACCGGCCTCGCGAAAAAAGCCCAATGAACGGCTGGCATCCATCAACGAAAGATCCTGCGGTGTGGTGACAATCACGACGCCCGCGATCGGGACGGTTCTGACCAACGTTTGTTGGGGTTCGCCAGTGCCGGGTGGCAGATCGATCACAAGGTAATCAAGTTCGCCCCAGCGCACGTCTTGCAAGGTTTGGCGGATGATGTCGCCCACCACGCTTGGCTCCGGCATAATCGTGGCGTCGGTTGCCAGGAGTAAGCCAATTGACATCACCTTGATGCCAAACCGTTCGAGCGGCGGAATATAGGGCCGCGCGGTTGCGCGGACAATCGGCACATAATCTTGTTTGACGGAGGTTTTGCGCGTCACGCCGAGCATGATCGGCACGTTAGGGCCATACAAGTCGGCATCGTACAGGCCAACGCGTGCGCCGTTTTGGGCAAGCGCCAGCGCGAGGTTGACGGCGACGGTGGTCTTGCCCACGCCGCCTTTACCACTGGCGATGGCGAGAATGTACTTGACGCCTAGAAGTGGATGGGGTGAATGGGGAAATTGAAGGCTCATGATAAATTTATGCTAAGTCAAAACACCAATATTATCGCTGAATGTCATGATAAAATTCAGGGCCACTTTTCTTGCCTACTTTCAACACAAGAATAACAAGTATATCCTCATAAATTTCATAGACAATACGCCAAGTCCCGAGGCTGATCTTATAACAGTCTGTTAACTGATTGCGCATTGCTTCCGCATAAATTGGACGTGGGTTACTTCGTAATTCTGTCAGTATTCGCTTAACTCGTTGGCGCAAATTGCCTGGTAGGCGGTCAACCGCATCACGCACACCTTGATTGAAGTCAAGCTGGTACAATTTCATCCTCAGTCAACCATTCTTGTAATTCTTGCTCGTTTAGATGTTCTACTTTGCTTTCACCCGTGGCAATCTTTAACTTGGCGAGCACTGCCTCGCGCTCGCACCAAAGCATATCAAGTTCATCAGCGATCGCATTCCACTGTTCTACGCTAATTAACACGGCCTGTGGTCGTGACCGTACCGCTAAAAAGACAGGGTCTTGCCGGGCCAATTCAAAAACTTCTAGATATTTATTGCGTAGATCAGAGACTGGTACAATCTGTGGCGCTCTTTCCATGATAGATATTCCTTAGCCATTTTCTGCTATTCATTTGCCATATTGACGAGGATTATAAATTTAATGGTCAAAAGTGTCAAGCAACAAAAAACGCCGGCGGTAAAAAACCGCCGGCGTTTCATTATCTGGAAAGCTTAAAACGTCGTGCGTAACGTCTGGACTTGACCACTTTGCGCCGAGCGATAGGCCGCGTCGAAAATTTCGATCACATGGCGGGCATGTTCGGCGCTGGAAATCGTCGGTTTGCCCTCGCGAATCCAGTCTACTAATTGCATAATATCTTCGTAGACGTGGGCCTCTTCCTGCTCGCGGTGGGGCCCGACGACATGCGGCAATGATCCATTGGCGCCATGCTTCTCTTCCAATTCAAGCCCTGGATAATCGATCGGCTGGCCGTTGAGCTTGCCATCACTTAGTGTACCCTTGGTGCCCATGAACATGGGTCCCCAGGTGTTTGGGATGCCGCCCGCGGCCGCGCCGTAGACAAAGGCAAAGAGATTATCGCCAAAATCAAGCACCATAAAAGTATTGTCATCCATGTCGGTGGGCAGCATTTCATCACGGAATGCGCGCTCATGAATGCGCACACCCGACATGGCTGTGACGCGTTTGGCTGACCCAAGCACGCCGGTCAAGGCATGCAGCCCGTAGACCGTCATGTCGTAGAGCGGGCCACCGCCGGGCCGGCGATAGTACCAGGCTGGGTTGATGTTGGACAGTGGATCGTTGCCGTGGCGCACGTTTTCCTTTTCGTGATAGGTGCCAAAGGCCGAGCCGGTAGTGGCCCAGGTTAATGTGCCCAGCGCACCTTCTTGGATCAACTCGCGATAGCGTTGGAACTGCGGGCGCAACATCTGGCCGGGCGAGGAGACCAATTTGACGCCCTTTTGCTTGGCGCGTGCGATCAGATCGTCGGCTTCATCCACGGTGGTTGTCATGGTCTTGTTAAAATGCACATGCAAGCCATGTTCAATCGCCAATTTACCCTGCTCGTAGTGCAGACCAATTGGCGAAGCGATCGACACAGCGTCACAAGTGCCAGATGCGAGTAGATCTTCGTAGGTCTCGTAGGCATGCCCGGCATGAAAACGATCCGCTGCGGCTTGGGCTCGCCCCGCCACCGGATCGCAAACGGCGGCAATCCGCACACGATCATGCACATCTTCCATCGCCAGATGGGGGAGGATGCCACGCACCGAAATGCTGCCCGTGCCGACAACGCCCATTCGTACAATATCACTCATCTTAGGTTCCTCCAGGTTGTATTGTGCTGCCAACCGACAGCTTGTTTCAATTTATCACAGTTGAGCAAAGATTGATGGCCGCTTACTTTGTCGGCCAGGGGAAGCAATGTTGGGTTGAAACGTTCGATTAGTTCGTGCGAAGGTTCGAGGCAAGTCGTATCATCGGCGTTCAGAAAATATACATCATGGGGCGGCAGGGTCTCGGCCTTTTCCATCAACAGCCGGTGCGCGTTGGCGACATCTTCGCTGCCCACCCAGCACCACAGCCATTCACTCCAAGCCGTGATTGGTTTGGCATTTTCGGCCATTTGTTGCCGCCGTTCGGCTGGACAGATGCCGGCAATCCGCGTGATATAGGTGCGAATGCCGTAGGCCCGTGTATAACTGGCAAGCAAATCTTCGCCTGCGCGTTTGCTAAAGCTGTACGAATCTTCTGGGTATGTTGGGTGAGTTTCATTAATTGGCAACGCTTCAATCGGGAACGGCGTCTTGCTAATCCGAAAGCCGTGACCGAGCGCACAATTGCTGCCTGCCATGACCACCGTCTTGACACTACCAGCCTCGGCGGCGGCCTGCATCAAATAATAGGTGCCCAGCATATTGGTCTTGAAGGTGGCGTCGGACGGAATGCCTTGTTTTTCTGCGTTGGCGCGCAGTTGGGGATGCTCCACCGGCCAGGGTTGTGCGCCAATGTGCTGGATCGCATCCACCCCGGCGACTGCGCGCTGGCAATCTTCAAAATTATTTAGTTCGCCCTGGATCCATGGATATTGGGCAAATTCTGGCGCGGGTTGATGGCGCGCAAAGAGCACCAGTTCATGCTCTGCGGCCAGGGCGCGAATAACATAAGCGGCTAGTTTGCCATTACCGCCCGTGATCAGTACTTTCATGAGCTACCTTTTTCGATTTTAAATGAGAAGCGAATTAAGCGAGCTTATGATAATGCGGGGTCTATATTTTGTCAAAGGTCATTCTAGGGCCGCCAAGGCTACACCAATGGAGTCAAAATTGGGAGAATGCTGACTAGGAAGCCAATTGAACATAATTATGCTGGTTGGAATTTAGCCGCGAGTTTGGTCAATATGGGTGTAAACTCGATCAAAGCACGGCCTTCCGACGGCGCTAGGAGATAACTCGCTTCTAATATTTCTAAACCAGCTAATTGACCATCTGGGCCATAATTTGCAATGATCTCATCGGTCAATGGCCGGGCTTCAGCCGTCCCATCCGCTAGCGGATGAAATTCAATATATAAAGCGTCCACTTTCGCATCATAATAAATTTTCATTGTCCGCTCCGCTTAGCCGTAGTAAACCAGAACCGTGACAACAATGGTTTCCACAGGTTCATCGACAATAATAACATGAACCGTTTTATTGGGGTAAATTTTTGCATTGACGGGTGAAGCGCGTCCAAATGGAAAAGTTTTGGTTGTCTGAAGTTTACCCTGTTTTGCCGGTGTCCACGCCCCTGTTTGGATTGTCTCACTAACTTCATCCTCAGTCGCACCACGTAAGCGCATTTGATCAATCGCATGTTGTGAAAAATAAATTGGTTTCAGGGGCGTGGACACAAGGTTATCCCTTCAGCCCGGTAATGGTCACGCCCTCGACAAAAACGCGTTGGGTGAAATAGAAGATCAGGATCACAGGCAAAATGGTGACTGTGCTAGCGGCCATCAGATAGGGCCAAACTAACTTTTCTTGAAACTGACTACGAAACATTTGCAGCCCCAATGCGATTGGATATAACTCTTCTTTGCTCAGAAAGATCAGCGGTCCCAGGTAGTCATTCCACGCGCCCATAAACTGAAAGAGGGCAACGACAGCCAGTGCAGGTTTGGCAAGGGGCAGGATGATCCGCCAGAAAATCCCCAATTCAGAACAGCCATCGACGCGGGCGGCATCGGACAACTCCTGCGGGATCGTTAGAAAGAACTGGCGCAACAGGAAGATGAAATAGGCGTTGCCGAAGAACGTAGGAATTACCAGCGCTTTATAACTGTTGAGCCAGCCCAAATTCTTGAAGATAATATACAGCGGGATCATCGTTACTTGGAACGGGATCATCAGGGTCGAGATACAAATGAAGAAAAGTACATCGCGGCTCCACCAGCGCAGGCGAGCAAAGCCATAGGCCACCAGTGCGCCAGAGATCACAGAGCCAACGGCACTGGGGATGGCGTAGATCATGGTGTTGAGAAAGAAGCGCCCAAAGGGTAAGCGCTGTAGCGCATTGGGAAAATTGATAAAATACATTGGATTGGGAATCCAGATCGGCGGCACATGATAGGTTTGCGGGTCATCCTTTACAGCCGTCGAGAGCATCCATATGAAGGGCAGAGCAAAGAGCACACAAAAGAGAATAACCAGCACATAAAGCCCGATGCGCCCCACCACGCGTTGCCACCGGATGGGACGTCGGCGAGTTCTGCTTCCACTCCGCTCCTGTGTGACTAACGAACCAGAAGATGCCGTTTTTTGCATGGCATAAACTCCTTCAGGATCACAGATACCTGACTTGAACTATTATTGATTCTCGCCACCGTAATAAACCCAGCGCGCCGACGAGCGAAAAATTGCAATCGTAAACAAGACAACCAACACAAATAAGACCCAAGCCTGGGCGGATGCATAGCCCATTTTAAAGAATTTGAAAGCATTCCGATAGAGGTAGATGCCATAAAATTCGGTGGACAAATTGGGCCCGCCCTCGGTCAGCAGCCAGCCGATGGTGAAATATTGAAACATGTTGATCAGACTGGTGAGCAGGACGAACAGTACGGCTGGCGTACACATTGGGATCGTAATATGCCAGAAGCGCCGCCAGCTATTGGCGCCATCAACCAAGGCTGCATCATACAGTGAGCGCGGTACATCCTGCAAGGCGGCCAAGAAGATCACCATCGCTCCACCTTGCGCCCAGGCGTGAATGATGATCAATGAATTCTTCGCCAAACTCGTTGAAGATAGCCAAGGGACAGCCGCAATGTCATAATTCGCCAGAATCGAATTGATTAGGCCATAGCGCGGATTGTAAATCCACAGCCAAACCATGGCGGTAGCGACGGCTGGCACAATCGAAGGCAGAAAAAAAACTGTGCGAAAAAAAGGTCGTAACTTCAGGTCGTTATTTAACAGTACCGCCAACAAAAAGGCCACGAGCACGCCAACCGGCACACCGACTGCTACGAAATAGAGTGTATTGCTTGTGACAACTCTGAATTTCTCGTCATGAAAAAAGAGTTCGGTAAAATTTTCTAGACCAATCCAACGTGGGGGATTGAGGATATCGTAGCGGGTGAAGCTGTAGTAGAGCGAAGCGATAATGGGGTAGACCGTCCAAGCCAGAAAGCCAAGCAGCCAGGGCGAAACGAACGCCATCCCCTTGCCATAATTGATCAGATCGCGCTTGCGCACGTTACCAAAGACACGCATCGTCATAGGTTTCTCCTTAAAAGGGATTAGGGATACGGGATTAAGGGTCCAGAGATAGGCCTATCTCTGGACCCTTAATCCTTGGCC
>JBBQBY010000145.1:0-14478 GCA_038318235.1 Caldilineales bacterium
TGTCACCGCACTAGCTCAATTAACCCCAGATCGTGCGGTGACAAACCGCACCTACCGCAGACTGTTCTAATGTGTCAAAATTTGTGTAACAGCCAAAAGGAGAAAATACGATGACTACTAAAACAGCCGTGAAACCCTACAGAACGACCGCAAGCGTCGTGGGGGCGATATACCTGGCGGGATTCGTTGTTGGCATTGTGGGGATCATGTTCATACAATCCGTGCTTGGTGCGCCGAATCACCTGGCCACGCTTTCCGCAAAGAGCCTGATGTTGGCCATCGGCGCGATCCTCTGGCTGCTGGCCGTCGCTGGCGACGCCGCGCACGGGGTCCTGATGTTCCCGGTCCTGAAGCAACACAGCGAGCGCATGGCCATCGGCTACCTCGCGGCCAGGCTCGTCGACGCCATCTTCATTGCCGTCATGGTGCTCTTCGTGTTGCTGCAAATCCCACTGGGCAGCGAGTACTCGAAAGCCGCGAGCGCCAACCCTGCTTATCTTCAAGCCCTGAGCACGCTGTTCGCGCAGGGACAGCTTTATGCCTACGAGATCGGCATGAGCGCGCTTGGGGTGTCTGGTTTGATACTTTGCAACACGTTGTACAAGGCAAAGTTGGTGCCGCGCTGGTTGGCCGTCTGGGGTATCGTTGGCTACGCGATCATTTTTTGTGGGATGGTGTCGGCCATCATGGGGTCTGGTCTGGGTGATCTGTCCTCAGGTGTAGGTGGCCTGTGGGAGGTATTTATGGGGGGGTGGCTGATCGTTAAGGGGTTCAATTCACCTGCAATTGCTGCCGAGTCTGCCAAAACAGCGATAAACGGAGAAAAAGCGAGTTTGTCCCCAGTATAAAATGACACAGTGACCGACCATAACCCGCCATGCTCGGTCACTGTTTTGTTCAAGTCCGATTCAATGAAACTTATCAAGTTCATTCAGAAAAAGGGGTATAAAAATGAATTCAATCCAAAAAACCGCAAGAGTCACCGGGCTCCTGATCCTGATTATGGCTGTCATCGCACCCTTTAGCATGCTGTATGTTCCCGCCACGCTGATTGTGCCCGGCGATGCCACAACAACCGCCAAGCATGTGCTGGCTTCGGAGGGGCTTTTACGGCTCGGTATGGTTAGCGACGCCGTTGTCTTTTTGATCGAAATCGTGTTGTGCGCACTACTTTACGTTTTACTCAAACCGGTCAGCAAAACACTTTCTCTGGTTGCAGCGTTTGCCAGGCTGGCAATGACGATTATTCAGGGCATTAATCTGCTAAATTATCTTTTTGTTTTGCTCCTTTTAGGTGGTGGCGGTTCCTTGTCAGGTTTCGCACCCGATCAGGTGCATGCGCTGGTGTTGCTATTTCTCAATGCGCACGAAGCTGTGGTGCTGATTTGGGGATTAGCGTTTGGTCTTCATCTCTTGGTGCTTGGTTATTTGGTTTACCAGTCGGGCTACCTGCCCAGAATTGTGGGCGGCCTGTTGATCATTGCCGGTTTATGCTATTTCACCCAGAGTTTTGGCAATCTGCTCTTACCCCAATATAAAGCGCTATTTGCCTCGATTGGTCTGCTGTCGACGCTTGAAATCGCCTTGCCGCTGTGGCTGCTGATTAAAGGTGTAAACGTTGAACAGTGGAAAAAACGGGCGCTTGCAGCGGCCTAATCGTATCCATGTCCATGATCGTATGGCATTAACAAAATAAACCGGTAGCCCTGTAGGTGCGGTTTTTAACCGCACCTACGATTACGGAAATCATTTGTTAATACTCATTAAATCATGCTAAAAATGACCGAATCAGACCAAACTTATGGAGAAAACAGCTAAATGACGCATAAATGGTAGGTGCGGTTTGTAACCGCACAAGCTGGATTGACCAGAGAACGTGCGGTTACAAACCGCACCTACGATCAGGCAAGCGATCATGCGAGGTCTATTTGTTTTGTCTATTAGGAATAATTATGCAAGCAATTGTTTATCACAACTATGGTTCACCCGATGTGCTTAAACTGGAAGAGGTTCAAAAGCCAGTCCCGCAGGACAATGAAGTCCTGGTTAAAGTGATTGCAGCATCCACCGCGGCGGGCGACTGGCACCTGCTGCGCGCTGACCCCTTCTTGGTTCGCTTGATGTCTGGGCTGCTAAAACCAAAATACAAAATCCTCGGCTCTGACGTAGCGGGACGGGTTGAAGCAGTGGGCCGCAACGTCACCCAGTTTCAGCCCGGTGATGAAGTATTCGGGGACTTATCCCAGTGCGGCTTTGGTGCTTTTGCCGAGTATGTCTGTGCTCGTGAAGATGCGTTGGCGTTGAAACCGGCCAATTGTTCGTTCGAGGAAGCCGCGACCGTACCGGTGTCGGCAGTCACGGCCTTGCAGGGTCTGCGCGCAGGCCAAATTCAGCCAGGGAAGCAGGTGCTGATCAGTGGTGCGTCCGGCGGCGTGGGGACCTTTGCCGTGCAGATTGCCAAAGCATTTGGGGCGGAAGTCACCGCCGTATGCAGCACAAGCAAAATGGCGATGGTGCGCGCGCTGGGCGCCGACCATGTGATTGATTACACGCAAGCAGATTTCACCCAAAACGGCCAGCGGTATGACCTGATTCTGGCGGCGAATGGCTATCGTCCGCTTTCAGCCTATCAGCGGGCCTTAAGTCCCCAAGGCAGGTATGTCATGACCGGCGGTGCCACGGCGCAAATGTTCGAAGCCATGCTGCTCGGCCCCTGGCGCTCAAAAAAGGGCGGTCAGAAATTGGGCAACATCCTGGCGCGACCGAGCCAAAAGGATTTGATTTTTATGAAAGAATTGCTTGAAGCTGGCAAAGTGACCCCTGTCATCGATCGCCGTTACCCGTTGGGTGACGTTGCCGACGCGATCCAGTATGTTGAAGCAGGCCATGCCACTGGAAAAGTCGTTATCACCATCGCACCCGTGCCGAAGGAATAGAGACCTGGTTCGTCAGATTTTACAACTTTCAGGTTATATTGTCGTAAACTATTCTGACAACCAAATCAAAACAACCTAGCGCCGCGACGATTTAATTTTTAGAAATCACGTTTGTTTATATGATGTGGAGTGATTTCTAAAAATTAAGCGGCCAAATAAGCAGGAGGAATCGTGATGAAAGCAATTGTCTACACTGAATACGGATCACCGGATGTGCTTCAGTTCAAGGACGTAGAAAAACCGACGCCCAAGGCCAATGAGGTCTTGGTCAAAGTTCACGCGGCATCCGCCAATCCAGCTGACTGGCATCTTATGCGCGCAGAGCCGTTCTTGGCCCGTTTGGCGAATGGGCTGCTAAAACCCAAAAACACGAGGCTCGGCGCGGATGTCGCGGGGCGGGTTGAAGCGGTTGGCAGCAGCGTAATGCAGTTGCAAGTTGGGGATGAAGTATTCGGGGAACTCCCCCTCAATGGATTGGGCAGTTTTGCCGAGTATGTCTGTGCCCCGGAAGCGCTATTGGCGTTGAAACCGGCCAATCTGACCTTCACGCAAGCCGCCGCTGTCCCTTTGGCCGCCTTCACCGCTTTACAGGGTCTGCGTGACAAAGGCCAGCTTCAGCCTGGGCAAAAAGTGCTGATTAATGGGGCATCTGGTGGTGTGGGGACCTTTGCCGTGCAAATTGCCAAAGCATTCGGGGCGGCTGAAGTCACGGGTGTATGCAGCACGCGCAACTTGGCGCTAGTGCGCTCAATTGGCGCAGATCATGTCGTTGATTACACCAAAGAAGATTTTACCCAAAACGGTCAGCGGTATGACCTGATTTTTGATGCGGTGGGCAATCGTTCGGTTTCAGATTATCAGCGTGCCTTAAGTCCCACTGGAATTTGTGCCGTTGCCGGATTTACAACCCTGTCGCGTTTGTTCCAAGTGATCTTGCTGGGGGCATGGGTGTCAAAAACCGGAAATAAGAAAATCGGTCTCATGGCGACGGCCAAAGCCAACAAAAAAGATTTGCTTTTTATTAAAGAGCTGCTGGAAGCCGGCAAAGTCGTCCCGGTGATCGACCGCGATTACCCCTTAGCGGAAACGGCGGAAGCGATCCGCTATCTGGAAGCAGGGCACGCCCGCGGCAAAGTCATCATCACGGTGGAACATAACGACAACACCTGACAAACTTCGCGAAGAATTCTGCGCAGGGCGGTAGCTCACACCGAAGCTGTGGAATTTGCAGAGTCTGTTATCGACGTTTCCCAACCAGGCCTCGCTGCCCTATTCCAACCGAATCAGGATTGCGTTTAGCCGCGATTCCGAGTATATTGCCTTCAGATAGCACCCTGGCGCTTCGTTTTTTGATCAACAAGGAGAGGTATGTGGTCAACCACGGCACGCAACATTGGAGCGAAGCCGCGGCAATCCTAACCGAGTATGGGCGCTCACCAGGCGAGCTAGATTTCACGGCGTTCTTGAACGAACAGCCCTGATCGATGATTACAAATTTGCAGGTAACGATTCAGGCAAGGCGAAGAAACCGGGTTTTTCTGGGTAGAATTAGCCTGGCTTACGCATAAAAAACCCGGTTTCTAGCTGAACAGTTACAATTGCAGGTAGCATAGTGACAGATTGGCATTTTCGCGACAAATGGTGTACCCCAGACTTGTCTACTACTGGTATACGACAAGTGAACGATAAAATGTGCTGGAGAATTTACACATCTATCCCTTTCCGTCAACGCGCAACGATGAACAGGCTTGACTGGATCGGAGAAACTATGGAGACGAATTGCGATGAGCACGAAAACGAACCAAATCCCCATGCGCGCCGTACCCGGCTACTATTCGAGCACGGCAGGCATCCAAATCGCCATCCAGACCGGCGCCGACGCTAGCGACGAAGATTTGCAGTTTTTTCAGCAGCTGGGCGTCGAGTGGGCGATGGTGGGCATTAGAAATCCTGAGCAACATACGCTCGATTTCTACAAAAGCCTGGTCAAGCGTTTTGGCGACCGTGGCATCAAGATCTATCGGGTGACCAACCTGAGCGTACACAACGTGCCAGAGATCACGCTCAACCTGCCCGGTCGCGACGAGAAGGTGGAGGAATTTAAGCAGTTTATCCGCAATATCGGCGCTGCGGGCATCAAATACAATACCTATGCGCACATGGCCAACGGCATCTGGTCTTCCGGGCGGGCCGAAGGGCGTGGCGGCATGGACGCGCGCCGGCTCGATATCAAAGATGCGGTCGGGCGTTGGGCCGACAAGACGTATACCGGCGAGTTGACCCACGGGCGGCTGTACAGCGAAGAAGAATTGTGGGACAACTATGCGTACATGATCCACCAGATTGCGCCGGTGGCCGAGGAGGCTGGCGTATTTATCGGCGTCCATCCCGACGATCCACCAGTCTACGCGCTGGGTGGCATCCCGCGGTGTATGTTCGGCAACTTTGCAGGTTATAAGAAGGCGATGGAGATCGCGGATAGCCCAAACATCGGCGTCTGCCTGTGCGTGGGCTGCTGGCTAGAAGGCGGAGAAGTGGGCATGGGCGTGGGCGTGGTGGATGCCATCAAATACTTCGCCGCGAAAAATCAGCTCTTCAAAGTCCATTTTCGCAACGTGTCGAATCCGATGCCCGAGCCGTGGGTGGAGACCCTAATCGACAATGGCTATCAAGATATGTACGACGTGATGAAGGCCCTGCGCGAAGTGAAGTTCGACGGGTGTATTATTCCTGATCACATTCCGGCGATGTTGGGTGGGCATCGCGTGGGCACAGCCTATTCGATTGCTTACATGCGGGCGCTGGTGCAGGCGGTGAACAACGAATTTGGCGGGGCAGCATAGTTACCCCTGCGCTAGCGCGCGGTAGGCGCAGGGGTAACTATGCTGCCCCGTCGTGAGCGCTGGGTCTTACGAGAAGACGGGCACGTCTGCCTGACGTGAGTAATATCACTATTGCGATCGAGCACAAGGGTAAGGGAGGTGGCCAGTTGATCGACCACGACAACCTAGAAGAATTCGCCGATCCCGACAATTACGACATCGAGGATCACAGCGCCACGGGCATTGCGTTCTATACCGCATTAGCGCAGGAGACTGGCGGCCCCGTGCTCGAGATCGCCTGTGGCACGGGCCGCGTGAGCATCCCCATTGCGCAGTTGGGTTTCGCCGTGACCGGCTTGGACATCGTCCCTGGGATGTTAGCCCTGGCGCGCCGCAAATCGGCCAACCTTCGACTGAGTTCAGGTCAAAGCCTGCTCACGCGCTGGGTCGAGGGTGACGCACGCACGTTCGACCTCGGCGCGCAATTCCGGCTGATCTTTTTGACCGGCAACGCCTTCCAGGCCTTTCTGACGCGCGCCGACCAAGAGGCGCTGTTGGCGCGCGTGCACGCACATCTGCACGACGATGGTCTGTTGGCCTTCGAGACGCGCAACCCACGCTGGGTCAACCTCGAGACCTGCGCCGAGAGCGCGGAAGGAGAGGAAGCGGAAGGGTTGTTCGCCTTCCTCGAAACTCGCGCAGAGGAAGAAGTGCGGCAGAGCTACACCGACAACAGCGAAAATGTCGTGCGGGTCTCGAACACGCAGGCCTACGACCATGTCGCCCAGATCCTGCACTGGACGACCTACCGGCGCTGGCACAACGGCGATCAGGCGCACACCAAGATCACACGCATTGCAGTGCGCTACACCTTTCCACAGGAGTTAGCGACGCTGCTCCACTATAATGGCTTCACGATCAGCCGGCAGTACGGCGATTGGAATCTGGAACCGTTGACCGCCGCCAGCCCAAGCATCATCGTGGTCTGCCGCAAGCGCGCCTAACGGCTTTGCCTTTTCGCAGAGATAAACCATTGCCCCCAGTGACCAATCAAATGTCTCCATCAAGCACAGAATCGCCATTCCAGGCAACTTGAGTTATACTGATAGAACATCTGTTTTCTACCCAGTTGTCAAACGGAATCTGAATCAACCAAGGAGAGATCATGACTACCTATTCACAGGCAAAATCGGCTGGTACGCCCACGTGGATCGACCTGATGGCGCCAGACATTGAAGCGGCGCGCCAGTTCTATCATGCCGTCTTCGGTTGGGTGTATGATATCGGCGGCCCAGAATTTGGCGGCTATACCACTGCTCGGCTGGGAGATCGCACAACGGTCGGCATGATGGGCAATCAGCCCGGCGCCCCACCCATGCCAGCAGCATGGAATTTGTATTTTGCCACCGACAACATGGATGCCGATGTAGCACGTGCCGTAGCGTTGGGGGCGAAAGTACTCTCCCCAGCCATGATGGTGGGCGAATTTGGCGGCATGGCGACCTGCGAAGACCCTACCGGCGCAACATTCAGCTTTTGGCTGGCTGGGCAACATGTGGGATCACAGGTGACCGATGAGCCGGGTTCGACGACCTGGTGCGAGCTATATACACCCAATGCAAAACAGGCACGTGATTTCTACACGGCACTGCTGGGCGCCACCGGCGATCCGATGCCGGGCGACATGGAGTATTATGTGCTCAAGCATGGCGAAAAGATGCTCGGCGGCATCATGCAGATTGATCCGGCGTGGGGCAATATGCCCGCGCAATGGATCAACTATTTTGCAGTAGCCGACGCCGACGCAACGGCGGCGCTTATAATCAAGCATGGCGGCAAAATAATGGGCAACGTCGATGATTCGTCATTTGGCCGACTTGCCGCCGTGATAGACCCAAGCGGCGCCATGTTCAAAATTATCCAACCCCCGACAGTCTAATTCGCAGCAGATTTAATATGGCTGAAAGAGTTTGTGGCGTCCCAACCTCGCCTCCGTGTCACGCCCGATGCGGGGTTGGGACGCCTATCAGCAGGCCTATTTTAATGTCCAGGATAGGATGAGCCAGAGATCACAAAAGGCTGCCACCACGTTGATCGGTCAACCTAGTTAGCGAAAGATAAGTTTATGATTAGCATTGATATTACACCTGAAGAACGAAAAACGGGGCAACTAGCACCCGGCAAAATAACCACCGCCATCCAAGCGCTGGCCGAAGATGGTGTTGTAGCTTTGCGCCAGGCGATTGATGTGGCGCCTGTCGACAAACTAGGGGCCAAAATGTTGGCTGACCTGGTGAAGTACCAGGAGTTGTATGAAATCGACAATAACTTTCAGGGCGTGCGGCCACCGCCCTTTCACCCTTTTCTCTTGCCGGAGATTGTCTTCAACGAACCGGCGATTGCGATCAGTCGCGCCATTTTAGGGGCAGGGGCCACCTTAACCAGCTATGGGGCCAACACCGCCTTTGTCGGTTCGCAAACACAGCAAGTTCATGCCGACGCGGTGCCACCCCAGCCTGGCCCATTTGGCCCGTGTACGCTGCTGGTGATCAATGTACCGCTAGTCGATATGACGGAAGCCAATGGCGCGACCATCTACTGGCCGGGCACGCATCAAGATGGACAACTGCATAGTGGCAATCGTTTCCCCACCGAAGCGATGATCGCGGCGTGGCAAACAAAACGCCCCGCCGAGCGAGTCCTGGCCCAACGCGGCGATCTGGTCATACGCGATATGCGGGTTTGGCACGGCGGCATGCCTAATCGCGCCCAAACCCATCGTCCGATGTTAGCCCTGGTACATCGCCATGAAAAGCCAGCGCAAGGCACCTTTGAGGTCGAAGCGGGCAGTGAAGACTTTTGGTCCAGCCATCCGCTGTTACAAACCAGCCCTACCTTCGTCGCCAAACCGATCGACTATTTGCGCCAAGGTCACTCTCGGCCTAGCAAGAAGTAGCGATGACTGTGCTTACGCAATCCTAATAATTATCGAATGTTTGGCCTATACACAACGTTTCAGGGTTGCGACAATTTGATGCGCGCTTGTACTGTTTAAAAAGAATCGCGCCCTAAAGCGGGTGTCTTTGGGGCGCGGCGGGCTTTTTTTAAACAATTTCTGTAAATATTCAGCTAGAAACCGGGTTTTTATGCGTAAGCCAGGCTAATTCTACCCAGAAAAACCTGGTTTCTTCGCCTTGCCTGAATCGTTACCAGTTTCTATCGATTAAGCCGAGCCGTGCTATACTATCCTCCTTACAACGAGCTCGCTAGAAAGATAAGGTAACCATCATGCAACTTACGGAGGATGTGCTCGCGCTGCTGCGCCAGCCAAGCACCTGCTACATCGCCACCATAATGGCTGACGGTTCGCCCCAACTGACCCAGACGTGGGTCGACACCGACGGTGAGCATGTGATCATCAACAGCGTACAGGGCCATCTGAAGATCAGGAACATTGCGCGCGACCCGCGCGTGGCTGTTGCCATCTCCGACCCGACCAACCCTTCGCGCTACTTCCAGGTGCGCGGGCGCGTGGTCAATGTCACCACGGAGGGCGCAGTCGACCACATCGAGATGCTCGCCCAAAAATATCTTGGCACGCCGTACCCCTGGTATGGAGGGCGTGATCAAGTGCGCGTGATCATCGTCATCGAACCCGAGAAGATCAGCAGCATGGGGTAATTCCCGACCATCGGCGACACGCCGTCGCCGCCATCACGACAACATGGCGCGACCGCGTCGTCAACTCAGTTAATCGTCCTGCAACGTTCGAGCACTGATATATGAAACCTATCGAGATTCGCCCTTGGCGACCATCACCATTGATCGTGGGACGCCGTTACCGCGTTCGATGCGACTTCACCGCGCGGCGCGACAGCTTTCGCGCCGGGGAGATTCTGACGTTCCACAGTGATGCTTACAGCCGCTACGATAACTACACCGGCTGCTTTTTTTCGCAGCCAGACACGCCGCAGTTGCGCGCTTGGGGCATCCACGATGACGAGGACTTGGACACCTGGCGAGCATTGTTCGAGGAGCTTCCGAGTGATGAGACCCAAGCTACCTAACCCCGTGTGGGACAAAAACCTGGCACCTCAGGGCAGAAGCGCCAGGTTGAGCCGTTTGTAAATCACGGATGGTTGGTCAGGGTTTAGCGTGTGCCTGCGGCTTTCGCCGGCACCGCCTTGTCTATCGCGCAGCCTTATTCCATAACGCGCAGGACGATCTTACCACAGGTGTGTCGGCTCTCGCTCAGGGCGTGCGCTTGCCGCACCTCTTGGAGTGGGAGTATGGACGAAATGACCGGCTTGAGTTGACCATGCTCCACCAAACCGGCGATCTGGGTCAATTGCTCCGCATTGGGCTGCGCACCAATCAGACAGGCTTGCACGCTATGCGCTGCCGCTGTTTCGGCCGAAGGCGGTTGAACTAGTGAAACCAATATGCCGCCCGGTTTTAGAACGGCCCACGGCCGTGCTTGGGTTTCTCCACCCACGGTGTCGAGCACTACATCAACGCCCTGCACGGCCGCTTCAAAGCGCGTCGTATTGTAATCAATGACCTCATCCGCGCCGAGTTCACGCAAGAGAGCTAAATGAGGCTGCGATGCCGTACCGATCACCGTCGCCCCGCACCATTTGGCTAGTTGCACGGCAAAGGTGCCCACCCCACCGGCTGCCCCAAAGTACTCACTTTATGGCTAGATCTGACAAAGCTCGAGCGACGATCACTAAAGTAAAATCAGTTAGAGACTCGTGGTTTTCGTCGAGCCAGCTGCCTGGCAGCAGACAGACCCATTCGGATAAGCGCAACCAGCGGTGTCCGCTGCCAGGCAGCTTCCGCCCACCCGTTTTCAAACTGCTTTCACTTTAGCGCCAATCGTCGGATAAAACAACTTCAACCCCAAGGAAGAGGAGATGGCTGGCAACATCCGATTTAATCCCAAGCAAATCGCCTATTATGAAAAAGCCGGTTGGGAAGCCTATTATGACCGCAACTGGCCGCGCGCCTTCTGGCTGCTGGTTCAATTAAACCGGGCCCAGTTTCACATGTCACGGTTGACCGCGCTCGCGTGGCCTTTGCGCCAGGGGAACTGATCGCCTTGAATCTCGCGCCGGTTCTGACCCAGATCGGGCAAAAGCTGACCACGTGGTGGATGCCTTGGCTCGGCAAAACCTTTGATGCATCCCAGGCTTGTGGTGGCAATCTTTTTACACAAACTTCCTTGATCCTGGCACGCCTCTGTTTTCCAAGCTACCGACGCTTTGTCCGCGAAAACACCGAGGTCTATCGCGCTTTTACCTTTCGCACCTGGATGGGTCCAGGTCAAACAGACCCCGACCGGCAAGTGCTCAAAATCGACTATAATTTGTCTGAAAACCCTCGCCCTACCGTCCGCCGGGTGTTGGATGAACTGGTGCAGGTGGCCAAAGGGTTTTATCTGGGCAAGGCCCACCTTCATTGGTGGTGGGGCCAATGGCAGATGGTGGCCTATTTCACATTGCGGCCGGCATAAATCACTCATGCACCGTAGGGGCGTGATGAATCACGCCCAATAGCGAACAAGCGAAAGCTGGCCGCGCCGCCCAACGATCAAAATCCGATGAACCTGCCTAATGTCGGCCATTTTAAGTCAGGCTATATAGTCATACGCATAACAAACCGCATAAAAAGTCCAGAGTTTGCAAACTCTGGACTTTTTTGTTCCGTAGATCCAATGTATCCTATAATATTGATCAATCAATGATTCGATCAGCATCACCCAACAATGAGGTACCATGGACTACCAACAACTACTCACCTATTTCACCGCCAAACAACCCGAAATCCTCGATGTGATCCGTCAATTGGTGATCCAGGAGACGCCGAGCAACGATAAGCCGCGGCTGGACGCGTTCGCCAATCTGCTGGCTGGCCGCCTACGCAATGCGGGCGCGACCGTGGAGATTATCCCCAGCGCGACCGCGGGCAATCATGTACGCGCCACCTTTACCACCGCCCAAACCGATGCCAACGCCAAGCCAGCCTTGGTGCTCTACCATTTTGATACGGTCTGGGCGGTCGGTTCGCTGGCCACCCATCCGTTTCGCGTCGAGGCCGACGGCAAAGCCTATGGGCCAGGCATTTTTGACATGCAAGCCAGCCTGGTTTTATCGGAATATACCCTGCACGCCATTCATGATTTGCAGCTAGCCTTGCCCCGTCCGCTCACGATTTTAATGACCTCCGATGAAGAAGTGGGCAGCCGTAGCTCACGCCAATTGATTGAAAGCGAAGCCCAAAAGGCGGAATATGTGTTGGTCATGGAGTCACCTTTGCCAGGCGGCGTCCTGAAAACGACACGCAAAGGGATTGGTGGGTTTGACCTCCAGATCACCGGGCGCGCCGTGCACGCGGGGATCGAACCAGAAAAAGGGATCAGTGCGATTCAAGAGCTGGCGCATCAGATTTTGAAACTGCATAGCCTAACCGACATGGCAAAAGGGACGACCGTTAATGTCGGCGTTGTGCAGGGCGGTACGGTTTCTAATGTTGTCGCGCCCCATGCTTCCGCTCAAATTGATGTGCGCGCTTGGACGCAAGAAGAAGCCGACCGCCTAGAGCAGGCGATCGGCAGCTTGCAACCAGTGTTGCCGGGCGCGCAGTTGCAGATCAGCGGCGGCTGGAATCGGCCCCCATTGGAGCGCAAAGTCACGGGCGCACTGTTCGAGCGCGCGCGGGAAATCGGCAAAGGGTTAGGGCTTGATCTAAAAGAAGGGGGCACCGGCGGTGGCAGCGATGGCAATTTGACCGGTGCACTGGGTGTGCCGACGCTAGATGGGTTAGGCGTGCCAGGCTCGGGCGCGCATGCGGATCACGAACACATTGAGGTGGATAAGCTGGCCGGCTCGGCGGCGTTGCTCGTGGCGTTGCTGTTGGAATTATAACGCGTGTGACGCAGATACGACGGTTACACACAGGGCACAGAGGAGGCACAGAGCACACAGAGAAAAACGAAAGTTTCTTTATGGTGTTTTCTCTGTGTGCTCTGTGTAATTTTTTATACCCAGGCAGCGTCACGTGAGATTATAAATTTGCCACGTCAAGATAGTTTCGGATCAGCTCGCTGGCTAACTCGGCGGCAGTCCGCTCTGATGGAGGAGAATCTTTCATTAAAGTTTTGGTGAGGCCAAAAGCCAATTTGCGCGCGGGATCGGCGAAACCCAACGAACCCCCATTGCCGCCGTGACCAAATTCGCCACCGGTGCGGCCCATGCTCCGATCACCCCCCAGCTCTGGGTCACCACCCAGAAAATAGCCAAGCCCTTTACGCGCGGGGCCTTTAAACAACAAGTCGCGCGTATCCGTCTGCGGCGCGCGGGCCAGATCAATCCGTTCGAGTGACAAGATGCGGACACCGTCCAACACGCCACCACCAGCCAACATGGCGTAATGGCGCGCAATGGCCCGCGCGCTCATGATGCCGCCCCCGCCCGGAATCGAGGCTCGGCGAATGTCCGGCCGATTGAGCACCTCGGCGCTAGTAATTTGGGGTGGCATTACGCGATAGGCTAGCTTGGCAATGTTCCGCACGCCGGCCAAAGGCGTCGCGTCCTCGGGTGCCGCGTCCTCGCGCAGACGCGCGACGCGGCTTTCGACGGCGTCAGGGATACCCAGATAAAAATCGGTTATGCCCAACGGTTGGCAAAGCACTTCGCGGGCGAATTGGGCAAGCGGACGGCCATCGACGCGCCGCACGGTTTCCCCTAGCAACCAGCCAAAAGTCCAGGCATGATACCCGCTTTTTGTGCCCGGCTCCCAGAGTGGTTCATACCCGGCGATGGCGCTGCACATGGCATCCCAATCCGTCATCATCTCTGGCGTCACGGCTTCTGGCATCTGCGGCACCCCGGCAGAATGGGTGAGCAAATGCCGAACCGTGGTCGCTTGCTTGCCGTGTACCCCAAATTCCGGCCAATAGTCCACCACTGGTGTGTCATACTCTAAAAGACCACGGTCGGCTAAAATGTGGATGCAGGTCGCCACAAAACCCTTGGTGGTAGACCAGGACGTAAAGAGGGTGTCGCCATTCACCAATTGTCCAGTCGTCTCATCCGCTACTCCAGCCCAGGCATCGACGACTTGTTTGCCATCCACATACGCGGCGACTTGCAGACCCACTTCTTCGCCCGAAGCCACGAGGTTGTTGATCAACTGCTGGACATGTGTGTTCAGTTTGTTGTTCATGGTTATTCTTTCTTTGAATGGCTCAATCGCGGCGTACACTACGTGACACAGGGCATTTTCATCGAGCAGCGCAGCACTTTATCATGGGCTGCCCAATCGTCAACCCGCGATTCCACCGCTCATTCCCCTGCAACTTTGCGAAAACGACCAGAGGCGCGTATGATAACAGAAAGCCCCGCACCGTAGGCTAGACGAGGCAGGGTTGCTTGGGTGACTTGCCTGGGTGCGTAAGGCTTAGGTTTTGGGCTGTTTGCGGAGAAATTGATCCATGAACGCAGTCAGGCGGTCAACTGCGGCTTGGATCATGTTGACGCGCTTGTCGAGCGGGTCGAATTTTGTTTGCCATTCTTGCCGATTGGCTTTAAGGGCTGCGTACAATTTGTCGATGTGTTGCAAACTGTGGCCGACCGCCATTTCGGGCGTGATTTTACCATTGGCGTAATCGGTGAGGACTTGCTTGGGGTCGTAGGTGCTCATGAGTGGATTTCCTTTCT
>JBBQBY010000146.1:0-14447 GCA_038318235.1 Caldilineales bacterium
GTGTCACTAACTTCTACCTCCACACGCTCTACATTATAAATTTTCCGCCCGCACTCACTTAAGCCCTTCTATAGTACAAATAGCCTAGAGACAACCCGATATATTTCGCCGTATACTCTATCAAAATGTCCAGTGTGGTAACGTTTTGTCCGATTGCAGACGGCGGCTATCCAATATATTTAGATATATTTAAGCTTATACAATCAAAGACCGTACAACCGTTATACATTGACTGGCGAAGATTTCCTCATCGGCCCCACGCGCTGCAAAGGCTACAGCTTTGCTCTGGTGAAGTAGGACTTATAGGAGAAAATGTAGGGTGGGTGCCTAATGGCGCCCGCATTGGTTGCGCGCTACTCGCCTGTGAATGCTGCCACCGCAAGGGCAGGAATAGGCGAAGTTTTATTGTTTTATAAATTAGAGAGAAAAATTATTCAACGAGGTTTATCTATGAAAGTTGTTTTATTCTATTTACAACGTCACAAAATGTCAGTAAGTTTAATGCTTGTGACGACTTTACTAGTCGTGAGCCATTCGCTTGTATTGATGACGCCTGCGGCCCTGGCTGCTTCTGATGATCGCGTCAATCAAGCTGTTCCACCTGTTGCCAGTGGCGACAATCTAGATACCGATCAGGATGGGATTCCCGATGGGGTTGAGTGTCTTGGTTTTGTGGGTGATACCCCGATTGCCGTGGTGGATGGCTCATTTGAGGCACCTGATCTCGACACTACGTTCAGCTTGGCCAGCAAGCGCTATGGTTCTCCGGTGCCCGCTGCGGCCGCTTACCGCTCCTTTTTGGTGGATGGTTGGGAAACGACCGCCAAAGATAGCGAGATTGAAATCTGGCAGGCGAAATTTAATGGCATCACAGCCGCCAAGGGGGAGCAGTTCGCCGAGATCAATGCTAACCAAGCGGCGGCGCTCTATCAAGACATCACAACCACGCCGGGGAGCAAGATGCGCTGGTCCTTTGCCCATCGTGGGCGTACCGCTGTCGATACGATTGAATTGTTGGTCGGGCCGCCCGGTGGTCCATATACATCAATAAACAAGTTTAAGACGGATGCAAAGGCCTGGGCTGTCTACAGCGGTGACTATGCGGTGCCGGAAAAACAGGCAACGACGCGCTTTCTGTACCAAGCGGTGGCAACGGCGAATGGCGATACCACAACCGGGAACTTTTTGGATGATATCCAATTCTTTAAGCTCGGCGAGTGTACACTGGACACCGATGGCGACGGGATCGTCAACTCACTTGACCTCGACAGTGACAATGATGGCATCCTGGATATCGTTGAGGCCGGTCTGAAAGACGAAAACGACGATGGTCTTGTCGATGATCCGGCGCTGGCCGGTTCGGCGGGGTCACTGCCCGATACAGATCGGGATAAAGTGCCAGATTTCCTGGATCTGGATTCGGATGGCGATGGCACCCCCGATGTTGTCGAAGCGCAGACCACCCAAGCTTACGTGCCCACTGCGGGTAAGATCAACGCGAATGGTGTGGACGATGTCTTTGGGGATGGGCTGCGCCCCGTGGATACGGATAAGGACGGCATACCCGACTATCTTGATACCGATTCTGACAATGACGGTAGCGCAGATACGGTCGAGGCCAAGGCGAAAATTGCCGGTTCGGATGCCGAGCGCGACGGGCTGGATAAAGGCGTGGACCTGAATGACCGCGTTTGGGGGCCGGTTGATCTGAAGATTACCAATGTGCTGAAAACCTATCCGAATGACGGCAAAGAAGTGCTCTGGCGCGTGAAGGCAACCACCAAAGGCGATGATAGTGTCCAGACCGGCGGCTCTGGCGGTCTCGAATCCGAACCCCTGCCTGGGCCACCCAGCACCTTCATTGGCGGCACCGGTGATGCCACATTGGACGCCACGGCCAAGGCTGTTGCTGAACAAGCCGCGGCCGAGCGTTTGCATAAAGCGCGCCTGTTGGCCGATATTCGACTCAAATTAGACGACTTTTTACCCGAGCAGGGCCCCAACGGCACCACACCAAGCGCAATTGTCACCGTGCCCGATGTGTTGGCGGTCACGTCTGCGCCAGATGCCAAGGCGGTCGATTTTGTGGACGCTGATGGCCAAGTGCAAGCTGCCGCGTTAGGCATTCTTTCCGTGGGCAAACCCTATCCGCATGATTATGGCGTCTGCAACCGCTTCAAAGGTTATGATTTCAGTGAGATTGCACCTGTATTGGTGGATGTTCCGCCGGCTGATCAAGCTTGGTTCTGGCATTCACGGGCCAGCCAGGGCGACGCGATTCATGAAGATGCTTTCATTTTTCACATCTTCGTCAACGAGACGACGAAGCAGTTTTATATTGATAGCCGTTGGATTCAAGACGATTACGGGCAAAACTTTGATTTCACTTTTGATTATGTGTTTAACATGCAAGTCTGGAGCAACAATCTGCCCACCAGCCAAGCGCTGTTACAGTCAATCTTATTGCGCTTGACGGACTTTGAGGATGGCAGCTGGGAAGTGATTTATCACAATCTGGTTAAGCCGGCTGATCCCGACGTTTTTGTGAATAAAGTGCGGTATGCAACGGACACGATCCATCTCATGCTCGATCAGATCACGGATACGGCTGAAGCGCTGAATGCGGCGCAAGTTACCAGCGGAGCGCAAGCGACCAATGTGGCCCAGACCCCTGTCCATATCTACGGTTCCTGGCGCAGCCATCTGGATCGGCAAACGTTGCAGCCGTTTGATTACCAGGTCAATTTGACTGAGCAAAATACGGAATACCCGCTCAACTTTCCAGGCTTGTTGGATGTGACGATCTATGTCGAACATAATGGCTTTACGGATAAGGTCTATGCCGGCAGCGGGCTCTGGTTTGCGATTAACCCCGCCGACACTGCCCAAACCGTGCTGACCTTAGGCGATCAGTGTCGATCATTGGCGGGCATTGATGCCCAAGATCTCTTGTTGGCCGGCTGTGTGGATGGCAGCACGCCCACCTTGACAAACTCGGATCAAGCGGGGCTTGGGCGCACCCTCAACCCGAACGGACGGGGTGTCGATGTCAGCCCCTATAAGGCGCTGCATTTCTGGGCAAAAGGTGATGGCACGCCTGTCCGCATCCAGCTTGAGAGCGCGGGCATTGCTGATCATGACTATTATCAGACCGTGGTGACGTTGGGTAGCGAATGGCGCCAATATGTCATTCCGCTCAGCCAATTCACGCAACGCGGCTTTGGGGCGCCTGTGGCCTTCTTGCGCACCGATATCAAAGCCGTGGTCTGGCTGAATGCGGTCGCCATGGGCAAAGCCATGAATCTGTCGCTCGATCAGGTCAGCTTCACCAATCGTGGTTTGCTAAGCCTGACTCAACAGCCGAACAATAGCGCCGACACCAATCCACGACAACTCCAAGTGACGGCGCCCGATGGTGTTTCCGTCGCAGAAATGCTTTTGCATTATAGTGTCGACGGCGGCACTAGCTTTATCACCGTTCCACTTAGCTTGCAGGGCACAACCAATGACGTTGCCCTCTTCCAAGGGGAATTGCCCGGCCAAGCGCTGGGTACGGATGTGACGTATTATATCGAGGCGAAGCAGACGAATGGCTACCTGAGTAATAGCCCGGTCGATGCCCCGGCCAGCCTCTATCGCTATCGTGTTGATGATCGCAACGGCTTGCTCGTCGATGATTATGCCGGTTCAGATCTGCTCAACCGGCTCGACGGCGGCGCGGGTATCTTCAACAGCCAGACTGTGGGCGGTCGTGTCAGCGCTTATCGCCAGGCCCAGCAACTGATCCTCGATTACGACGTGAGCCAACCTGATCAGATCGCCGGTTACTTTACTGAACTATCCACCCTGGATGCCAGCCCCTTTACGACCATTGATGTTTTGTTGCGGGGTGAAAAAGGTGGCGAGCCACTGCAGGTTGGTTTGCGCGACAGCAAAGGCTTGGAGCCGCGCCTGAGTGTCGGCGATCTGCTGCCTGGTGGGATTACAAAAGACTGGCAATGGGTGCAGATCCCGTTCGCTTCTTTCCCGGCCAATTTGGATCGCAGCACGCTGATGAATCTGAGCTTTGCCTTCTTTAACAGCTATGCGCCGACCATCGGGCGGGTCTATATTAAAGAAGTGCGCTTTACCAACCTAAGTACGCCGCTTGTGATCGATTCATTTGACGATAATAATCTCCAGATGAATGGGCAAGGGCTAGGCTATTGGACGACCGCCCCCAATAGCACACTGGATGCCATCGCAAGCGCAGGGGATGCCACCACCAACTCGGGTGCTGCACTACGCTTGAATTATAACGTCAATGCTGGCGGCTATACGATTTGGCACACCACGCTCGCCAATCCGAAAGTGGCGAGCACTGACGCACTCCATCTATGGGTGAAAGGGGCCAATCAAGCAGTCTCGCCGACGCTTTACCTGACCGACGGCACGGTGCGCGCTTCGGCTGCTCTGGCCGACTATGTCAAATTGAGCAATAGCTGGCAATTGATCGCAATTCCGCTGGCTGCTTTTGCCAAGCAGAACGTCGATCTCGCCCACCTGAACGGGTTTGAAGTCGTCTTTGAGCGCGGCAAAGGCAGTGGTGCCTTCTGGCTGGACAACGTGCGGATTGGTAGCGCTGGCGCCCCGCAAGCCGGACAACGGGTGCTCTATCTGACCGATCTAGATAACGCACAAATCGCACTTCATCTGCCCGACAGTAGCCGCTGGCAAGCTAAATCTGATGCGGATTGGCTCCTGCCTGCGGCTGCTGGTGTTGGCCCGTCGACATTATCTGTAACTTCGGCCGCCTGGAATCGGCAACCTGGTACATATGATGGCAACGTGATGATCAGCAGCGCTACAGGTCAGACAGAAACGATTGTGGTGCATCTCACCGTTACGCACTTGATGACACCTGTGCAATCCTTCCTGCCGTTCGTGGGGCGGTAAATGCGGTGTAACTGATTGACCTAAATTTTCGCTGTAGCCATGCAAAAAGTGCGATGCTCCAGGGTGACTAAGACCTAAGCGTCGCTATCTTGCAAAACAATCCTGCATCTCGTCTAGAAAATGGTTAACCTGTACCGACTGATAGCGTTCTGTCGTTAATGCTAACGGCCTTCGCGTCAAGACCGACGCCGAGGGTAATTTGTCAATACTTTCTTGGACAAGCGCTGTGGCTGCTGCATTTAGTTGAATTTCAATCGATTCGCATAGTGATGAATCATCTGCCCAATTTGTCCGTTGATAATAATAGACCGCTTTCAGGCTGGTCTTGAGCATTTTCGCTACATAACCAGGGAGCGGACTTTCAGTGTCCACGGGTTTGAGGTCAATGGGCCAAAAGAGGCGATTGATCTGAACGTCGAAAATTTGTTTGAGCATGGCGCTGGCCGTTGGTGGCGCGGTAATCCATTTATTGTCCGGCCAGACATCCAGCCAACTCCAGGCGTCCCACAATTTAGGGCTAGCCACTGATAGCGTGGTGTTCTCTGGGTAAATTCCTGGCGTATCGGTGCCGACAAACGCAAAGTGTTGCGGATAATCGAAGAAATCAGTGGCGCGCACCCGCTGCTTGTCATAGAACGCAGTGGTCAAGGCAAGTAGGGCCCCAGCCGTATGCAGCACGCCATCTTCCAGGCAAGGTGAGACCACACCCACGCGATCAAGCTCGTGGTAGTTGGGGCAGAAAACATCAAAATGAACTGAAGTCCGCTGACCTTGACGCCCTTGCCAGAATTGAAAGTCGCTAGATTGCAAACGTGTACTGGTATGCATGGATAGAATCGCCTTCGTTTTTCTTTGCGTTCTTTGCGCCTTTGCGTGCGCAAGTCCTGCTACGCTTAACCCGGCAATTGGCTACGGATCGACGCCGTGATCTGGTCCATCGCCATGACTAGATACCCGAAATCGCCGCCAACCTGGAGCCATTGCACGCCGCGCTTTGCCATCATGGTCGCATAGGCGGCGTCCGTTCCCATGCCCGAACCGACAAACAAGCCAGCCGCACGCGTCTTGGCAATCACGGTTTCTACAGCAGCTACCACGGTTGGATGCTCTACATCGCCCAACATCCCCAGCGCGCCGGAGAGATCCCACGGGCCAAGCACCAGTGAATCCAGACCAGGCACGGCTAAAATCTCATCCAAAGCGGCCAGGGCCTCAGCGGTTTCGATCTGCACCGCGACAAATACCTCGCGGTTGGCGCGCGCAATGTAATCAGCGCCGCCATCTCGGCCATAGTTCGAGGTAACGCGTGGCCCGTAGCCGCGTTGGCCCAAGGGTGGATAACGACAATCACGCACGATCTGGCGCACTTCTGCCACCGTGCGCACCTGTGGCACAATAATGCCATCCGCGCCGGCATCCAGCACCGGCTTAATAAAGGGCGTGCTGCTGCCCGTGACGCGCACCAACGCTGGCACATTTTTGCTGCGCGCCGCCAACAGATGGCCGTTCAGCGCCTCTGGGCTCAGCATGGTGTGCTCCAGATCGATCCAGAAAAAGTCGACCGAATCGGCCAGCGCCGCCGTCACATGGGGATCGCTCAGCGTGATCGACGCGCCGATACAAACCTCACCCGCCTGCAAACGTTCACGAAAACGAACAATTGGTGTCATGGATGGTTACTCGCTATTTTCTGCTTGACGATTGCGTTATGGGCTTTTATGAGATTCTGATCGACGTGACGAGTGCTTAGGCCATTTCAATGAAATAAGTATCCAGTGTTTGCTGAACAAAATCATGCGTAGGTGCGTGCTTGTAGCCGCACGTGCTGCGTATACCCCAATGGTGCGGCTAAAAACACGCACCTACTGGATCCTTTATGCTTTGATTGCGCCTAAGTGACGAGTGAATGTATACCCTCACTCATCACTCATCACTTACGCAATCGCAATCGGATTGACCGGACTACCCACCGCGCCGGTCAGTGGCAGCGGCGCAATGACCAAGAGACATTCGTATACCTTGTCGGCGGCCAATGCGTCTAGATTGAGATTTTCGATCAGATAGATGCCCAAATCGCGAATCGCGGCGACATGAATTGGTAAAGCCGGGGGCGGGATCTCTTGCAATACCTCGACGGCCTGATTGTCGGCGCCAATCGCCACAATGTCGTGTTGTTTCAGCCAGGGGATCGTCGATTCATCAATGCCGGGCTCGCCCTGGTTATAGAGCGGGCGGTCACTGGTAAAGATGCGCATCCAGCCGGTGCGAATTAAGAGCAGATCGCCCGGTTGCACAGTCACACCTTGGGCCGCGGCGCACGCATCGAGATCTTCTGCCGTAACCGCTTCGCCCAACTGGAGATGGTCAACCCCTTTCCAACCAGCGATGTCCAACAGCAAGCCGCGCCCAACAATAAAACCAATCTGATCGATCGAATTACGCGTGGCGCCGGTGCTGGTGATATGCTCCGCCGCGCTGTACCCGTTGTAAAGCTGATTGTCATGCCAGACATGACACAAGGCGTCCATGTGCGTACCCGAGTGCGAATGCAAGGTTACGATATCGTCCGCGCTACCACGGTCACCGGGTGGATTGCGAAACGTCGTCACGCGCCAGGTTTTGTGGCGTGTGGGCCATTGCGGACCTTCCGCTTCCAGGGGCATCGAGAGACTGTAGACCTTGCCCGTTTTGATAAACCCGGCGGCCGCTTGTACGATGGTTGGCGTCAACAGATTGAGCATGCCACGTTCGTCGGTTGCCCCCCAGCGGCCCCAATTACTTAGGCGATTGTGGTTTGGTTCGGCCATAACATCCCTCCTCGTCGCGCTACATTTTAAGTTTGAGCTGTAGGACTGAATTATATCACCGCTCAACATACTTTGGCTACCGGTCTAAAGTTGCCGCGATCGATGGTGGCTTTTATCGCGAACGCCGACAAAACAGCGATGGCGGCGGCAGCAGCAGGGTTGAAACCCTGTGCTGAGAGTGCAGGAAGTCGGGGACGCTTCTACTGAAGGGGACGCTTCTACTGAAGCGCAACCCCTTGGGTGCAGGTACTGACCGCCTAGTCGCTGCGGCGACTTCCTGCACTCTCAGCCGAGCATTTTAATGCTCCGGGCTCCGGGCCAAAGTATCGGGTCGCTCGCTCGCAAACAATCATTGACCTTCGCTCATTGGCGGACCTTCCAAGATCATCTTGATCTGGTTGCGTAAATCGGCCAGATGGGCGCTGGTGGTGGCATCGCTGGTTTGGGCGTCTACCGCTTTGAGTGTGTCCAGCAGCTTTTGGAGATTCCAGCGCGCTGCGGCGCGTACGTCGCTGTTGCTGCCATCGCCCATTTGCCACTGGAGGGTTTCAAGATAGGTGCGCTGTAAGGCCCGCCGCATCGGGTCGATTTGCGGGGCGGCTTGCTTGAGTTCGGCAAAGAGACCGTCTTGGAGCTCTGCCAGATAATCAACGAGCAGATAGGCGCCAGCGTCTAGCTGCTCGCCTTCCACCAGCCGCTGCAAGCGTCCGCTATCCAGGAGATCATAGAGTAAAAAGCTCTGGGTTTGATTCATGCCCTCTGCCCCACCGGTAGCTGCCAATTGATCCAAGACCGCGGCAGGGATGAAGATGCGCGGCGTTTTTAGATGCTCTAGCACAAATTGCAGTGCGGCCTGTTGTTGGGCTTTGGGAACACGATGGAATTGCACATCGCCCCGACCAGCCAGCGTGCGCGTCTCTTCTACGCCGCCGATCAGTTTAACGACGGATGAAAGCCAGTTATAGCGCTGTTCGAGGAGGGTTTGATAGTTTTTTTGTAACCCGCTAAAATCGCTGCCTAGGCTAGTGGAGGCAGGGATCAAATAGCCCATGACGCGTTCGAGGTTTTTCAAACCCAGGCGAGTCGCTTCGATTCGATCATCCCCCAGATTTTCCATCAACACAGTGGGATCAACATCAGCCGCCAGATCTTCACCGCCAAAACGCAGCCAGGGTTCATCGATCTGGCGCGCGGCCCATTGGTCTAGCGTCTTGCGTTCCTCTTCTGGCGAGTGAGCTGCCGGAATGGGCATATAGCCCCACTGGATGGCAAAGTTGTCGTAGGGGCCGAGGTGGGGGATCAAGTTGGTGACGCCGTCGCCTGGTTGGGCGATGTAATTGTAACGACCATAGGACATAATGGAGGGCCCCGTGCCATATTGCGCTGTGAACTTGGGGTCGCGTAGTTGCGCAATCGTAAAGGCTTGGCTGGCTTTGTGGTTGTGGCGCAACCCCAGCGCATGGCCCACTTCGTGCGCAACCACGTAACGCAACGCTTTGCCGATAATTTTATCGGACAACGGCAGGGTGCGCGCTTGTTCGTCTACTGCAGAGGCTTGCACAAAATACCACTGTTCGATCAGATCCAGAACGTCGGCAAAAACTTGTATATGCGCGGAAAGAATTTCGCCCGAACGGGGATCAATTGTGCTCGGCCCCATCGCGTTGGCAATTGGTTGCGCCACCCAGCGAATGACCGAATAGCGGGTGTCCGACGGATCCCAAGATGGGTCTTCGGCTTCGCTTGGGGCATCTTTGGCCAGGATCGCGTTCTTGAAGCCGGCCGCGGCAAACGCCGGTTGCCAATCCTCAACCGCCAGCTTCAGATAAGGGCGCCACCGTTTCGGCACTTCGCGGCTGATATAAAAGATGATCGGCTGTACAGGCTCCGATACGTCGGCGCTCGGGTCTTTTTTCTCCAGGCGGAAGCGAGTAATGAGTTCACGCGTCACCACATCTGGCTCTTTGGATCCCGAATAGTCATCATAAGCAAAGGTGAAATAACCAACGCGCGCATCCGCATATCGGGGAGCCATTGGGGTTTCAGGCAACAAGGTGAGATTGTGGCGCACCAATACAGATTGACTGGTGGCTGGCGGGCTGATCGCCCCTGGCCAATCTGGCGTAGCGGGTGTTACGCGGAAGGTGAGCAGCGAACTGACGCCAATGTTGTTGGGATAGGCGTCCATCCGCTGGATAAAGCTACGTTCTGCGTCAAATTCCGCCCACCCACCCGTCATTTGGAAAAGGTTGGCGATGCTGAAATCAGTTAGATCCGTGCGCAGCGGCGCGCCCAGATCGACCACCAACGCGCCTTCTGGACTTTCGGTGACAATCGGCAGGCTGAGCAAGACCGCCGGCAAGGCGGATTCAGCAACGGCGCGGTCGAGCGAAGCATCTTCGGTGGGGGTATTGCGTGTGGTTGCCACCGAACTCAACTCGTTGACGATCACACGCTGGTCTACGCGTTCAAAGGCGACCATCTTTTCGCCAATCACGCCCAAACCGCTGCCTAGTGAACCTAGTGCTGTCGGCGCTTTACTCAGTTCGCTATACCAGTAAAAGGAGCGACCAAGCAATGTCGTGGGGATCTCCAGATACCATTGATCGGCCAACTGATAGATGGTAAAAATACCCTGCTGGATTTTGGCTTTGGTAGTAAGTTGTTCGTAAGAAATGGGTTGAGGCGCGCCGGATCCAGGTGCCACGGGTTCCGGCGTGGCTGGGGCGATGGTCCCAGGATCACCAGTTTCCTGCACGGCTTGCAAATCGCCTTTGTCTAAGCGGTAACGCAAGGTTACGGCTGTGTTGGGGCAACACATGGCGTCTTTTTCACCCACGGTTAGCGCCTGCACAACCACTTCGTCACCTTCAACGGCCAGTTGTTCGATCTGGGTGCGGTCGCCCAAGTCTGCCGTTGCGAGTTGCGTCAAGTGATGGGCTACACCGATGCGCATGACGACGAGTTGCATGAACAGACCTGAACCGCCGGTCTCGGCCACCAACACAGTGGCCAGTTCCTCCTTGCCATCGCCGTTGAGGTCACCCAGCGCAGTGACAATCTCATCCGCCTCATTCTTGTAAAGGCGCACCGTAGGTTTGCTGGCCGCACCCGCTTGATAGGGTTTGCCGGTCCATGCGCCATCGGCCAGCGTGACGGCGTTCAGTTCTTTGCCAATCGTGCTTAGATCAAAAGTAGCTGCCTTCAACGCGGCGAGCAACGCCGGCTCAAGTTGCGCCGCCAAGGTAGCTGCGGCGCTGGTATGGATTGGCAGACAGATGGTCATGAAGAGCATCATGATCAGGAAAAGCGTAGAGCGGGGTTTTGTCTTCATCGAGGCTTCCTTATTGATAGATGATTGGACTTGCGCAAATCCTTGACTTAAGCTGACGGACCCGAAGCGTTGCGCGCGTTAGGTCATGCCAAGCAATAACGGATCGGGTTTGTGCTGGGTGCAAGTAGGTTGGGAAAGGGTCAGGCCACTGCTCTATCATTCTACTATGAAAGCCTACATACACTGAAACTTTATCTCTTCGGCCATGATCTTTGTCATCTTCCTAGTACAGCGTTGGCGAAGTTTTGCGGGTAATTCGTAGGTCAGCGCTTGCAGCGTGACGATCTGTGGTAACCCAGGCCTGTGAGATATAACCATCTCTGTAACGCTGCAAGCGCTGACCTACGGTTAAACTATCGAAACTTAGGCAACGGTCTACTAGATGCCCGTTGAATTATCATAGATTGGGATTACGCCAATTTTTGCCTATAATTCCGCCGAACAACCAGAGAAAACGTAACTACTAACCCCACCCGCGCCCTCCCTTACCAGGGGAGCAGGAGCCCCTTGGGCGCGGGTGGGGTTGCGGTCGCTCTGCGTAAGGCCATTCCAGAAAAATAAGTATACGCGGAGGAGGCGTTCTCTTACGCCGGTGTACCCCTGTAAACGCCGCATTAGAGAATGCTCCCTCCACGAGTATATGGATGATTTATTTTTTGGAATGGCCTAACATGAGATCTTAATCCAACCAGTCACGGATGAAAAGAAAAAAGCGGCAACCGATGCGCACAACCAAGCAAGCGCAAGCACGAGCGCTATAACCACTGGCCGGCAAACGGGGCGTGATGACGGGCGTTTGTTGAATCGACAAAGCAAGGCTAAAATAGCCAGGTGAGAAGAGAAGGGGATGCTTTGCCTATGCCCCATAAGGCTGAATTTGGTGCTCTTTGGGATAACGACTATGATTGAGGACAGTCGTTTGCACGCATAATCGAAAATCAGGGTAAGATGCCCAAATCGCGTGCTGAGGCGATCATCGAACCCCTTAGCTATTTAGGCTTGGAATATGAATGCAGTTGAAATTGAAGAAGCCGTTTCCAATCTCGCCGAAGCGCCTTTTGACCCGGAGGCTTTCCCCTTTGCTTTCCTCGAAGCCTTCGGTAACAAGCAGACGACGCTGAAGCGGCTCGAAGGCAAAGGCAATAGCTCGACGAACCAATCTGACCTACCTGACGGCATACTCCAGCGTAACAATATCCACTTAAAAGTTTGCCCCGCAGGCGCGGTGACAGCCACGCTCACGGCCTTGCGCGCTAGCCCGGCAACGGCTCGTTACAAGGCTAAATTCATCCTTGCCACCGATGGCCAAAGCTTTGAGGCGGAAAATTTGGCCGATGGCGAGACGGTAGCCTGCGAATACGCTGACTTTCATAACCACTTTGGTTTTTTCCTGCCGCTGGCGGGCATCACGACGGTCAAGCAGATCCGTGAGAACGCCTTTGATATCAAGGCGACGGGGCGTCTCAACCGCCTCTACATCGAGTTGCTGAAGGATAACCCAGACTGGGATAAGGCGGAGCGCCGTGAGGAATTGAACCACTTCATGGCCCGCCTGATCTTCTGCTTCTTCGCCGAGGATACGCATATCTTCTATGGGGATCGCCTCTTTACGGACACCATCGAACAGATGAGCGCGCGCGATGCATCGAACACGCATGCGGTGATCTCTGATCTGTTTCGGGCGATGCGTACCCCAATCGAAGCGCGGCAAGCTGCCCAGATGCGCAGTTGGGCCGATCACTTCCCCTATGTCAATGGCGGCCTCTTTTCGGGCAGTGTAGAGGTGCCGCGCTTTAGCAAGATTGCCCGCTCTTACCTACTGCACGTGGGCAATCTCGACTGGACGAAGATCAACCCCGACATTTTTGGCTCGATGATTCAAGCGGTGGCGGATGAGGAGGAGCGCGGCGCACTGGGCATGCATTACACTAGCGTGCCCAACATCCTCAAGGTGCTGAATCCGCTCTTTCTGGATGACTTGCGCGCCCAACTGGAAGCGGCTGGGGACAATGCGCGCAAGCTGCTAAATTTGCGTCAACGCCTGGCCCGCATCCGCGTTTTCGACCCCGCCTGCGGCTCGGGCAATTTTCTCGTGATCGCATACAAAGAACTGCGCGTGGTTGAAGCCGAGGTCAACCAGCGCCGGGGTGAGGTCGAGCGCCGCTCCGACATTCCGCTGACCAATTTTCGCGGCATCGAGCTGCGCCACTTCGCCGCCGAGATCGCCCGCCTGGCGCTGGTGATTGCAAAGTTTCAGTGCGACGTGCGTTACCTCGGCCAGCAGGAGGCCAGGATGCTCTTTCTGCCGCTGGAAAAAGAGAACTGGATTACCTGCGGCAATGCCCTGCGGCTGGACTGGCTGAGTATCTGCCCGCCGACCGGAACCGGTGTGAAGTTGTTCGCCAACGATCTCTTTAGCACGCCGCTCGATCAGGCCGAGATTGATTTCGAGAATGAGGGTGGGGAGACCTATATCTGTGGGAATCCACCTTACAAGGGAAGTCAAACGCAGACAAAAGTACAGAAATCAGACCTCGCTCATGTTTTCAAGTCATACGGGATTTCGTCCAGGCAGATCGACTACGTTGGTGGTTGGTTTATCAAGGCGGCGGCTTATGCTCAGCACACTTGGGCGGAGGCAGCATTTGTGAGTACAAATTCAATATGCCAAGGGCGTATCGTTCCAATACTGTGGCCTAAGATTTTTGAAACAGGTTCAATCATCCGCTTCGCACATACGTCATTTAAGTGGGCGAATCTTGCTAGTCACAATGCTGGTGTGACCGTCGCAATAATTTGCCTTTCTCGATCAATAGTTAAAAAGCGATACCTGTTTGACCTAAGTCGCGATGGAGAAACAAGGGTAAGAGAAGCAACTAACATTACGCCGTATTTGACTATAGGAGAGAATATCGTTGTGGTCAGTCAACGAGACAGTATCTCTGACTTACACGATATGAGCTTTGGAAATATGCCAGTCGATGGGGGGAATCTTCTTCTATCAACCGAGGAACTTAGAGAACTGTCGCTTACGCATCAGGATAAGCAGACATTGATTCGTCGTATTTATGGATCTGCAGAGTTTATTCGTGGTCTTGTCCGATATTGTCTTTGGATAGCAGATGAGCAGCTACAATACGCGCTAAGTATTGAATCAATTAGAAGGCGAATTGATTGTGTTCGGGAGATGCGCCTTGCAAGCGAAGATGCAGGCACAAACAAGATGGCCACTCGTGCACATCAATTTCGTGAAATGAACCATGCCATAGCTTACACGTTAATTCTGCCAAGTGTTTCATCAGAGAACCGCGAATATTTACCTGTGGGCTATTGTCCTTCAGGAACCATTGTCAGCAACCTCGCCTTCGCAT
>JBBQBY010000147.1:0-14438 GCA_038318235.1 Caldilineales bacterium
GAGTTGAGAAGGAGAATAATTCTGCTTTTGGTGCCATCGTAAAACGGCTCAATGCCCATTAGTGAACTAGTGGGCAGGAACGCCATTACCTAAGCCTCAGTTACAAACATCGCATCACCTCCTCGAATGATACAGGTAAAAATGGAATCGCCTGCTAGCGATTCTCTCCTCACGCGCTGTATGTTGTGCGATAAGGGAGTGTGTACAGCACGGCGATCGGTTAATTCAGTTGGTATAGCAATAAAAATGCGCGTATTCGATAGAGGAGTGCAACGTAAATAAGCGCCACCACTGCCGCTTACGGCGCAGTGACGTGACGAGATATGACGACAGCAAATAGGTAGAGAATGCATCATCAAAGGGCGCGGTTCTCTACCCAATAGAACGCAACAGTAGCGCAAACAAGCATGGGTTCGGGGTAGGGAAGCAATGATGGGTAAGGTTGGTCTACAATGATCCGCTTATGCCGCAAAAGCGCTCTCTGCGCTTTGCGGTCGAGCGCTTTCTTATTAACCGTTAATCAGGTGCGGGCATTGTAAACGGCTAACGTTTTTGGGCATTTT
Source organism: Caldilineales bacterium (assembly GCA_038318235.1). Taxonomy (GTDB): domain Bacteria; phylum Chloroflexota; class Anaerolineae; order Caldilineales; family Caldilineaceae; genus JAPLGZ01. The sequence continues at coordinate 564 of JBBQBY010000147.1, forward strand.
GCGGTCGCTTGACACTGTAATAAATTTGCCACTACTATATTAATCGTTATTTTCTAGTTAATCCTTCGCGTAGATCAGAAAAATCTAAAAACTCATCAAATTTGTTAAAAAAAACGTAATCTTTCCAAACCTAAAAGCAAGTAACAGGGACAACAAGCGCTTGACGTATACTGGTGCGCTACTAAGCTAGCGTATTAACGCGCGATTAAAAGCTGTAAGAATAGTGAAATACACTTTTGCAAAAAATCCTATATCATAGCCTACAGATATAAAATACACGACTGTCAGCAAAAGGTATAATATGCAACGAGAACAAGTTCAAGCGTTAGATACAATCGTAAAGCAAGTCCGCCACGAATTGGCCGGTATCGGCTCCTCGCTAGCGATGGTGATTGACGAATTTGATACATTATCGCCAGACTTCAAGACCCTATTTGAGGATTCGTGGCACAAGACCTGTCTGCAAGCGATTGAGCATTTAAATCGCGCCTGTCTTTGTTGCGCACCAGCCGGAGACGAAGCGGCGCCATCGTTGATCGGTACGGTGTCGCTGACTGAGCCGAGCAAGGCAGACTAGGGTTGGTTTGGCTACGCTAGATGCAAATTCGCCCAGGGATGCGCTTGAAGATCTAGGGCGTAAGGCTTACGAGCACCGAGGCTATGACCCGATGCTTCACAGAATTGTTGCTATTGTGCTAAAATTCAAATATGAAAAACCTAGGCACAAAAGCTCTAGTCGGGCTTCTACAACTTCTGCTGACGGTAGGCGTGGCGCTTTTCGTGCCAGCTTGGTCGCTTGATTTTTGGGAGGCGTGGCTCTATTTACTCTTTTTTGGGCTATCGGCGGGCATAATCACGCTTTATTTATGGCAAAAAGACCCCACACTTTTGGAACGAAGGGTAAAGGCTGGGCCAGGCGCGGAAAAGGGCACAACGCAAAAAATCATCCAAACTTGCGCCAGCTTGCTTTTCTTGGCCTTGATGCTGATTCCAGGATTTGACCACCGTTTTGGCTGGTCTGAAGTGCCGTGGCCGCTTGTTATTCTAGGTGATCTATTGGTTGTACTCGGTTTTCTGATGATTTTCTTCGTCTTTAAAGAGAACACTTATACAGCTGCAACGATCCAAATTGCCGAAGGTCAGACGGTGACCTCGACGGGTCCCTACGCAATCGTTCGTCACCCCATGTACAGCGGCGCCATGCTCCTGCTTTTAGGCACACCTTTGGCCCTCGGTTCCTATTGGGCCCTGCTCACCTTTCCCTTTCTAGTGGCGGTGATCATCTGGCGGCTGCTGGATGAAGAGAAATTCCTCGCGCAAAGTTTGCCCGGTTACAAAGCGTATTGCCAGAATGTAAGTTATCATTTGCTACCGTTCATTTGGTGATGCGGGCAAAATATTTTGGGTCAACCGGATGCGAGGGAGTTGACCAGCTTCCAGGCAGCTGCGCTGAAGATCAGGGGCATACCGGCGGTCGTTGCGCCGCTGCCTGGAAGATCTACCGTGTTCAACCACTGACATGGACGGCCGGGCGCCATTCGGGATTGGGCTCAGCCTGACGGAGTACTTCGCGCGTCAACGGCGCAATATCCCCCTCGCCAAAAAGAATAAAGCGCATTAAATAGCGCAAGGGATTGCCTTCGGCCCAACCAAAATAAAGATGGGGAATTTTGGTTGTATGGTCGCGCAGATAGAGCGCAATCGCGGCAATCGCATTCGGCACTGCCGGCGCATCCGCGCGAAAGATCTGATAGGGGCCCACGACTACGCCGTGGATATGCAGCACATTGGAAAAATCTGAGGAGTCACGCACCCTGACTTCCAGGAAAAAGACGGCATCATCCGGTAGATGGGTGTCGGCGCGCACCGCCTGTTCTTTGCGGCGATATTCGCGTTCATCACCGCTATGCATCCGGTGCGCAATCAGGCGAATTGGGCCTTTGCGCCGCTTGGCCTGCTCCAGAAAACGCAAGGCCGTCTCATCCAACTCGTAGCGTTCTGTCCGCACTTCGGTGGAGCGCCAGACCCGCGAAACCAGCGATGTACAGATCATCGTCCCAATAAAGAAACTGGCAATTTTGACGCCTTCGGGTCGCTCATAGATGTTGACCAGGGTCGTGTAAATAAAGAGCAGGGTTATAATGGCAAACAGGCCGGTGCCCAAACGGGCCCCATTTCGCTTATTGACTAACGTCACGGCCAATGCGGCTGAACTCATCAACACCAACACGCCGGTTGCATAGGCTCCGCCCTGCGCGTCCACATCGGCCTGAAAAATGATGGTTACGACAAAGGCAATCGCCATAAAGACCAGCACCAATGGGCGCGTGGCGCGCGCCCAATTAGGCGCCATGCCATAGCGTGGCAGATAACGCGGCACAATATTCAGCAGACCCGCCATCGCCGAAGCCCCTGCGAACCAAAGAATGGCGATGGTGCTGATATCATAGGCGGTGCCAAACCATTCACCCAGATACGTATGGGCCAGATAAGCCAGCGCCCGCCCATTCGCAGCGCCACCGGGTTCAAAGGCGGCGGCGGGAATCAGCAGCGTAGTCACGAGACTACTTGTGATCAGAAAAACGCTCATCAGACAGGCGGCGCTGGTTAGCAGCTTGCGCGTGTTGCGAATACGTCCATCAGGCTTGGCCTCTGTATCGCCGACCGCGCCTTGCACCAATGGCATAACCGCCACCCCGGTCTCAAACCCAGATAGACCTAAAGCGAGCTTGGGGAAGAGGAGGAGCGACACACCTAGCATAAGCATGGGGTTCCCATGGCTGACAAACAGTGCGGTCTTCCAGTCGGCCAACAACGTAGGGTGGGCGATGACCTGTCCAAGGCTCACGCCGATCACGATAATATTCAGCAATAAATAGGCCGTGACCAGCACCACGGCAATGCCAATCGCTTCGCCAAATCCGCGCAGAAAGACTGCACCCAGCAAGGCAATCAGGATCAGCGTGAGCGAGATCGTATGCTGCGAAAAGAACGCCGGGGCGAAGGGGTTTTCGCGAATGTGTGCTGTGGCGTCAGCCGCCGACAAAGTAATCGTGATAATGAAATCCGTAGCCACGAACCCTAGCAGACAGAGCACAAAAAGTTTGCCCTGCCACCACGAAAGAAGATGCTCAAGCATGGCAATTGAGCCTTCCCCATGCGGGCTTTCAGTGGCCACGCGGTGATAGATCGGCAACGCGCCCCCCAAGGTGAGGGCCACGAGCACCAACGTGGCAAAAGGTGAGAGTGCGCCGGCGGCCAAAGCAGCAATGCCGGGCTGATAGCCGAGCGTGGAAAAATAATCGACACCAGTCAGACACATCACCTGCCACCACGGGTGAGTCGGATGACTGTGACCTTTGACGGGTGCAGATTGCCTGTTTTGCCCCTGCAATAACCACTGGAAGAACGCGTGCCGGGTCGCTTTTGCCGTGCTGACAGTTGATGCCATGCAATCTCTCCTCGCCTTTCGCGCAAAGGCCATGCTAGCTATTTGTCCTATCGATAAAAAGTGTTTAGTATTTTATCTGCCAATCAAGGTTTCCCCAAGTCGCGAAAAACAGGTCACACAGAGGATTGCTATACTGATCAAGCAATCCTGATCGAGAAAGCTAACTTTCTCTGCGCGCGCTTAATAAATTTTTCTTTATGACTCCTGTGTAATAGCTTTTTATGGGTATGGGCGTAAACAAGTGGCGTAGATAGTTATAAACTGATTCTATAAGACAGTGAATCAGTCCAAACATTATCCTAGTGAATATTTGCTTGCGCCGCGCTAGACTAGGCTTAGCTTCAAAGTATGTTACTGTACTCTGGCATTGCGCGCGGCAATAGCAACCTGACCATGCTGGAGCCGCGACATTGGCTAATCGCCATGCCGAGTATTTCGGCAATAACTACACCCCAAGCCAGCTTACTATACTCAAATCAAGTTGAGAACCGGCGTTCTAATCTTCCTGGAAGGGGTCACCGATCGATTCGATTACCCTAAAGAGCCTGAAGGGTTCCAGGAAGATCGTTGACGAAAACTCCGGGTTTCATTCTGAACTCAGTATAGCATTGTGTTAGAATATCCTAAGCCAGTAGGCTTGGCGGCTATTCATCCCCATAGCTAAAGCTAGGGGCTTTCCACCGATCTTCGCAAGGTGAGTCACCCATCAATTACATTAGATCTTCAGTTAGTGGGGGTGCTTTCGTGTGAATGGGGCTTTAGAGGCTGGTAGTTTGCAGAATAAGAAAACGCTGATATTCAGACCAGGCATATCTAAGGGCGACAAGCTTTATCGATGATGTCGCTCGGGATTTTAGGTAAGCGTGCCAATCATCGATGTAGTTTTTGATCAGCTTCACGCCTGGGTCGGTTAACACATTTTGAGCCAGGTCACCAATCACATCGTTCCGGGGGGGTCGAATTGACAACCACTCATAAAATGTTGGCTTGGTTTGGGGATCGCTTGGTCCTCGCTTGTACGGATTTTTTAGGCGCGGGCTTGGGGCTGTAAATAGGATGTCTGCATTGTTGATCACAATAAACCCGAATGAATGATAGCTTTGATAAAATCAATATTTTTGATTAACCCGGTTAAAATTAGATGAATATCTGATTATCAAAAAAAGGTAGCACTTGATCGGTAGAGCATCAAGTGCTACCCCGGAAGAATAAAACATGATTATCCTAGCCGGTTCGGCGAATATAGAACACTACTTTCTATATCTAGCCGGGATATAGACTAAGATACATTCTCACAATCAGTGCAGGATGCAGAATCCTGCGAACGAGCGAGTAGCAAGGCTCCATTGGCGCATAAAAAACCGCCTTTCGCAAGAAAGGTGGTTATACAACCGATAATGCTTGGTGCGGATAAACTTGCGATCCCTTGTATCGTCTATTCGACTACCTGGCCACGGAAAACGTTATCGATCTGAGCGGTGGCCGATTCTGGTGCTGCCGCTGCTGGACTTAGCTGTTCTAATGCAGCGCCAGATTGCACCTGTTTATGCAACTTACCCATCTGGGCATCAACCCAGTTCACCTTTGTCCCGATGGGCAGAAGCTCTAATTTTGTATTTAGATCTTGCGCTTCTGGCCGGATCCAGCCGCGGGTGACACCCAGCATCCGGTAGTCGGCTTCACTGGCGCGGCCCGAGCCACCAAGCCGCTTGAGTAACTCCGTGAACTCGTCCCAGATGATATGTAACATGCCGCTCGGCTCCTGTTCGGTTACGATCCCGAAACGCGTTTCACCAAAAATGTTAACAAATTTTACAATCGCGGGGATCATCTGGCAATTTCCTTTTCTCTATAGTTTTTACACTGTATACGCTACCTGCTTGCCTATCATATAAAGCAGAGCATCGACCGGCAACGATTTGTTGTTTTCTAACTTTTATCATACCGTAGGCGTCTAGAAACCCCAATAAATTGGCTTCCTTCACCGCGCCTTAGTCGCTTGACGTGGGCTGAATCCGGTTTTAAAGTAAGACTAGTCTTTGATCGCCTTAAAGCGCATGGTCACTTTGACGGGCATACTTCTGACCGAGCAAATGAGCTACCGTCGCCCGAATTTCGGGGTTTTCGGGTGCCAAGATCGCCCAATGCAGGGCAAAGCGCTCCGGGTCTTGGATCGTCGTTGGCAAGAGCGACTGTTCGATCTTCTGCAATCGCGCGGAGAAAGGCGTGGCGTGGTGTTTGCGTGGCAGCAACCGCCAAAGCTGTATTTGCCACCGCCTGCGCCTGCACAATCAGGTAGGCAGTCCGGTTTTCGATCAACGTCAGCACGATATTGGCCTGTTTGACTGCCGTCCCCCCAGCCCCTTGAGCACTCCTGCGCGAGACCAACTTTTGCTTTGGCATCTTTTTCTCTGTCTACCCTCTACTGTATATCGTCTACGGGGTCTGAAGTCCAACGGTAGGAAAAGTAGCGATAAGGATTGAGCCGCCAATACGCCGTTGGTTCAAATTGTCAGGTTAGGATTTACAAACCTGACCAACAATATCAATCAATCGGAAATTGTAACGATTCAGCCTGTTCGTAAACGCCTTCCGGGAAGGCTGATTCCGACAACGATGGATACGGATCGATCCTTCCCGGAAGGGGATGTACCTCAATTTGCCTCAACAATTTGATGTCAGGCTAGGCTGGGGATGTTGCCGCGAGTCTTCGGCTGCCCCAACTATCGAAGGGACGCAACATCCGTGCCCCTTGGTGATGTGCTTATTCCACGGCTTCGTGCTTGCTCCGATGGGCGTGGTGAGCGATCAGGAGACGCCGCACTGGCTTTCGGTCGATGCTCCTGCCTGCCTCCTCGACCTCGTCCAACGGCGTCTGCCCACGATCGTTAAGGGCATTCACGTCGCCGCCGTGTTCGATCAAGGCCTCGACTACATGGACAAAGCCGGCTTTGGCGGCGCAGTGCAGCGCCGTGCGGCCCTTATACCGAGCTGCCACGTCGGCGCCATACCGGAGCATGGCCCGGGCGAGCGCGGCGTTCTCCTTGTGACCGCTGTTACCTGTGCAGCACAGGCCGACCCACGCGCCTGGCTCCTGGTTGACATTCGCGCCCCGAGCCAGGAGCTTGTCGGCGCTAGCGGGATACATCACCCAAGCGCCAGCGCCGATCGAGGCCGGGTTCGCTCCGTGCTCAAGCAGGAGATCGGTCAGCGCTTCCTGGCCACGGTTCGCCGTGGCCCGCACCAGGCGAACGCTGTTCCCGCCGACCGTCGCGCCCCGTTGCAACAAGAGGCGCGCAACTGCGAACTGTCCGGCAAAAGCCGCGTGCAGCAGCGGGGTGATCTGGGCGACGTCGCATCCGGGATCGCGCGCATCCGCGAGCGCGGGGGCCAAATCCAGCAATTCTTGTACGGCGGCCAGATCGCCGATGTACGCGGCGGTAAAGATATCATACTGAGCGCCCTGCTCGACAAGCAAATTCATAACTGCTTCGCGGCGGGTGGCGAGCGCGCCGCAGAGCGGGGTGATCCGCAGCATGGGGAGGCCATAGGCGTTCGCATCGCTCCCCGGCGGCAGTGCAACCGCGTTTGTATCCACCCCCTGGCGCAGGAGTTCTTCGGCGGCCCTGGCCTTGCCGCGCATGGCCGCGACCAGCAAGAGCTTCGGCCCATGCAACCGGAACACCTGCGGCTGTGCGGCGGCCATCGCCGCGAGGCCTGCCGCGTCGTCGCGCTGGACGGCGTGCAGAAAGCGCGGGTCGGAAACATCGCGGAGCCGCTCCCCGGGCACGGGCTCGTCTGCCCGGTTGACGAGTGCCAGCGCGAGGCGAGAGATGAGAGGTTTGATATCATTGATGATGGTTGGGTCTTTAACCACTTCGGCGAAGGTGGCGAGGAAATGGCCGAGCCAGCGGTCCGCCATGCCACGGCTGATGGAGACCGGCTCATGCGCCGCCTTGAGACCCGGCGGCCACGCCGCATCGAAGTACGTCGGCATACCGCCGAACCACGCCTCAAAAAAGCGCTTCTGCCGCTCGCGTTCCCGCGTCAGGTCACGATTGAACGCTGGGCGTAGAACGGTGTCCGTTTCGATCCGGTCGTAAAGCCCATCGACGAGCATGGCGACAGCCTCCCGACCACCGATCGCCTCGAATGTGCCAACTGGTGGAAACAGCGGCGCGGCACCCAGACCGAATGCGCCTCGGTGATCGAGACCGGTCTGAACCTGGAGCGATATTGACCCCATGCGTTGTTTCCCTCCTTCGTTCAATAGGTCTCTGGAAACAGATCCCGCGCTGAGCGGTGCGCCCCTGTGCTTCAATCGCGGCTTCCAATCCCTTATGCAACAGCACGGCTACCTGCGGATGATTGAAACGCTGGTCTGGGTTTGCAGGCTGATGAAGGAACCCAAAGCGCGCCATTGAAAGCTACCGATGATTGTACCCGTCAAACCCCGGAAACCGCGTGGTGCGCGTTTTGTGTGGAGTAACTGCCCGGTCTGTTCACATGTCTTACGGGCCATCACAAGATAGCCCTTGAGCTTGCCATCAAACGTTGTGGTGTCGCTGTCGTCGGAATATTCGTCGACGACCGTCGCATCAGCACTGAATTGAATGAGCCGGCAAGTAGCTAAGCAGTAATTGTTTGCACGCCAAACGGCTGGATCTTCCGTTGTCCAAGCCGAGTACAAATTACTACCGATATACCAGGCGATCTGGTGCGTGTGGCAGACACACCAATGCGCGCGTTCCACGTTGATGAGTGTGCCGGCGCGGCCACACTCAGGACAAACGCCAAAATACAATGCTTGCCCAGTCTCATCGGCTAATCCCTGCGCGTCATCCATTACTTTGTTCATCTCTGTTATACCCTCTCTAAACTATTATCGCGCCATCAACCCGGCTACACTCTGTTTTTTGCACTTCGCACCTTGCTAATTCGAACAAACAGACAAGTACATATGTTCTAATTATAGCACAAAACGCGCGAAGTCTCAAAGAACAAGTGTTCTGATTTTGCGTTTTAGGGATGAGGATTAGAAAGCTATTGCCATAGTTTCGGTAAATTGATTGGAGATTCGCTGCTATTCAGTAGATAGCAGCGCCGATTACAAGATGCCCATAGAAAGAAAGCCACCGGTGTCAATACTGGCGGCTTTCTTTCTATGGGCATTCTCCCTATTCGCGCAGGTCAACATACCATTTGATCAGAAAAGCTGGTTTAGAAGCAAATGCGCATGTATTTCACGCATGGATACGGAATCGTAACGAACCAGACATGCTTATAACAGGTGGCGACGTAGAGCACGGTGATGTAGAACTATTCCAGCCGGGTTTCGAGTTGCTCTCCTGCGAATTCTTTTCAGACGGTCTCTAAGCACCGAACGGCACGTTGGTCGGGACCGGCACACGACGTGGCATTAACACGGCGAGCAAGACAGCGACGATCAACAGGGCTGGCACATCACCGAGCAAATGACCAGCGTGCATAGGTTGCCCAATGGCTTCGGCAGCCATGACAACGGCATGCACCACGCTTGACCAAATCGTGAACCAGATCAAACTGGCGTGTTCCTGTGGATTGCGCGCCGCCAGCAATAAAAAGATGCCCAAGGTGGCGTAGACACTGAGAATCATCCAGATATAGTCTGAATGTCCCGTATGCCAGGCCCAACCGTCCGGCCAGAGTATGGTCAACGGGTAGATGCCCAGCGTAAAGATTAAACCGACAGCCACAAGGGCGATGCGAAGGTAGCGATGACGAATTTCCATAGTAATTCTTTCCTTTTCTTCTTTGAAAGCTGTTTGGATGGCAGATGCTGGCTTAGAAACGGCCTGATAAGGGTGGATCAGAGACTTCAGACCGTCTCTTAGATGATAAATGATAAGTCTATACAGGAATTACAAATTTAGAAGCAAATGCGGGTGTACTTCACGCACGGATACGGAATCGTAACGAACCAGACCCGTTTGTAACAAGTGCCGATGTAGGGTACGGTGATGCAAAACTGTTCTAGGCGGGTTTCCAACGCCTCGATGGCGAAATTTTGGTCAGACATGATCTTCTCCTTTTTTTGATAGTAAGTTGATTAAAGTACTCAAAGCTATCTACATTGTAGCGCCGACTGTTGCGTCAAAATAGGCAACGCGTCTGGCAGAATTTAATAATTTGCTATCAGTTCGAGAAGGATGACCATAGAAATGGATTCTGCAAGCGCTATGTAAGCTTGATTGTTCTCATCTAATGCGATAATTACCTGTTGTTGCCACTGCCTATAAAAGCTGCGTCGTACCCTGCTTGTGGAATCATGTTAACGTGTAAAACCAAAGAAATCTAGGAGCCCTATGAGCCACGAGCAAGCCCAGATGGTTGATGAGACGACGCGCCGAGTACATCATGCATTGGCGAACATCATCATATCAACGAACTTAGTTGTTGAGGAGTTTGCCAGATTGTTACCAGGAACAAAAGCCAATTTAGAACAGGGGTGGAAAGCTGTGTACTTGCAAGCGATCCAAGATTTACAGGCTACGCTAGTCCACCGTTGGCGAAGTTATGCGGGTTTAGCCGTAGGTCAGCGCTTGCAGCGTGACAAGCCGCGCAAAACCTGATCACTACGCGAGGAAAAGACGTTTCGATTAACCTTGTCACGCCAGAGGCGGTGACCTACGAATTTCCATCAAAACTTCGATTACAGTAGACTAGTACAGTGTTGGCGAAGTTATGCGGGTTTAGCCGTAGGTCAGCGCTTCCAGCGTGACAAGCCGCGCAAAGCCTGATCACTACGCGAGGAAAAGACGTTTCGATGAACCTTGTCACGCCAGAGGCGGTGACCTACGAATGCCCATCATCACTTCGCTTACAGTAGACTAGTACAGTGTTGGCGAAATTCTGCGGGTTTAGCCGTAGGTCAGCGCTTCCAGCGTGACAAGCCGCGCAAAGCCTGATCACTACGCGAGCAAAAGACGTTTCGATGAACCTTGTCACGCCACAGGCGGTGACCTACGAATTCCCATCATAACTTATCCAACGCTGTACTAGTACACTATAAGCAAAGTTCTGCTAGTTTGGTTGTAGGTCAGCGCTTCCAGCGTGACGCACAATCATGACCCGACAATGGGGTCTTAACCAGGCTTGTCACGCTGGAAGCGCTGACCTACAAATTCCCAACATAACTTTGCTTACAGTGTACCAGATGGTTAGAAGGCCGGATAATGGCGATAGCTTTTGGCATCAGTAATTCTGCGTTTAGGCCCCAAATTTTGAACGATGTAAGCGGGCGTTCACGAAGACCCGATCATGCAGATAACCAGTTGGCATTAGCTGATCGGTTGTGTGCCATTCACCAAAAACAGCATCACCGGGCGTGAGCACCAAGCGGCGAAAGTTCCAAATCGTGACATCAATTGGCTGCCCAATCGATGTTGTAAACGCTTCTTCTACAATGCCTTGGATCAGCGCATAGCCGGTCAGGTAACGGGTTTCCCAAGTACCATAAGGCAGGCGACCATCTTCTTGCGGCGCGCAGGTGACACGTAGGGGGACATCGCCACACATGACAAGCAGTGTAGCACTTTCTTCACCGCCTTCTTTAAGTATGTCGGCTTCCTTAATTTGGCCAGCAAACGCATAGAGCGCAGGGCCAACCTGCTTAAACTGGACAGGCAAAGGTTCCGGCTGCACAGCAAACCAATTGGCAGCCGCTGGATCCGGCAACAGGACGCCAGCATCCAAAATAACGGTCAACAAATCGCCGGGCTTGAGGCCGGGATAATTCATCCGTTGATATTGAAGGGCGGGCAGTTCAAATTCGATTTCAGTTAGGGACATCTTAAGCGTCCTGAGATACGGGTAAAAAAATAATAAGTAAGTGGTAAATAGTAAATGGTCACTACTTACCATTTACCACTTACCACCTACAATGGAATATTTCCATGTTTCTTCGGCGGCACGCTGGCCCGCTTATTCTGGAGCATTTCCAGGGTGTTGATCAAGCGTGACCGGGTTTCATGGGGGGCGATCACATTATCGATAAAACCAGCCGAGGCAGCAATGTAGGGATTGGCAAAGCGTTGGCGATATTCTTCGACTAATTCGGTGCGCCGGGCCACGGGATCAGCGGCGGCTGCTAATTCGCGCTTATAAATCACGTTGACCGCGCCTTCTGGCCCCATCACAGCAATCTCGGCGCTCGGCCAGGCCAATACCAGATCCGCGCCCAAGTGGCGCGGGTTCATGACACAATAGGCGCCACCATAGGCCTTACGCACAATCACGGTGACTTTCGGCACCGTAGCTTCGGAAAAGGCATAGAGCAATTTGGCCCCATGCCGAATAATCCCACCATGTTCTTGGTTTAGGCCGGGCATAAAGCCAGGGACATCTTCAAAAACGACCAACGGAATGTTAAAGGCATCACAGAAGCGCACAAACCGCGCCGCTTTTTGACTGGCTTCAACATCCAATACGCCCGCCAATACCGTGGGTTGTTGGGCGACAATGCCAATCGAGCGCCCGCCAAGGCGCGCAAAACCGACCAAAATGTTCATCGCATAATGTTGGTGGACTTCGAGGAACTGTCCATCATCCACAATATGGCGAATGATATCCTTCATGTCATACGGCTTGTTCGGATTGTCCGGTACAATCGTATCCAGTTCCAGATCCTGGCGCAATGGATCATCTTGATTCCCCCGGAAGGGCGCATCGTCCATGTTATTGCTGGGGATATACTCGAGCATATTTTGCACTAAGAAGAGCGCATCCTCTTCGTTCTCGGCGACAAAATGGGCCACGCCCGATTTGCTCGCATGTACAAAGGCGCCGCCCAATTCTTCAAAGGTGACATCTTCATGCGTGACAGTTTTGATCACGTCAGGGCCGGTCACAAACATGTGGCTGGTATCTTTGACCATGATCACAAAATCGGTGAGCGCAGGGCTATAGACAGCACCGCCGGCACACGGCCCCATAATAATGCTGATCTGTGGCACCACGCCCGAAGCCATCACATTCCGATAGAAGATTTCGGCATAACCGGCCAAGCCATGAACGCCCTCTTGAATGCGCGCACCACCAGAGTCATTAAGGCCAATCACCGGCGCACCATTCTTCATCGCCATATCCATGACCTTACAAATTTTCATGGCGTGCGTCCAACTGACCGTGCCACCGAAAACTGTAAAATCCTGCGAATAGACGTAGACCAGGCGACCGTTGATCGTGCCATAGCCGGTCACAACGCCATCGCCCGGAATCTTCTCGAGACTAGGGTTATCGCTGGTATGGGTGACAAAAACATCGATCTCGCGGAAACTGTTTTTGTCTAGCAACAGATCTAAGCGTTCGCGGGCCGTCATGCGCCCCTTCGAATGCTGGCGGGCAATCCGCTCAGGTCCGCCACCCTGGCGGGCAGCCGCCTTACGCTCATATAATTCTTGAATCTTGGGGTCGTTTGACTGCTCGCTCAAAGAAGTCCTGCTTTCGTGTTGTGTCTTCTGTTCGCCATTGAGCCCAGAACACACGGTTATTTTCGTTTCGATTGGTAGACGGTCATGTGGTCAGTTTAACGCACAGATGGATGAGGAATTTGCTCGACACGCCGTGACGCACCATCATCAACGGTCGATGTTGTTCGCTGCGAACTGCTCAGCCACAAATAGATCCCGGTCAGCAAAAAGGTGACGGCAATCGTGTGCCATTGCATGATCGACAGCGGAATATATTTCAGCGGCAAGCTAGGGTAGAAGCCGAGGCCATAATCCATAAAATCGCTAAGCGCATACCAGAGAAAGCTGACCAGCGCGGCGGTGCGCGTAGGTTTGAAATAGGTGAGGAGGAAGACACCCATCCCCAATAAAGCCAGATGGCTCACCGTCATCAAGATGCTGATAAAGTTAAAATCGGGCGCGCCGTCGATGATGGCCGTATTGCGCCAATAGACAAGCCAGGCGGTTACGGTCCAGATGCCATATTTGATCTCGCCAAAGGCGATCACGCCGAGCAACCAAGCGGGCATTTTATGAAACAATGCGCCACAGAGCAACAAAGCCCAGGACCAAACCCCAATCGTTGGCCCCAATTGTTGCCAGATAATCGGAACGCCGGGTAGATAGGTGGATAACCAAAGCAAAGCCGAAACGACGCCGACAATCAGCAAAGATCGCTGGGTCTTCGCCTGGGCCTGTTTGCTCCAAAATTTATGCGCCGTTACCGTTAGCAAGCCCAAACCACCTAGCAACCCAGCCAGCGGGCAATCAGGAATAAAAGGCCAGGACCAAATCGGGGCGGGCGCGTAAATATTCGCCATGACAATGCCATACCAAAAAAGCAGGCCAGCAAAATAGGCAAAGACACAAATCACCAACGTTAAGGTCAGCAGGGGCGGAAGCGCCACCATCATCTGTAACCACTCGATGCGACCC
>JBBQBY010000148.1:0-14310 GCA_038318235.1 Caldilineales bacterium
TATCATGGGGGGTATTGTATGCCATGTACCCCTCGATGTCAAATGTTAAATCGTGTTGTAACTAGTTCCCGATGCAGTAGCATCGGTCGGCTTATATCCAACGGTTGAAACACGTTGGTTTTACGCCGAAAGGATCATAAGGCGGCGGTACTCACAGTTGTATCATTAAATCCCTTCGGCTAGGATTTCTGCGCCACATAGACCACCCATTCTTCGGCGTCGTAGAGCGGCACGCCATCCCAGCGCGGATAGGCGTCTACCGTAGCAAATCCGGCCTGCTGCAGCAGGTTCGCCATGGTCGTAATCGCGTAGGTCTGATCACAGAGGTGGATTTCCGTCATCTGGTTGGTTTCTAAATGGAGAATATAAAAGCGTTCGGTGGAGAGCGCGGCGTCGTCATCCCAAAAGCGTTCGCCTAAATGGAGAAATGGCGTATCTCCCCATAAACCGCTATGATCCGTAAACCACCAGCGACTGTCGGTTTTGTCAACACGGTTCTGGTTTAGCAATTCGATGGCTAAAGCGCCGCTTGGCTTTAAGATCTCGCCACTTTTTGCCAATAATTGTTCGGCTTCCGCTTTGGGAAAAATCGCCAGTTGTCCATAGAGCAAGAGCACGGCGTCAAATTCGTTGGCCGGGAGGTGGACAACGCGAATATCTTGTTCGATAAAAGTGCAACGCTCGGCTACACCTTCCTGAGCGGCCAGATTTTTCGCATAGGTAATTGCGGCGGGGGCAAAATCAATGCCGGTCATCGTACAGCCGCGCCGGGCCAGTTCCACTGCGTAGAGGCCAGGCCCACACGTGAGATCGCAGATGTGCATGCCCGGTTGTAAATTGAGCTTGGCCCATAACCAATCAATTTGGAGCAGGCGTTCCGCCGTGACGCGTGAGGCCGCGCCGTGTGCCTGATCGAGATGTTCGCGTAACATACGTTCGGAAAAAGCCGGATCATTCCAGGGCAGATTGCCACCTTGGGTCCAGGCCACGGGGCGTTCTGGCCGTTGATAGATGCGCCAAAGTGCGGCGCTGAGCTTGTCGTTCGTCGCAGGTGTCATTGCTTTGACCTTTTTTGGGTATGACATTGGTAGCCTGATTTTAGAAATCGTGCTGTGAATCTCAGGTTTTGCAGAGCCCTCAAGAACACTGGGTAAAAACCGTAGCCTTTGTGCGTGACTTTGTGCGCCCTGTGTAACCTGAGTTTCTCCCTGCCCATCAAGAGCTTATCGCCATTTGGACAAGGAACAGGCTAGCTGTAAATTTTGTTGGTTTTTGCGTACTTACGCTTCCCTATATAATAAGTTTTCTGCTTTTTTTCTGCAAAGGAGAATTTGATGAAGATCGAAAAAATCACACCATTTATGGTGGATCGCTTTCTGCTGGTGCGTGTTTACACCGACGAAGGGATTGTTGGCAACGGCGAGGCTGGCTTATGGGCACATCATCCAACCGTCTATGCCGCGATCCAGGAATTGAGTGAATATTATATTGGCAAAGATCCCGCGCGCATCGAGCATCACTTTCAGACTGTTTCGCGCAGTACGCACTTTATGGGCGCGGTACAAAGCGCCGCGCTCAGTGCGATTGATATTGCCCTGTGGGACATTTTGGCTAAATCGGTGAATTTGCCGGTCTACCAATTGTTGGGCGGCAAGTGTCGCGACAAGGTCAAGGTTTTTGGCAATGTCGGGGGCGCGACTATAGACGAATGTGTGCAAAGCGCGACTAAATGGGTGGAGCAGGGCTATGTTTCGTTGCGCATGATGGGTTTCTGGCCCGGTGCGGAGAAACTAAATCCAACCCAAGAGGTCACGCAAATTGCTGAGCGCGTCAAGCATGTGCGTGAGGCGATTGGCTATGATATTGACCTGGGCATCGAATGTCATCGTAACTTTACGCCCGAAGAAGCGATCACACTCGCGCACGCACTCGAACCGTACCGGATGCTCTACTACGAAGATCCCTTGGCGCCAGAGAGCCTGGAAGCGATGGAGTACGTAGCGCGCCATATCCGCCTGCCAATGGCGACAGGTGAACGTTTTTACAATATCTATCAATTCAAGGACCTGATCGACCGCAAAATTGTCAGCCTGATCCGCTGTGATCCGTCGCTGGCCGGCGGTTACACGCAATGCAAAAAGATTGCAGGCATGGCTGAAGCCGCTTTTATCGGTATCTTCCCGCACTTGATGGGCAGTCCAGTCAATATTTCGGCCTTTGTGCAGTTTGACGCCTCGATCCCGAATTATTTCCTGCATGAGAACTATGTCGGTTCAGATGTCTTCAACGACATAGTCGATCACCCGGTCGAACGGGAGGGCGGCTATATCTTGGTCTCGGATCGGCCCGGCATTGGCCTGGATATCAAAGAAGATAAATTGGCGAAATATCCGTACAAGCCAATCAAGATCACGGGGGCGTTTGGCGCGGATGGTTCGGTGGCGCATTAGTTAGTCGGTGACGGATGGTACATGCAAGTCTGGTTACCCCTCAATTGGGGGGAATGCCATTGATTGTCACGTACCATCCGTCGCCCACGCTAGCCACAAGGAAGCAGGAAACCCATGGAAATAATTATTACACCCGCTGAATTGGCCCAAGCGAAAATGTCAGACGCACATCTGGCGCAGGCAGTCGAGGCCATTCGTGAGGATGGTTTTGTGGTTCTGGCTGATGTCATCGATTTTCTCCCCTCTGACCTTGACCACAATGTGCAATTTACCGACAAGCCGTTGGAATATCTCCTGACGCGCACGCCGATTATCAAAGCATAACATGGATCAGATCGCGATTATCTCCGACCTGCATGGCAACTTACCGGCCCTCGAAGCGACGCTGGCGGATATTCGTCAGCGCGATATTCGAACAATCTATTGCCTGGGCGATCTGGTCGGCAAGGGGCCAGATTCGGCCAAAGTGGTCGATCTGTGTCGCCAGATGTGCCAAAAGGTTGTTCGCGGAAATTGGGATGAGGAGGTTGCCAAAACAACGGATTGGCCGGTCGGGCTTTGGCACCAAGCGCAATTAGGATCTGAACGCGTGGGTTATTTGCGCCAATTGCCGAATACGATCGATTTTCAGCTGAGTGGCAAGCACGTCCGCCTGTTTCACGCTTCGGCCCAGAGTGTCTATTATCGGGTCCGTTTCTGGGATGAGCGCACGCGCCTGCAAGGTATGTTTGCCAACACGGAATTTACCACCCACACCTATCCCGAACCAGAGATCGTCGGCTATGGTGATATCCATCAGGCCTTTATGTTACCCCTGGCCGACAAGTGGCTTTTCAACGTCGGCAGCGTGGGCAACCCAATTGACGGGATTCCGCTGGCCTGCTATGCGATCCTCAAAGGCCACTTGAATGCGTTGGCGTTAGCGCCTTTTACGCTTGAAATTGTGCGTGTCGCCTATGACATTGAACGTGCCATTGGCGAGGCGCAGGCGGCAGCGATGCCCAAACTGGCTGAATATGCGTTTGAGTTGAGAACCGCCCATTATCGCGACCAGATGCCGGTGGCTGGTTGATTATGTACACTAGCATTTTAACGGCAAAAGCTAGCAACGAATTACGCGAATTAAGACGAATTAAATCCAGTGTAAAGTAAATCTAACCGTAGGGGCATGTGGTTGGCGGCGCACCCATTTATGGAGCAACTACCGACAATCTTCGCCGCCAACTGCGTGCCCGTCCCTATCGAAATATTTACTTTACAGTGTATTCGTCTTAATTCGTGTAATTCGTTGCCAAAAATCTCCCTGTGTCAGTAGTCACTACCAGCCGCGGATTATAGATGATAAATTCGTTTGAAGTTCGCGCCGAGGATCAGCGCGGTTTCTTCATCGGTGAAGCCAACATTGCGAATGCCGTTGACGCCATGCACGGCCACACCTGCCGGTGCATTGGAGCCAAAGACAATTCGGTCGGCGCCAACGCGGCCCTCGCGCACAATGTTCTTGATCGTAATCGGTTCGGCCGCGGCGATCAAAGTGGTGCCGAGATAGATGTTGGGGTTGTCCAGCGCCGCCTGCACCGCCAATCCCACCCACTCGCGATACCCCATGTGATCCATGATAATCGTCACATCTGGATGGCGTTTGGCCAAGGTGTTGATGTAGGCTGGCGAACAGCCGCTTAATTCCGAGCCAGAGTGAATCGTGGCGGGGATGCCGAGCGTCTTCGCCAACGCCATCACCGGGTCAACACACGGCGCATCCAAACGATAGCCATGCGCAGCCGCCATTAGCTTGACGGTGCGCGCCCCTTGATCCACACAGCGTTTGAGATCGTCCCAAGCGTCCGGCCCCATCGTCGGGTTGATCAGGCAGCCTGGCAAGATGCGCGCTTCACCTTTCACAGTCTCCAACAGATGAGCATTACCTGGTCGCGGATCGGCCGGCACGCCACCCTGAAAGAGGATACAGACATCAATTCCTGCTTCATCGGCTGTGGCAAGCACACCCGCTTTGCCATACGCCTTACCGTTAAATTCGGCCGGCATATAGGCTTCAAAATCGGCTGTAAATGGCGCCATAAACTCCTCCTTTAGCTTTGATGTAGAATCGTTGTAAGCCGTAAGCACAATGGTTGAACAACGTGTAAATAGGGAAGTTTAATTATAGTTCAACCCCAATCGCTGAGCAAGGCATGGTAAAAAGGGCATGGATTCTAAATTAGAGGCGGTTTATCCCCGCGGGATGGGGCGCAACGCTTTGTTCTGGTATAATGGCTGAACAGTTTTCCTCAATTTAGATCGCAGAGAACGGAGCGCTAACAAGCATGCCTGATAATATTACCCCGATTGCCGTGATTGGCGGCGGCGTGATTGGCTTAACCAGCGCCATTCGCCTGCTGGAACAGGGGTTTCCAACGACAATTTTTGCGGCGGCCACTTCACCGCACACCACCTCGGACGTGGCTGCGGCCTATTGGGCGCCGGAACCAATCTTGGAAGGTGGCCGGCGCGAAAGCTGGGCGCTGACGAGCCTGGCTACTTTCCAGCAACTAGCCGCAGACCCCACCGTCGGGATCGACATTATGCCCCTGTATGAACTGGCCGACAGCCTGGCGATCGAAACTTTTGCCGGCGCGTTAGAAAACATTGCGCTGGAACAAGTCGAAGCTGTGCCGCCGGGTGTTTTTCCAGCCCCTTGGTCTGGCCTGCGTTTTATCGTCCCGCGCATTGACGTGCCCACCTATATGCCGTGGCTCTTCCAGCGTTTCCTGGCCCTGGGCGGCACATTACAACGCACAGAAATTGCTGATCTGCGCCCATTAGCCGCCGACTTTCGCACGCTTGTCAATTGCACGGGCTTGGGCGCGGCGGCGTTGACCGGTGACAGCGTGTTTCCAATTCGCGGCCAAGTGATTCGCGTGCGCAAACCCATTGACCTGCCAACTCATATCATCAGCGCCGCGTCCACCACGGAAGTCACCTATATGGTCCCGCGTCGCGACGATTGTCTGCTCGGTGGGACTTTTCAAGATTATAATTATGATCGGCAAGTGGACCTGACGACGGCAAAAAACATCTTGCAGCGCTGTGCTAATTTTCACCCGGCTTTGCAACAGGCGGAGATCATCGAACATCGCGTGGGTCTCCGCCCCGGTCGGGCGCAGGTGCGGCTAGAAGTTGAACCACTGACCGCGACTACCACCGTCATCCACAACTATGGACATGGCGCGTATGGTCATACCTTATCCTGGGGGTGTGCGGCGGAGGTTGTGACCCATGTTAAAAATCTTCAACGTTAGAGCAGAGAGGGGGAGCAAATGGTTGACCAACCAGCCGCGTCGGTGGATGAATGGCTGCTTGACGTGCCACCACTGCGCCGTTTTATCACCGCGGTAAACGCGATTCGTACTCAAGCCAGTGATCCGCGCGCCGCGGTGGCCGCGATTCGGCCCTATTTTACCGCGTTACTCAACGAGCAAACCTGGCTGCCTGCCCACTATCAAGAACCAGCCGAACAGAGCGGCATGGGGCGCAAAACTGGCATGTGGCTGCTCTATCGCGCTGGCGATGGTGGCTTGGCTTTCTCGGTAATGGTCTTGCCAGCGGGCGCCCAAACCCCCGTGCATGATCATCTGGCTTGGGGGCTGGTTGGCCTCTATCGCGGCGAGCAGGCCGAGGAAGTTTTCACGCGCCAGGATGACGGCTCGCAAGCCGATTATGCCCAACTTGAGCTAGCCGAACGTCATATCCTGCACCCAGGTGATTTTTATGAGCTGTTGCCGGAAAATGATATCCACCGTGTGCGCACGATCTCGGATATCACGTCGGTCTCCTTGCATTTGTTGGGCAACGACAATGGCTGTATCTGGCGGCACTGTTTTGAACCCGAGGCCAGCCGTATTGAGCCATTTCGTTCGGGTTGGTTAAATGTCGCTTGTCACGAGAGGAGCGAAGCATGATTATCGACACCCACACCCATTTCTATGATCCCACGCGGCCGCAGGGTATCCCCTGGCCGGCGCCGGACGACAAAATTCTCTATCGCACCGTCTTGCCGGAAGATTTTGCGCAGGTGGCCGTACCCGAAGGGGTGACGGGCACGGTCGTGGTCGAAGCCAGTGGCTGGTTAGAGGATAACCAGTGGGTGCTGGATCTCGCCGCGGCTAACCCGTTGCTGGTTGGGCTGGTCGGCCAACTGGAACCGGGTAGCGCGGCGTTTGACGCTGGGTTGACGCGGTTTGCCGCCAATCCACTGTGGCGGGGCATTCGCTGCGGTGGCCGTTATTTTGCGCCAACCATGGCGCGCGGGGTGCTGGCCGACCTAGAAAAACTGATCGAACGTGACCTGGCTTTGGATCTGCTGATCGGCCCGCAACATGTCGACGGCGTACTTGACCTGGCGCGCCAACTGCCTGCATTGCGCATTGTCATCAATCATATCGCTGCCATGCCGATCACCGGCCAAGTGCTCGAGCCAGCCTGGGTGGAACGTTATCAGGCGTTGGCTGCCCATCCCAATCTCTTTATGAAAGTCTCGGCGCTGCTCGAAAACAGCACCGTGCAACCGGCGCCAACCGCAGTAGATTTCTACCGGCCAACGTTGGATGTTTTGTGGCAGACGTTCGGCGCGGATCGCTTGATCTATGGCAGCAATTGGCCGGTCTGCGAACATGCCGGCACCTATGCCACCTGCATCACGATCGTCAAGACCTACTTTGCGGAAAAGGGCGAAGACGCCGCGGCAAAATATTTTTGGAAAAACAGTAAGCGGGTCTATCAGTGGCCTGAGCGGCATCCCTGAATCAATAAAAGGTGGGGGGCGTCAAATTTCTCTGCAATTTACGTAGATAAATATTAGACTTTTGTCTGATGTGGATGATTCTCTGTTTGTATATAATAGAGTTTGCCCATGTGCCATGCTTTTACACTTGCATTGTTTTTGTGCAACCACTGCTTTAGGACAGCCGCAATGCTTGCGTGTGAATTTTATGGTACTGAGCAAAATTAGGTAGCATCAAATCGCGCAGACAGAGAGGCAATTATGTATCAACAGATTATCTTGATTGGCAATCTCGGCAATAAACCAGAAATGCGCTATACGCCGTCCGGCACCGCCGTGGCAAATTTCAGCCTAGCGGTTAGCCGGCGCTGGACGGGGAGTGACGGGCAAACACAAGAGAAGACCACCTGGTTTCGCATTACGGCTTGGCAGCGACAGGCGGAAGTAGCCAGCCAGTATCTCGACAAAGGTCGCCGTGTCATGGTGATCGGTGAGGTGACAGAAGCCCGGTCCTTTACCGACCGCGACGGCAATCAGCGGGCATCGATCGAAGTCAGCGCCCAGGAGATCAAATTTCTGGACGGTCGCGATTCAGAGCATGGCGCCGGCACCAGTCGAAGTGACAATGCTCCCCCAGTGACAGAAATCGAACCCGCAGATATTCCATTTTGAGAATAGGGAGTAGGGAGTAGGGAATAGGGAGTAGGCAAAGTATCTGCTACCCCTCCCTACTTCCTACTCCCTACTTCCTGTTTTTTTACGCCCACAGATGTGCATACTTCAAACCTGAGCCAGTATTAAAGAGCACCACGGTCTCATCAGGCTTGATCCACCCCTGTTCTAACAAGCGCACCTGCGCCGCCAGACAAGCCGCCCCTTCGGGCGCGGGAAAGATGCCGGTGGATTGGCCCATCACACGCGCGTAGTGCAACATCTCTTCGTCTGGCACGGCGATGGCTGTCCCCTGGCTTGCGCGCAAGGCGCGCAGGATCAAGAAATCACCCACGGCCACTGGCACGCGTAAGCCATCGGCCACGGTCTTTGCCCCTTGCCAGAGTTCGGCAAATTCGTCTTCCTGTTGGAAGGCCCGTACCATCGGCGCGCAACCCGTACTCTGCACAGTGACCATGCGCGGGCGCTTGGAGCCGATCCAACCCATCTGCTCCATTTCGTCAAAGGCTTTCCACATGCCAATCAGGCCGGTGCCGCCGCCGGTGGGGTAGATGATCACATCGGGCAGGTTCCAGTTTAACTGTTCGGCCAGCTCGTAGCCCATCGTCTTCTTACCTTCGATGCGGTATGGCTCTTTGAGCGTGCTGACATCGAACCAGCCATACTTGGCCGCCCCTTCGCGCACCTTGACGCCACAGTCGTTGATCAAGCCATCGATCAAAGTGACCGTAGCGCCCAATTCTTTGCATTCAACCTGAAACATGGCCGGTACGTCTTTGGGCATGAAGACATAGGCCGGCAAACCTACGGCTGCGGCATAGGCACTCATCGCACCCGCTGCGTTGCCGGCGCTGGGGATGGCTAGTTCCTTCGCCCCCAGTTCGTAGGCCCGGCTCACCGCCACGCACAGACCACGCGCCTTAAAACTGCCGGTCGGATTGAGCGATTCGTCTTTGATCAATGTATTGCGACAATGGATCTGTTCGCCCAGGCGCGCCGCCCAGTGTAGCGGCGTCCAACCTTCGCCCAGCGCGATCATTGCATCCTGGCGTTGGACGGGCAGCACTTCTTCATAGCGCCAGAGGCTGGCGGGCCGGGTCTTTAGACTCTCTTTGGTCAAGGTCTGGGCGGCCTTTTGCAGATCATAGCGCGCGAGTAAGGGCTTACCGCAGGCCGGGCAAAGGTTGATTAACTGGTCGGCCGCATAGGTGACGCCGCAGTAGCCGCATTCGAGGTGGGTCAGGGTTGATTTGGTTTTCATTTCGGTCTCTTTTTTGTGAATTTACGATTTACGATTTTTGATTGACGAAATAATCTCGTTAGCGAAGTAACTTCGTCAATCGTAAATCAAAAATCGTAAATTACCCTAATTGTCCTTCGGCATATTGCTGGCGCAACACCTTTTTATCAAACTTGCCGACGCTGGTCTTGGGGATGGCTTTGAGGACTAAAATGCGGTCGGGCAACTGGAATTTAGCGAATTGGGGGGCCAGGTGGGCCATCAACTCAGCTTCAGTTACGTTATCAACGCCCGGCGCCAAGACCACCGTCGCCAATGGACGCTCGGCCCACTGTTGATCTGGGATCGCAATCACGGCCGCTTCCATCACTTTGGGATAGGCCATCAGCGCATTTTCCAGAGCCACGCTTGAAATCCATTCACCCCCGCTTTTGATCAGATCTTTGGTGCGGTCGGTGATGGTCATGTAGCCATCAGCGCTGATCGTGGCAACATCGCCGGTGCGGAACCAGCCGTCACCGGTAAAATTGTCGGCATTCGGCTCCATCTTGAAATAACTTTTGATCACCCACGGGCCACGCACCTGTAACTCGCCCATCGTCGTGCCATCCCAGGGTAATTCCTCGCCGATTTCGTTCATAATGCGCATCTCGACGTTGGCAATCGGATAACCTTGCTTGGCCTTGATATCCCACTTCTCGGCATCGGGCAGATCCCGATGGTGGCTTTGCAGGATCGAAACCGTGCCGAGCGGTGACATTTCGGTCATGCCCCAGGCGTGGAGCACATTGACATGCAGGTCTTTTTCATAACCTTCAATCAAGGCGCGCGGCATGGCCGAACCGCCAACCACCAGGGCGCGAATGCAGGAAATATCCCGCGGGTTGCTCTTTAATTCATGATACAAGCCGGTCCAAAGCGTCGGCACACCGGCGGCGACCGTCACGCGATAGCTGTCGATCATCTCGGCCAGCGGCTTGGGTTGCAAGTGTGGGCCGGGCATAATCATATTGGCCCCGGCCATCAGACAAGCATAGGGCAGACCCCAAGCCATCGCGTGAAATTGCGGCACCACTGGCAACACCGTGTCAATTTCCGTGATGCCCAATGAATTGGCTTGGCAGACACCGAGCGTATGCAAATACATCGAGCGATGGCTATAGAGCGCACCCTTGGGGTTGCCGGTGGTGCCGCTGGTGTAACACATGCAAGCGGCCAACTTTTCGTCGGTGGCGCGCCAAGTGAATTCTTCACTGGCAGCTGTCATTAGATCTTCATAGTGGTGGACATTCGGCAGTTGGGTGGTCACACCTTTGGGCGCATTGAAGAGCACGAAGTGTTTTACGGTATCAATCAAGCCGACGAGTTTTTCAAAGAGTGGCAGCAGTGGCCCATCGACGAAG
Organism: Caldilineales bacterium; assembly: GCA_038318235.1. Classification (GTDB taxonomy): domain Bacteria; phylum Chloroflexota; class Anaerolineae; order Caldilineales; family Caldilineaceae; genus JAPLGZ01. The sequence continues at coordinate 10,546 of JBBQBY010000148.1, forward strand.
ATCACTTTGTCTTCGGCATGGTTGATAATATAGGCTAGCTGATCCGGGGAGAGCCGAATGTTGAGCGTGTGACAGACCGCGCCCGCCCCGGGAATGCCGAAATACAATTCCATATGCTGGTAATTATTAAAGGCAAAGGTGCCGACGCGATTGCCGACCTCTACGCCCAAGCTAACCAGCACATTCGCTAAACGCTTGACCCGTTTATAAAAATCGGCGTAGGTATAGCGGTGGAAGCTGCCATCCGGTAGCTTGGTCGCGATGCCTTTATGCGGATAGATATGGTTGGCATGTTCGATGATGCGATCCAGCGTGAGCGGATAATCCATCATTAAGCCTTGCATGGCGTATTCTCCTTTGGTTGATGCCACTAGGCACTGTGGCAATGCTTGTTTTACGTGTAGGGAAGTGATATAGGGAAGCGGTATGGGAAGCGTATGCCTGCTATCATAGCATGCTTCAAGGCCGACGACAACCACCATTGTCTGATTGGGTGCAGCGTAGATTGGGCAATTTTCTCGCCGGGATGATGAGCATTAACTAATGATTGCCGTAAGCGTAGGTGCGGTTTTTAACCGCACAATCAAGGGAAACAGAGTCTGTGCGGTTAAAAACCGCACCTACTGGACCAAGTTGAGGATCAACCTCAGCGTTGGACGGCATCTTAACCTGATCTTCGGTCAAATACCAGGCTTCATCGACATATTGAAAGTGGAATGTGTGCTCGTCGATATACGCAGTCACCTGAGGTGCCAATAGGTCCGTTTTTGCATTGTCGAGAGTAATGGTCGTATATTCACTTGCGTGAATAACAGCACTATCCCCATCAATTTGTGCATCAGCAACAGTGAGTTGAAGCTTGTATTGTCCATAGACAATCCCCTCAGCAACCAATGCCGCGCGTTGCGTCTGTGCTTCCGCAACTTTTTGTTGAATCGCTGCCTGATAGTAGACTGATAACGCTTGATCATCATTACTGGCATTTACAGAATCTGTAAGTGCATTCAACTGAGCATACAATGAGGCGGTTGCAATGTTGGTAAGATGAGATGTAAGTTCCGCGAATTATACATTTGCCGATCTACTCAATATATTCTTTCGCTTGTCACAGGATGCAGAAAAAAGAAAAACGCAAGACGATCTTGCTCGCGCATTAAAGGTCGGCAAACGGACCGTGGCCGGTTGGTTTGCGGGTGATTATGCGCCGCGTTCGCCTGATCTTGTGGAAGGAGTGGCGCGCTTTTTAGGTTTGACCGCATTTCAGGTGGATCTGTTGCTCTATGCGATTGAGCCTGCATGGGTCAGATATGGTACACCGTCCGCGATCCTGGAAGCGGCAGAAATTATTCGCTATCGCGAAGAGGATATTGCGTATGCCGGTCAAACCGTCAAGACGATTCCTTCCGTTGTTCAAATCGAACGCGAATGGAGTCTTATACTTGAGGACACGTTTGAGACAAATTATCGCAGATGGGGCGTAGGGACAAAGAGTAACAATTTTTGTCGAGTAGAACGCACGATCCGTGATAATCGTTATGTACTTGCGTTGGAAAATCAGTATCACGAAGATGTATTTATGGGTGGTGATTCAAGTTGTCTTGCACCGAAAATATACTATGTGACTGTAATGGCCGAAATGGTTCAAGGCAGCACCGAAGCTGACGGCTATGCGCTCTTATTTGAAGAGATTAGTGACGATTGCAATGCGATGTTTCGGCTTCGCGAAAAACTTCGCAAAGCCTCAGTCGTCCAGTCATTTGACGGGTTTGCTGAGTACAAGGTATATCTAAAGCGAGTCTCAGCCCCATCTGTTAATCCAAAGGGCAGCAATAAATTGAGTATTCTCGCCATCCACGATGACCATTGGTTTTATGTCAATGATGCGCTGGTTGGTCAGCATGTAATCCCTCGTTTATCGCTTGCCCGCGTTGATGTCGGCATTATCGCCGGTGCGCAACAACAGGTGATCTGTCATTTCCAGAATTTTCGGGTTTATGTTCCACAAGCCGCCAAGGTATATCCGACGCTTACTAATTTGCTCGAAACACCATTATAGCGCAATAAATTCGCGCGCATCCGCGTTGCCTGAGGTTTTTACCCTTGACAAAGTCACCCGTCGTATTCCGTCTGCTGGCCCTGCTCCCATTGGCGCTGGCCCTTGCTTACCATACATGCGTAGCTTGATAAAAATAGGTTGAAACATGTTTGCGCCACGCCACTTAACTCGTTTTAACGAGTTTCATCTATCAGACACCGAATTCATTCGGTGGATTTCGGAGTCTACGCCATGAAAAAGAAAAAAGTAATCGCTAAGGCCAACAAAGCCGCGGTGCGCCTAGTCCGGTTTCTCTATTGCGACAACGGTTGCACGATTCGCGGTAAACTAGCCCATGTTGATGACCTCGCCGCACGGATGGAAAGTGGCATTGGCCTGACCGTCGCCATGCAAGCGATGAATATGCTTGACCAATTGCAGCCGGTCGACGGCATGGGGCCGGTGGGCGAAATTCGGCTGGTGCCCGACCCCGACAGTTTTGTGATTCTGCCCTATGCCCCTCACAGCGCGGCGATGATGTGTGATATGATCACGCTGGAACGCCAACCGTGGGGCGCATGTCCGCGCAGCTTTCTCAAGCGCATGCTTCACCTGGCGGCTGAACAGAATTTGACCATACAAGCCGCCCTAGAAAACGAGTTCACCTTGCTCAAGCCAGATGGTCAGGGCGGTTACCTTCCCGTTGACACGGGGCTCTGCTTTAGCTCGATTTCAATGGCCGCTGCGGCTGACGTGGTTGACGCGATGGTCGCCGCGTTCGAGGCGCAAGCGATTCCGATTGACGGCTATTATCCCGAACTAGGTCACGGTCAGCATGAATTGCCAATTCGTCATGCGCCGGCCTTGCGCGCCGCTGATAATCAGATTTGGTTCCGCGAAACGGTGCGCAATGTCGCCAGCCAGCACGGCCTGCTGGCTTCGCTGGCGCCTAAACCGCTGCCCGATCAGGCGGGCAACGGCTGTCATATTCACTGGAGTCTCTGGGATCCAAAGGGCGAGACCAACTTGCTTTATGATCCGCAGGATCGTTATCAATTGAGCCAGTTGGGCTATCATTTTATCGCGGGCGTGCTCGACCATTTGCCCGGTCTGTTGGCCTTGACCGCGCCCAGTTTTAATTCCTACCGGCGTTTACAGCCGCATTTCTGGAGCAGTGCCTACACGGCTTGGGGACCCGATAACCGCGAAGCCGCGGTGCGGGTCGCCTCGGGGTTGTGGGGCCATGAAGCTGACAGTGTGAATTTGGAGTTGAAAGCCAGCGACCCCAGCAACAATCCGTATCTCGCCCTGGGTGGCCTGATTGCCGCCGGGTTGGATGGAATTGAGCGGCAATTAATGCCCGGCGAACCGCAATCTATCCGAATGTCTGGATGGACTTGTCACTGGCGATCCCCTTTGCGACAACCGGCATCCCGCCCATGCTGCGCGATGTGCTGGGCATGGCGCCGCTCAGTAAGGTGATGTTTGCCACCGATGCGTTCACGATGCCGGAGATTTTCTGGTTGGCCGCGCGCTGGGGACGTTGGGGTTTGGGCAAGGTATTAGAAGAATTTGTGGCCGAAGGTTTTCTCAGCCACGGGGAAGCCTTTACGGCCGCGGCCGCGATTTTGGGTGAGAATGCGCGCAAGCTTTATTGGGAACCGGGCGCGTAGGTGCGGTTTGTAACCGCACAATTTTGATTGAACCGGACCGTGCGGTTACAAACCGGA
>JBBQBY010000149.1:0-14248 GCA_038318235.1 Caldilineales bacterium
CGAATTGGGCGATCAGGCGCTGGCCTGTATTGGCGTCTCGCCCAGCTATCCAACCCGCGAAATGCGTGATGCCGTCAAATTGGCCGAGCAGATCGGCGTGCCCTACCGTTTGGTCAATACGGAAGAATATCGCGATGCCAACTATGCCGCCAACCCTACCAATCGCTGTTATTTCTGCAAATCTGAATTGCACGATCAGCTAAAGAAAATATTGGTCAATGAAAATTGGCAAGTAGTGCTCGATGGCAACAACATCAGCGATCTGGGCGATGATCGGCCCGGCATGGAAGCGGCGCGCGAACGCGGGGTCCGTTCGCCGTTAATCGAAGCGGGCATCACCAAGCCAGAAGTGCGTGAACTAGCGCACGAGTTGGGGCTGCCCGTCTGGGATAAACCAGCAATGGCCTGTCTTTCGTCCAGAGTGCCGCATGGCACGCCGATCACGCCCGAACTGCTGCGGCAGATCGAAAGCGCCGAAGATGTGCTGGTTGAGCTCGGTTTTCGGCAGTTTCGCGTGCGCCATCACAATGAAGTCGCCCGACTGGAATTGCCCAAGGAAGATTTTGCGCGGGCGATCGAATGCCATGCACAGATTGTGAGCGGTCTGCGCGCCGCGGGTTATCGCTTTGTGACGCTTGATCTGGCAGGTTTCCGCACTGGCTCGCTGAACGGCAGTGCGCACAACAACGTCCAGGCCAACGTGATTCCGTTGGCGGAGATTCTGGTGGCATGATCGCTTATCTGGATATGCCGTCTGGCATCTCGGGCGATATGTTTTTGGGTTGCCTGATCGACGCGGGTTGGCCTTTAGCGGCTTTACAGGCCACAATTGAACAGATGGCGCTGCCGGCAGGGCTGTGGTCTGTGCAAGCCGATTCGGTTATGCGCGGGGCGCTGCGGGCTACGCTGGTCAATGTTCGCACCGCCGAAGGGGACCAGCATCGCCATTTCAGCGATGTATGCCAGATCATCCAAGCGGGAAATCTGCCCGATCCGGTGCAGAATCGGGCAATGGCAGTTTTCAAGCGCTTGGCGCAGGCCGAGGCGGGCGTGCATGGCAGCACCGTCGAGGAAGTCCACTTTCACGAAGTCGGGGCGCTTGACGCGATTATCGACATTGTCGGGGTCTGTGCCGGTTTGCATGCTTTGGGCATCGAACGGCTCTATGCCTCGGGGGTGCCGCTAGGCGAAGGTTGGACGATGACGGCGCATGGCCGAGTTCCCTTGCCGGCACCTGCAACCCTGAGCTTATTGGCCACCGCCCAAGCGCCGACGCGGCCTGCGCCGGGCATGGGTGAACTCGTCACGCCGACGGGGGCGGCCTTGTTGGCCGAATTTGCCACCTTTACGCAGCCGCGCATGCAGCTACACCGGATTGGCATGGGCACGGGCCAGAAGGATTTTGCCTGGCCGAATGTGGCGCGCCTATGGCTGGGTGAAGCGCTTGATGGCGGCCAACTGGTGCAAATTGAGACCAACATTGACGACATGAATCCAGAGTTGTACACCGCCATCAGCCAAAATTTGTTTGCCGCTGGCGCGCTCGATGTGTGGACCACGCCGATCCAAATGAAGAAAGGTCGCCCAGGTGTGCTGCTCAGTGTGTTAGCCGCGGCGGCGAAAGAGAATACGCTGGCCGATCTGTTATTACGCGAGACGACGACACTGGGCGTGCGCGTGCATCATGTGCATCGGCATGTGGCGCGGCGCGCGTTTACAACGGTCCAAACCAGATACGGCGCAGTCCAGGTCAAACTCAAGTGGGTGAATGGCGAATTAGTCGGCGCTAAACCAGAGTATGAAGATTGTCTACGGCTGGCAGATGAACAGCATCTCCCGGTGCGGCTTGTCTACGAAGCGGCGCAAGCTGTAGCCTATCCCAAAATCCTAGAAACAGGGCGATAAATGATCAGACCCCTCCCCAACCTTCCCTTGCAGGGAGGGAGCTCGTCACGAGACAAGCGAGAAATTTCGTCTGTCCACCAAACAGTCCCTCCCTACAGGGGAGGGTTAGGGAGGGTCCAGCCTTGCACAAAACTAAACATCGCATTCTTGTATGCATATCGTTCAATAAGGAGAAACTACCATGATCGAAAAACGACCTTTTGGCCGCACCGGCCATCTGAGCAGCGCCACGATTTTTGGCGCGGCGGCGTTGGGTGGCGTCACCCAGGCCGAGGCGGATCAGACATTGGATGTGTTGCTGAAGTATGGCGTCAATCACATTGATACGGCGGCCAGCTACGGCGAATCGGAATTGCGGATTGGGCCGTGGATGGCCCAACATCGCAAGGATTTTTTCCTGGCGACCAAGACCGGCGAACGCGACTATGAAAAGGCGCGCGAAGAGATCCATCGCTCGTTGGAACGGTTGCGCGTAGATTCATTTGACCTGATTCAGTTACACAACTTGGGCCATCCGAATGAATGGGATACGGCGATGGGTGAAAATGGCGCGCTCGAAGCTGCGCTCGAAGCCCGCCGTGAAGGTCTCGTGCGCTTTATCGGCGTCACAGGCCACGGCTTGAACATTCCGGCTTTTCATCAGCGCAGCCTGGCCCATTTTGATTTTGATTCGGTGCTGTTGCCGTACAACTTCGTGATGCAACAAAACAGCAAATACATCGAAGATTTTGAAACGTTGGCCAAGCTGTGTGAAGCGCGCAACGTGGCCTTGCAGACGATCAAGGGCATCACCGTTGGTCCGTGGGGCAGCAAGGAGCATACCTCTCCCGTCTGGTACGAACCGTTGACTGAGCAAGCGGACATCGACCGCGCCGTGCATTGGGTGCTAGGTCGACCCAATGTTTTCCTCAACACCGCCGGCGACATTCACCTGCTGCCCAAGATCCTCGATGCGGCCAGCCGTTTCCAAAAACGGCCATCGGATGCCGAAATGAATAATATGTTGGCAGCCCGCCATATGACATCGTTGTTTGCTTAACGTGTAGCTGTCGTCCGGTAGCGAACAGACAAGTCATTGTTCGTCAATCAATAGAGAGGACGGCTCCAACGTATCAGGAGCCGTCCTCTCTATTGATTAGTCTGGTAATGGCAAGCGCGTATTCGTGCCTAAACCAACCTAAAGTAAAAGCAGCGAGAGAGCAGTGGTTTTCGTCGAACCATCTTCCTGGAAGCGGACACGGCTGGCCTCGTTGACTGGAAACCCCCTGTCCGCTTCCAGGAAGATTCAGCACACCCGTTTTCAAACTGCTTTCACTTTAGGCCACTGAGTGCGCAGGTCGACGTCGCAACCCCAAATAGCAGAGCAGCGCGCCAACAATCAAGACCCCCGTTCCAACGATGGCCCAGAAGGATTGGCCACTCATAAAGCTACCCGGTAAAATGTTGACCCCTTGCAAGATCCACAGCCCACCCAGCAAGACCATCAGAATGCCAATCACAACCAAGATCCAACGCAAGATCGTCCATACGATGTTCATGTGTAGCTTCCCTTCATAACGAACAAGCCCGATCTAATCATGCGCCATTGTACTTGGTTAGACAGCAATCGACTAATTACCGCTACGATTGGTCGGGCCAGCCGCCAAGGCTCAAGCGCCAACTGGCTGCGTACTCTCCCCACGTGTCACCGCGTCAGGCGCCGGCAAATAACGCTCGGCATGGCCCAAAGGCGTGAACCAAAAACAGAGTGGGATCAGAAAGACCAAGACGCCGATTACGGTATACACAAGTGTCACGTTGCCGGTTTTCTCAATTGCCAACCCGCCGATAAAGGTGCCCACGGGAATCGCCGACCAGGCCAACACCCCAGCGATGCTCATCACCCGCCCGAGCATATGATTGGGGACGATTGCCTGGCGCAGACTGCCGGTGTTAATATTAAAGAGAATGCCAAGCCCCGAATATAACGCCCAGATCACCAAGGCTACCCAATAGGCAGTATTGAGCGCAAAGGCGATGTGCAACAGACCGCTGAGCATTAGCGCACCCAACGCGACCTTGCTAAACGACCAACGTTTGCGCAATACCCCTGCCAACAACGCCAGCAATACAATGCCTAAACTACCCGCCGAGTAGAGATAACCCACTTGTGAATCGCTAGCATGCAACCGCTGCTGGGCGAACAGAACTAGCTGTGTATTCGTCGTGCTACCGACAAAGTTGACCAGCGCCATCATCAGCGAGATATTGCGCAGCACCGGGTGGCCGATCACATAACGCAGCCCTTCCATCACATCTTGGCGAATGTTGGTTGGGCGTTTCTCTGGGGTCGCGACATTAAAGCTGCGCCGGATCAGCAGCAACGAAAGTGCCGAGACAACAAACGAGAGTGCATCAAAAAATATGATATCATACAGCGGCATCACGGCAATTAAGACGCCCGCCAGCAAAGGGCCAGCCACCGCCGCCGCCGAATAGCTGGCCTGGATGCGCCCATTGGCGGTGACCAGATCGTCTTGGTTGACCAGACTCGGAATCGCCGCAAATTCAGCCGACTGAAAGGCGATCCCAACGGTGGATCCAACAAAGCCAACCACATAGATCCACCATACCGGCAGCATGCCTAGCATCGCCAACAGTGGAATCGAGGCGAGCAAGCCGGCATTGATCAGATCCACGGCAATCATTAGCCGTTTGCGGTTGAGCCGGTCTACCCAAGCACCGATCAGCAGGCCAAAGAGTAGATAGGGCAGGAAAGCCGCGGCTGTCGCCAAGGCTAAATTAAGCGCCGAACCGGTCAGCTTATAGATGAGCAGCGGCAAGGCGAAAGCCGTAAACGAACTGCCCAAATTTGAGATCGTCTGCCCTGCCCAAAACTTCCAGAAATCCAGGTTGAGCCCACTTGGTGGTGTATTGGTCAGCTTGGTTTGCATGGGTGTCTCCTATCTTTACGCCGTCTTGCAAAAGTATGGAATTACATTTAACGCACTAAATACACTGTAAAGTAGATCCGGTTAAAAACCGGACAAATACCGTTGGCCCAGTCTTTGGATAGCGCACCGATCCGACTTGGCGCGGTTTGTCACGCTACAAGCGATGACCTACGAAAGACGACAAAACTTACTTTACACTGGACTAAATTATCTGCCCAATTATTTTATGGGTGGCTCGGCGGCCTTGGGATACCGGCGCACAGGAAACAGCGTCAAAAACAGACGATATGCTTGCGCGTTGGCATTGGCTGGATCCTGCTCCGTGGCGCAGAATTCAGCCAATAGCGCATCCAGACGCGTATAAAACGCCTCGATCTGGGCTGGCGCCATCCGTGTCATCGTCCAGGTGCTCAACAGGCGACGTTGGTTTGGGGCGTCGTCGGCCAGGTCCACAAGTTTGTCTTCAATGCTCTGCTCAAGCTGGGTTTTGGTTACATCAAAGAGCAGGGCCGTGCCGGGCGGTAAACCACTTTCACCGGTTGCGCTCGAAGCAAAAACCTCTTGATCAAACCAAAAAAGATAAGCCGTCGCCCGGTATTGCTTCTCGATGATCCCGGAGACAATGCGTGTGCTCACCACGCGAATCAAGCCGTGTTGCTCCATCAAATTGACGTGATAATAGAGCTTTTTGGGCGACATGTTCAACGTAGCCGACAGTTGCTTAACTGTCTGGGCTTCCGCACGCAACAAATCTAGGATCCGCGACCGCAGGGCATCGGAAATAACTTTCAACGTCTCAAGCCGTGTTACGGTGAGTTCTTTGGCTGGTTCTAAATCTTCTAGTTTATCTTCTTCTAGTCTATTTTCTCTAGTCATCTATATATTTTACACCATCCTAATTAATTTAGATGATTAAGTATAATCGCTATTAAATGCGCCGTCAAATGATCAACGCAGAAATTAGCTTAAATCTAGAAATGTCAAGGTGACAGATTCTAATTGTAAGAAAATTGCAAGGAATCGATAACAGTCAGTTAACAGATTTTTATAGTAATTGATGCTAGAAATTAAGTTGTATCATATTGATCAATCATTATTCCCAAGGAGAATCTATGTCCTATCACCCCCGTCACCTGACGCGCCACTATGGGATCGGCATCGTCTTTGTGATGCTCACGTTGTTTTGTGCGATTTTATACACGGGCTTTTTCAATGCAGGCAGCGTGCTGGCCCAAGCATCACCCACAATCCGGTACAGTTCTTCGTCCAACACCGTCTATATTGGTCGCCCTTACACCATGACAATTCCAGCAGAAGCGCCCTATGTTGGCTATCCATCGCATCCAGATGCGCCCAAACTCGTCATTACGCTACCGCAATTGGCCGCCCTGCTCAACAAGCCGGCCCTGATTGCCGATCAAGGCAACGGCATCTGGCTCGTCAAAGTTAATCTGGTCATTTATCAAAATACGCGATTGGAAGTCACCGCGCCCAGCGTTACTGAGCTACGCCTCGAGAGCATTTTCACTGGCGCTACCACCAAAAAATATTCTAAAGTCGTTGTGAGTGGTGGCCAGCTTTTGATCCAAGGCGTCAAGGTAAATTCGTGGAATACGCCAGCCAACACCGTTGACACCAGCTACCAATATGGCCGCAGCTATCTGGCCGCGCTTTATGGGGCGCGCATGGATATTATTAACAGTGAAGCCGCTTATCTCGGCTGGTACGAAGCGAATCCTAGTTTTCCAGATGCGAAAATTGGCAAAGGGGAACCGAGTGGTCTGGCCTGGCGGTTAGCGGCCACGCCCAGCGATCCCCGCACCAAAGCCACTGGCAGCATCGTTAATAGTCTGGTTCACCATAATTATTATGGTAATTACACCTATCAAACGATCAACATGGTCTTTACAGGCAATCAGGTGTATGCCAATATCTATTACGGCTTCGATCCGCACGATTACTCGACCAACATGGAAATTGCGAATAATGAATTTTATAATAACGGTTATCATGGCTTAATCCTGTCGCGCGGATGCACCAATAACAGCATCCACGACAATAAAATGTACAACAACGCGGGGCACGGCCTGATGCTTGACCGCGGTTCGGATGACAACCAGCTCTACAACAACCTGATTTATGGCAATGCCGAAGATGGCTTGGCAATCTACGAATCATCGCGCAATGCCATTACGAACAATACCCTGCGCGACAACAAGCGCTATGGCTTACGCATCAATGCGGTCTATGATGCAACGGATAGCTTTGATGCCCTGGCTGTTGATAATGTGATTCAGGGCAACACGATCACCGGCAATACAAAATATGGCATTAATCTTTACGAACGCGCCGACCGCAATGTGCTGCTCAACAACACGATCAGCAACAATGGCGATTACGGTTTGTATATCAATACTGGTGGCAACCGCATTCAAGGCAATACGATCACTGGCAATGTACGCGATGGGATCTACGTGCTCGGTGGCCCACTCTCCAACCCAGCGCCGGGCCAAACACCAATCGTACCCGCGGTCGATACACCTGGGCATGCCAATCAGATCGCGCAAAACACGATCAAAAGTAACAAGCTCAACGGCATCTCTATGATCACGATGGCTACGGACACGCGCGTCACCACCAACGTTGTGGAAAGCAATCTGAGCAATGGGATATACATTAAGGGCGTTGCTTCCAAACGCAACTGGGTGAGCCAGAACAGCATTACGAGTAACAGTAACCTGGGAATTAGCGTAGACAAGAGCGCCACCAGCACCTTGGTAAAACCGTCGATCAGCAGCATCAAAGGGAACATAGTCTCTGGCACCGCCAAAGCCGGCGCCCGTATTGAGCTTTACCGCGATTTGGATAGCGAAGGCAAAGTTTACAAGGGCGCGACCAACGCCAACAGCAGTGGCGCTTGGAGCTTCACCCTGCCCGCCAACGATAATGCGGCGGAGGGGGCGTTAACGGCGCTGGCGCTGGACAGCACCAACAACACATCGCCATTCTCATCGCCCAAGTCAACCGTGAAGGCAGCCGATGCTGACGCGCCAGACGCCAGTGATGCGCTGTACAGTGAAGCGATAATCGCGGCTGAAGTTAATGAAAATTTAGCTGCCGCCGCCGAGGACATGCAGACGCCGGATGATGTTAATGATTCGGAAACGTTGCGCGAACTGGAGCAGCTTGAATTAGCCGGACCGCAGGAGATCCATCTGTTCCTGCCGCTGATCAAGCAAGGTCAATAAATTGCCATGCAAGTTAGCTGATTAAAACTTTAGGTCAGAAGCGCTATCTCTACCTTTAGACAACGGGGTCAGGATTGCTTGATCAAGCAATCCTGACCCCGTTGTCTGTTCTAACAAAGCGTCGATACGCCGTGGTTGCTCGAAATGAAGATTCTGTGATACAAAAGCAGGTAGCCGCGTCCATTTAGGCGAATCCAAGTAAATAATGATCCAGAGATGGCGCTGTCGGGAACCCTTTGGGTGGCATTGCATGATCGAGACTTGACCGGTGGAAAGAGCCCCACCGGTCAAGCGGGTGCCCACCGGGCGCGACAGAGATTTTGACACCGGCCCAATTTGCACATTTATTTATTTGGATTCGCCTAAGTGATCCACTACGTAAGCGCGCCGACTCACTACCGCCTGGGATACAGAGGAATCAAAGACCATGAAAATCACACAAATTCGCACGATCCATTTTACAGACTTTCCCAATATCACTTTTCTCGAACTGCGCACGGACAGTGGCCTAGTCGGCCTAGGCGAGACGTATTACACGCCGCGCTCGGTGACCACTTACATTCAAGAAGTGCTCGCACCCCAGCTTATGAATACCGATCCGCTGCAGATTGAAGGTTTCTGGCGACGTGCGTATGATGGTTCGCATGTCTACGGCAACAAGGGGCTGGAAATGCGCGCGCTTTCGGCGGTGGACATTGCCTTGTGGGATATTTTGGGCCAACATGCGAACCAACCAGTCTGGCAACTGTTGGGTGGCAGCAGTCATCCCGATGGCGTACTAGTGTATAACACCTGCGCCTCGGCCGGTTACGCCCAAGGGACGCCCGGCGTGGGGCGCAAAAACACGCCGGTGCTCACCCAGCAATATCGTGACTTTGAAGCCTGGCACGACGACGCCGGCAAACTGGCAAAGTCACTGCTCGCTATGGGCATCAAGGGCATGAAAATCTGGCCGTTTGACCCGTTTGCCCTCGCCAATCGCGGCCAGACGATCTCTTGGAAAGAGCTGGACGAAGGCTTGCGCCCGTGGAAGCAGATTCGCGACGCGGTGGGTCTGGAGATGGAGGTAATTTTGGAAGGGCACGGTTACTGGGCGTTACAACCGGCGCGACGGATTGCCGAAGCATTGGAGCCGTACAAGCCAGCCCTGCTCGAAGATCTCATGAAGCCGGACAACCCGCGCACGCTGGCCAAGTTACGCGAGTCCACCCGCACGCCAATCTGTGCCAGTGAATTGCTGATGAACCGCTACGCCATCGAAGAATTAATGCAGGCCAATGCCTGTGATGTCGTAATGACCGATGTTGCCTGGTCTGGTGGCATTACTGAAGGCCGGAAAATCGCCAACATGGCCGAAACTGCCAATATGGGCATGATCTTCCACGATTGCACGGGACCGGTCACACTGGCGGCTGCGCTCCATCTGGCCGTCCACTGCACGAATACGTGGATGCAGGAGATTGTGCGCGCCTACACGCTTGGCTATTATCGCGACTTGGTCGATCATGATTTTGTCGTGGAAGATAGCCGCATGCACGCGCCCAATCGACCAGGGTTGGGGCTAGCCTTGCGCGAAACAGCTTTTGCCCGCGAGGATTGTGTGGTGCAAATGTTGGCCGAGGCAAATTAATCAACGCGAGCTAGAAAAGTCGGATGTCGCGCATCCGACTTTTCTGGTATAATAGGCGAGTAGCGTTGAAAATAAAGGAGAGTATTCACAATGACAGCATTAGAAGCCGTCCAGGCTGTTCAATATGTAACTATCAAGGAAAAACGCTTTGCTCTGATTGACGCCGATGAGTGGGAAGCATTGATCGATTCGTTGGAAAACCTGGAAGATCTACAAATTTCCAAGGAAGCCTATGCCGAATTGCAGGCGGCTGGTGGTAACCGTGAGCAAGCTGGTTGGCGGCGTTGGCAAGATGCACGAGATGAACTGACGTGACCACGTATACCGTTTATATCATTCCGCAAGCGTTGCGGGAAATCAAGAATGTACCGGGTAACTTGCGTCAGCGCATAATCGCTAAAATTGATACCCTAGAAAATGATCCAAGACCACCGGCAAGCAAGGAATTGACTGAGATTCCCATGCCAAAGGATAATGTACATCTATATCGTCTGCGCATAGACAAGTGGCGCATCGTCTATGCGATTGATGAAATAGACAAAGCGATCGACGTGCTGGCGGTCCGCAAAAGACCGCCTTATGACTATGGCGACCTGACAAAATTGCTGCAACAGATCCGCTAAATCAACATAATTTACCTACCTCCGAAGAGAAATTTTTGTTTTTAGTCACATCAAACTTATCCTCCTTATGTCTAGAATCTTCTACTTCTGTCCCGACTTTCCCCAACCGTCCGGCGGCACCAAGACGCTCTATCGCCATGTTCGGCAATTAGGCCAACGGGGCTTCGACGCCGCGATTGTCCATCAAAAGCGCGGTTTTGCGCTCACCTGGCATGACATCCAAGCCCCTGTGCTCGCCTTGGAGGATCGGCCGCAATTTCGCCCAGATGATATCTTGGTCATCCCAGAGGTCATGCTGGATTTTATGCGCCAGACCCAACATTTTGCCGGGCAGCGCGTGGTCTTTGCGCTGAGTTGGGCGCCGGCCTATCACCGCCTGCCGCCAGGTGGACGGTGGCAAGATTACGGCATCCAACAGGTGATGACCGTGTCGCCGGTAATCAAGCGCACGCTCGAATGGAGCATGGAGATTGCGGTGAGCCTGATCCATGAATATGTCGATGCAGAACTCTATGCCTATCAACCTGCACAGAAGAAACCTCAGATCGCCTACATGACGCGGAAAGATAATTCTGGTGAATGGTTGCGCGGTGTTTTGATGCGCCGTGCGGCCGCTTTGGCCGCCTATACCTGGCTCCCGCTGCGCGAGCTGACGGAAGCCGTGTATGCCCAAAGTTTGCGGGCGTCAACCATCTATTTGGCGACGACCATGCAAGAGGGCATGCATATCTCGGTGTTGGAGGCGATGGCGTGTGGCTGCCTGGTGGTGGGGTATGCTGGGGTGGGTGGTCACGCCTATATGCGGGGCGCCGGCGCAACCCAGAACTCTGTTTTGGTGGAGACTGGCAATTTGCCGCAGTTAGGCGAAACCTTAGAGGATGTTTTGTTGCGCTTACTAATCGATCCCCAGCAATATGACCGCGTGACCGAGAATGCGTTGGCAACGGTCCTGCCTTATCAAAACGCTATGGCAGAAGCAGATTCGCTCCAGGCTTTTTTCACAAAACTTGGCGCGAATCCACTTTGAAATTCCTCTTTATAGACTATTGCAGACCGATTAAGGTTGGCGCTTGAAGGTGACGGTCCAGCTAAAATGGCCGTGACAACTATAGCTATCCCCAAATTTTTTGCAGGTATCTGCATCCTGGCAATACTGAGCACTAATTAGATCTGCATAAGGGATGACCGCCGCATCGGTCGCAAGCTCGGTGGCTAGATCACTTGTCACCTCGCGCCCGTCTGTATCGCGCAAGACCTTAACATCTTGACCACTACCCAGTACAAACTCGGCCACGCCGTCGCCTTTGCCCTGTGAACCGGTGACATAAATTTCGCGCGCCCCATATTGAACTTGCACAGCGACCCCATTCAGACGATTGCCATTCTCGTCCAACACATTGACAATTAGTTCGCGCGCCAGGCCACAGGTGACAGAAGGACCAAAGAGCGAGCCGCCATTCTCATAGACGTCCCACAAATGTTTTTGGACCACCACAAATTTATTGCCACTGCTTGCCACAGGCGGTGGGACAACCGGGGTGGCGGCTGGTGTGGCTACAGACGCGATTGGGATAGCAACCGGTGGCGCAACAGATACGGCGGATGATTGATTCACTAGAAACGCGGCAATCCATGCGCCATCAGCTAATTGAAGCCAGGAGTTATCGGCATTCTGACCAGTGATCACGAGCGCTTGACCGGCATCCACGCCACCGGTCACGGTGTAAGTAATGCCTGGCCCGGCGCGTAAATTGGCCGACTGAACGGCTGTTGCGCCGGAAGCAGTGGCAGATGGCGCCGCGGTTGCTTGCCCAAGGGAGGCGACGGTTGCCGTGGCCGTGCCGGTTCCTGCATTGATCAGAAACGCCGCGATCCATTGATCCGTCGCCAGATGATACCAATCCCCAGCCGCGTCTTTGCCCACAATCGCAAGGCGGTCACCTTGGGTTGCTTGGCCGCTGATCGCATAATTTGTGCCAGGGCCGGCGCGCAGATTTGCATTTTTAAGCACGGTGCCGGTCGTGGTCGTTTGAGCAAGGGCCATCACAGAGCAGAAAAGCGCAAGGCTCAGCGCAAGCGCGGCGCCTACGGTAGATTGTTTTACGAATTTGAAATACATTTGCATAGGACTCATTTACCTTATTGTCGCGTCATTGGCAATCTGCTACCCGCTGATTTTAGGGTTTGGGCATCCGCCATCAATCTGCGCATTATTGTCGATCTGGGCGATCCTGTCCATTCCCCGAAGTCAAGTGCGCAACAGACACCTGGGTTTAACACCAAGCGGGCGAGCAGACTGAGCAAACCAGCGTCCGGTAAATCCCAATGTAAGCGCAAATTCATTTGCCTTATCCATAGTTCTATTTTAAGCTGTAAAACTGTTTGACACACCAATCTAGCAATGCTACAATAAACTTCAGTTCGTATCTCTACACTCAAACAAGTCGCTTGCGGGTAACTGCTTGGCCTCCCCAAAGAAGCCTGACTTTTGATCGTTAACTAAAAATTTAACGCTAAAAAACTAGACAGCGGACGGGTAGTTACCCCTGAACATCGATCCATAGTTATCTAGCTTCCCATTGTGATCCGTTGGCGTAGAGTTTATGATCGACCATTGTTTGCGACATCAAGTTTGTCGCGTGTTGCAATGCTATAGGACGCAATCCACCCCACCCGCTGTTTTCTTTATTCAAAGCTTTTGTTCAAGGAGAAGAAGGAATGAGTTACGCAGATAATTCAAAAAAACTCTCGCGCCGCGCCTTTATGGCCGCGGTCGGGACGACAGCCCTGGGCGCTACGCTTGTGGCCGCTTGCGCCCCAGCGCCAGCGGGTGCACCTGCGGCGACCACTGGTGGTCAGGCCGCAGCGCCAAGCACCGCCAAAGTCGAAATTCGCGCCCACATGGTCAAGAAGGAAGACGTCTCTGATTGGATTCAGACCGGTCTGGATACGAATATTGATGGCTTCAAAGACAAGAATCCCAACATTGACGTGAAGTTAGAAACGATCCCCGGTTGGACGGCTGAATATATCCCCAAAATTCTCTCGTTTGCCGCCGCCGGCACGTTGGGCGATTTGGTCTGGTTCCCACCACGCCACCGCTCCCACATTGCCTGGGGCACGCAATACAATGTGGTCACCGATATCAAGCCATTGGCGGATGCCGACGGTTATGATCTGAAAGCCAACTTCTTCCAGGGTGCGTTGGATGTAAACACCTTCGAAGGCAAGCAATATTGGCTCTCCTACATCTCTGAACCGATTGTGCCAATCATTGCCTATAACAAGACCAAGCTCAAGGAAATGGGCGTGGCGGAGCCGACCGACGACTGGACCTTTGATGAATTAGCCGACTGGGCGCAAAAAGCCACCAAGGATGGCATCTTTGGCTATCATGCCGGCGACCGCTCCTATCTGGCCTTTAGCGGCGCCCCCTTCCTCCGCCAATGGGGAGTCGAACAGGTTGATGCCGAAGGCAAGAAAATGATCGTGCTGGATAAGCAAGAAGAGTTTGTGAAGGCGCTCCAGTATGACTTTGATCTGACGAACACCTTGAAAGTTTCACCGTCGCCCTCGGCCGGCGCGATCAACGATCCAGAATTGTTCGGTGGACAGAAGCTGATGGCGGCTGATATTTGGCCCTTCCGCATTCAAATCTATCCGGCAACCTTTAAGGACTTTGAGATCGGCTTTGTGCTGACGCCGGTAGGCAATAAAGGGGACAAGCGCCGCAGCATGTTGAATGAGCACGTCTTTGGGATTACCACGTCCTCCAAGCACACCGCCGAACCATTCTAGGCCCTGACCTGGTTCTGCGTCAAGGAGATGAATGTCCAGGCGCTTGTGCAAGGGCACAAGGTACCAATTGCGCGCGCCGATGTGTGGGCCGACGAGCGGATTTACAAAGAA
>JBBQBY010000150.1:0-14043 GCA_038318235.1 Caldilineales bacterium
GCTTATTTGCAGAAAAGCGCCACCGAAGCCGACCGGCTCTGTCTGGGCGACTGGTGTTGGGCGCGCGGTGTAGAGTTGGGAATTACGCACGATCTCCCGTTCAAGCTGCATACTGGCTATTATGCGGGGCACAGTCGTATGCCGGTTGATTATATTCGGGCGGGCAACCTCTGCGCGCTGCTGGCCAAATATCCGCAGGCGCGTTTTGTGCTCATGCATATTGCCTATCCCTACAACGATGAACTGGTCGCGCTGGCCAAACATTATCCGAATGTCTATGTCGATATGTGCTGGGCCTGGAGTATCGATCCCTATACCGCCGGCGATTTTGTCCGCCGTTGGATTCACACCGTGCCCGCCAACAAATTGTTTATCTTTGGCGGTGACACATTCTGGGCGGGGGCTGCGGTGGCCTATGCCCACCAAGCGCGCCAATGGTTCACGCGCGCGTTGCAGGCCGAAATCGATGAACATTTGCTGACCGAAAACGCGGCGATCCAGTTGGCCGGGCGTTTTATGCGTGAGAATCAGTATGCTTGTTTCCGGATAGAAGAAAAGAAGCAGATATTGCGCAGTGCGGGTTCCACTTTATAAAGTGAGCCAGTGGTAGGGGACAGGCATGCTTGCCCCTACCGCTGGCTCTACGTTGTCGGTTGCGGACGTAACAGACAAGACTATGCGCTTGAAGAGTTTATCGCATGTAGTTATCCCATTGAGATCGCGCCATGAAAGTCCCCGTAATTCGTGCTATGCTGGGCGAGTCAATTAAAATACGGCTCGCATACGTAATTTGTCGTAGGTGTTTCTGTACAAACGGCAAAGGATTAGTTTTCACGTAAAGGGGATATCTCTATGTTTTGGTTTAAGCAGTGGCGTCGTAAACAAATTTCTTGGCTGACGATTGGGGTTAGCCTGAGCTTGTTGCTCGGAGTTTGGGGCTGCATGGGGTTGATCGACGTTGCCACCGATCAAACAACGGTGATTGCCGCCGATTCACCGTCGGCGATTTCATTGAAATTTGTACCTTTTGGCACGGCTACGTTTACAGAACCGGTAAAAATTGCCAGCGCAGGTGATGATCGCTTGTTTATCGTGGAACAACCGGGCAGAATTTATGTGCTCCAGGCTGATGGCACAAAAATCTCGACGCCCTTTCTAAATATCGCCAATCTCGTCTCTACCGGCAGTGAACAAGGGTTGCTTGGTCTGGTCTTTGAACCCGGCGATCCCAAGACCTTTTATGTGGACTATACCAACAAGAGCGGCGACACAATTATTGCTCGCTATAAAGTGATTGGCGCCAACAACAATGTAGCCGATCCAGCCAGCGCACAAATCGTGCTCACTGTGGATCAACCTTACGCCAATCACAATGGTGGCGATTTGGCCTTTGGACCGGATGGGCATCTATATATCCCACTCGGGGACGGCGGCAGCGGCGATGATCCAGAAAATCGAGCGCAGAATTTGAATGAATTACTGGGTAAGATTTTGCGGATTCACGTCACAGGTGTGACGACTTATACCATTCCAACTGACAATCCTTTTGCCAATGACACGGACCCCGCCAGCCGTCCCGAAATCTGGGCGCTTGGCCTGCGCAACCCGTGGCGCTTTAGCTTTGATCGGCAAACCCATGATATCTGGATCGGTGATGTTGGCCAGGGCGCGCGCGAAGAAATTGACTTCCAACCAGCCAATAGTGATGGCGGCGAAAATTATGGCTGGGATTGTTTTGAAGGCAACATAAACCATACCCTACGCTCGCCCAAGTGTACCACGAATGCTGCCGACTATATTTCGCCTGTTTTCGATTACACGCATAGTGACGGCGTCGCGGTAACCGGTGGTTATATGTATCGCGGGGCGCGTTATCCAAACCTGGTTGGGCACTATATTTTTGCCGATTATGGCTCTGGCAATTTCTGGCTCACGACATCGAATGGGCAAGGTGGCTGGACAACCACGAAATATGCGCGCCAAAATGGCTGGCCCAGTAACCCAAGCAGCTTTGGCCAGGATCTGAATGGCGAGTTGTATGCCGCAGACTTGAGTTCTGGCATTATTTATAAAATTGAGGACACATCCTTGGTCAATACAACGCCGACGGCAACTGGCACAGCGATGGCAACGGCTACAGCGACGATCACTGGTACGGTTACGATCACTAGTACGGCGACGCTTGTCCCGACCATCGCGCCCACCATTCCACCCTTCACGCCGCGGGCTTGGGTAAATATGCCATTGATTCAGAAAAAGTAAGCTTAGGGTAGACCCCTCCCTAACCCTCCCAGCAGGGGAGGGAACTGTTTGGTGGGCATTCGAAGCAACTTATTATGCCCCCTGACCGGCTCCCTCCCAGCAGGGGAGGGCGGGGGGAGAGGTCTGGCAAGTCTAAAGTCAATCACACCCTAATAGACTGAAATACTAGTTTTACCAAACGATACCAGACCGCTCACGATCCTATGCGGCCGTCAGTGATTTGATATCACCTAATCATCTTCTCACAACTTTGGATGGAAAATATGAGCCTATACGATGAATTGGGCGTTCGCCCTCTGATTAATGCTAGTGCAACGTTAACTCGGCTGGGCGGTTCGCTGATGCCGCCAGAGGTGATCGAAGCCATGATCGACGCCTCACGGCACTTTGTCAACCTCGACGAATTACAAACGCGCGTCGGTGAGCGTTTGGCCGAGTTAACGCACAATGAAGCTGCTTATGTCTGTACGGGCGCCGCCGCCGGCTTGGCGCTAGCCACGGCTGCCTGTGTCGCCGGGACAGACCCGGCCGCGATCAACCAGTTGCCCGATGTGACCGGCTTAAAAAACGAGGTGATCATCCACAAATCGCACCGCAACGGCTATGATCATGGTGTGCGTCAGGTGGGGGTCAAAATCGTCGAGATTGGCACCGCCGTCCACACCGAGCCTTGGGAATTGGAGCGGGCGATCAACGCTAATACCGCGGCGATCTTCTGGTTCCAGGCCGGGATGACCGGGCGCGGCGATTTACCATTAGAAAAGGTGATCGAAATTGCTAATGCGCACAATGTGCCGGTTGTCGTCGATGCGGCGGCCCAGTTGCCCCCGGTAGAAAATCTCTGGCGCTTTACGCAAATGGGCGTAGCATTGACGATTTTCAGCGGTGGCAAAGATTTGCATGGCCCCCAGGCCTCGGGTCTAATTGTGGGGCGAAAAGATTTGATCGCCGCGATTCGTTTGAATGGCAGCCCCAATCATAGCATCGGGCGGCCGATGAAAGTGGGCAAAGAGGAGATGGTTGGGTTGCTGGCTGCCGTGAATCGCTATATAAAGCTGGACCATGAAGCCCGTGCCTCGCAAGATGAAGAAGTAGTCGTTGGTTGGTGCGCAACGTTGAACAAGTTCCCCGGTGTGCAGGCGGCGCGCTCATTTCCGAACGAAGCCGGTCAACCATTGCCCCGCGCCTTGGTGACGATTGATGCTGACAAAGCCAGCCACTCACGCGATCAAATTGTCCAGCAATTGCTCGACGGCACGCCTGCAATTACGGTGTCCACCGCGGGCGCCAATGAGATCTATTTAAATCCGATGACATTAATGGACGGCGAAGAGCAGATGGTGTTGGACCGGCTGGTGGAGATTTTGAGCGAAGAATAGGCTTTCACTATAGACTAGATATTATCGAGATTTACCAAATTGGGTAGACCAGTAAACAAGTATACAGGTAAAATCTATCTGTTTACCGGTCGACTAGAGGTAATAGCTTATTCCCGATAATGTCTAATCTTATGGGCTATCTTCTTCATCAAAGGCCAAATATAGTTGTCCTGATTCTTTTATGATTTTATTTTCAAGCTCATCCTCTGTATCTGGTTGTTGTTCATCCTTGAACAACTCATCAGAGAATTCTTCACCTAAATTGCTAATGCCCAATTCACGCTTAGCAAATGTACGGCGCGCTTTGATGTTAAGGATTTCGACAATTCGTGTTCGGTCTTCCGCAATGCGTTGTACATCTTCGCCTTCCAATAAAATTACATAGTAGCGGCTGACATCGTTGATCTGATTTGAGTAATTGACGGCGTCAGCCGCAAAACCACTAGTTGTAATGACCATAACAATGTCGGCTTTGGTCAGAAATGTTAAACCAATTTCCTTGGCAATTACGTCAACACCGACTTTACTTTGCTGATTTTTGCATTGAATTTGCCAGCGATTATAGACAATCCTATCGGATGCGGCAAGTACATCTACCTCACCGCCACCAGTAGCCTCCCAGTGGCGTAGTCGCCATTTTGAAAAACGCAATCCGAGCAAACGAATCATCCACACGGCGAATAGTTCCAATGCAATGCCGCGTTTGTGTTTGTCCTCGCTTGCTAACTCTGCAACGACATCCTCAAATGGACGGTTCAGATCTGCCGAAGTCAATTCAGTGACGTTTGCAAGGTTCTGGACAAGTGGTTGCAAAACCTCATTGCGTGCCTTCTCGGTTAGTCGTACAAGGTGTGGTTTTGCACCCCTTCCCCCTGTCGTTTTCTCTGTCTCGACAAGACCTGCTACGACTAATGGCTCTAATACATCTTTTACTAGATTCTTGGTTGTCAGTCGAATTTTGTAAATGCTACGCGTATGATTGGCGATTTTGTTTGAAGGCGTAAAATTTCGAATATCCAGGCTAATAAGCGAGAGCAAGAAATGTTTTTGCTCAGTTGTAAGTTTATAAAGTTCGTTAATCGTGTCAATATCTATATTGAGCAAATCATAAATAACGTCCCAATTGACTTCATAGCCTGTTGGCCTAAAAACATCAGCTAAAGCAAGCCATTCGCGCATGGTGCTAATGTAAGTGGAATTAGGTGGAATTTTGATACCTAAATCGTTGAACTCTTCACCCAAATATTCTAGAGTCACCTGTTCGCCACGTGCGCGGATGTTTTCGATCAGTCTTGCCAGCAACAAACCTTCTAGTTTCGTGAGAATGTGGATTGAAAACTGACGATCAACAAGCCGTTGATCGTCTTTCAATGCCAAGAGTTCCTGGGCTAATTCCGTATAACGATATTTTTTACCACCATTTATTAGCTCAATCAGGCCGTAGGCATTCAGCGATAAAACGCAATTCATCGCCATTTTTGTAGAATTCTCATCGCGTTGTGCTGGGTCACGTCCGTGGCCTTCAAAATAACCAGCGCGAATCGCGGTCTGTAATGTGTAACGATCTGGCTGGTGCTCTATACAAAGCTGAAGAATATCAGTTAACGCAAATTTCTTTGGATCGAACTGATCACCATAGGTGAATCGTCGTTTATAGCTCGTAGACTTTTCTGGTGGCATTAGAATTAGTATTCGATTGGTTCTTCGTGGATAGTGTGCTTGGTATAAGGCGGAAGCTCAAAGAGAGAATCTTGCTTCGCATGTCCATCTGGTTGCAATTCATTCAACGCTGATTCGTTAGGAATTTGCGTTGGACTACCATTTGTACTAAAGCGAAAATTTGCGCCTTTAAGATAATCTTCGTTTTGCTCAAGAGCGATCCAGGGGCGCTTCAGGGTCTCAGCTACATATCCTGTCATATTGCTGCCTGCGAACGGATCTAACACAACATCGCCTTCCTCTGTGCAAAGTCCGATTATAAATTCTGGGAGTGCGCGGGGAAAACGTGCAGGATGCGGATCAAGCTTGCTTTCGCGGCAGAAGCGCAAATATTGATCATTGCTCGACGTATTAGATGCCGAAATGACATTGACAGGAAGTAATACTGCTTCGCCCATCGTATTATTTGATTCTGACAGGCCATTAATCAGGTTGGGTGGAATAGCACCGTTATTATTTTGACCAAATTTATCGCTAATGTCATGCTCGGATGGACGCTTTTTGGATTTGTAACCCTGCTCCATCAGTTTGATTTGTGCTTCGCTATATTCTTTCAATACGCGGCGGTTGTTTGCTTTCGGATGAGGGTCCAAGCTCAGCCACCATACGGTATTCACGGCATCCTTCACGCGCTCACGACGAACCGTTACCCATTCTGCCGGTGTAGGTAGCTTGGCAGGGTTATACCAGTAAAGTTCCTGCGCAAGGTGAAAACCACCGCCACCCTTTTCCACTGAATTGCATAATCGAATGACTAACTCGTAATGGTACAAGCTGCGCGTTGGAAATCCTTTTACCCAAGTTCCACCGATATCAATGACAAGTGAGCCTTTGGGTTTCAAAATTCGGGCAAATTCGCGCGCGAACTGCATGAACCACTCAACATAATCATCAGCATGAACATTGCCATATGCCTTCTGCCGTAACAAGGCAAACGGTGGCGACGTACAGATTAAATCAACCGATGCCGACGGAATTTTCGGTAGCAGTTTTAGTGAGTCGCCCAGATAGGCAGCGCCCAATTGTGTTGCAAAAAAAGGTGTTTCATCTTCGAGTCTCATAATTATTTTGTGAGTTCATTTCTTTAAGGAGTTATGCATTAACAGCCCAACATAATTGTAACAAAAAGGTGGGCATATGTACACCCGCCGAGCCGTCGAACTGGGTTGTCATTTATTATGTAGCATAGACTCAGCTACTGATTAATCCCCGCCTGTTGTCCCCCATCAATCACAAAACTCTGCCCCGTGATCATCCGCGCTGCATCCGAAGCCAGATAAACGGCGAGCGCGGCGACTTCCTCGGCCTGGATCAGACCGGGGAGTGGTTGATAGCCAGCTAGAAATTCTTCACGCGTGTCGCCGGCAAAACCTACTGTGAGCGGGGTCTCGACAAAGCCAGGACAGATCACATTACAGCGCACTTGGTCTGGCGCATAATCCAGGGAAATCGCGCGCGTCAAATTGATCACACCAGCCTTGGCCGCGGCGAAGCAGCCTTGTTGCGACAGGGACGGATGCCCAACGTGCGGGCGGTGTTGAGAATGACGCCGCCGCTGCGTTTTTGTAGCGCTGGGATGGCATATTTTGCGCCCAAAAAGACACTGCGCAAGTCAATTGCGATACACTCATCCCATTCATCTTCGCTGATATCGGTGATGCTGCCCGCCGGACTGATCGCCGCGTTGTTGAAAAGAATATCTAGCCCCCCAAAATGCGTCAGGGTGCTGGCGATCATGCGCCGCACGTCTGCGCCTTGGCTCACATCCACCTCGACTGCGAATGCCTGGCCCCCGCCTGCTTGGACTTGATCCGCTACCGTTTGTACTTTGCTTAACGTACGCCCCGCCACCACAACTTTGGCGCCGGCCTGAGCAAAGGCCAGACAAGTCGCCGCGCCGATGCCCGATCCGCCGCCGGTGATGATGGCAATTTTGTTGGTGAGTTGCATTGGATACTCCCTATGCGTTAAAATTTAAGAAGAATCGTGATGATGATCGCGAGATAAATTCATTTTGGACCAGTAGGTTTGGGGATGTTGTTATTGTACCTAGCCAGCGAAGAGAATGAACAAATATGATTACACTTGAGCAAGTAATTGACGACGTTATGCAACTGTCGCTGCCACAACAGGAAATGCTGCTTGAGATTATCCACAGGCGCCATATTGAAAACAGACGTAAAGAAATGGCGATGGATGTGCGCGTCTCGATCGCTGCATTTCAAAGTAGCAGTTTAAAACCACAATCAGTGCAAGAAATTATTGCGGAACTTCAGGCATCTTTGAGCGAAATCGATGAAGTATATTAGTTTTATACTCCTCTGGTCTGTTTCCCCTGTGTTTAATATCACATTTCCTCGCTTGTTGCTTACGAAATTGATCAACTGATCTATTGTAGCATTGCCCAAATCTTGTGACAATTACTCACTTTTGCCTTGGAAAAGCCTACCTTTTACCTATTTACAACCATCTGCAAGCATGATAAGATAACGCCGGTAGGTGAAGTTGGTATAAATCTAATGACAAATAGGAAGGAAATTTTAAACATGGATAAGAATTTGTTACGTAAAACTGGTTTGATGCTGTTGTTGTTAGTGGCTTTTATGATCATCGCAACGGGTGCTGCTCTGGCCCAGGATTTGCCAGCGCCACTTTGTGGCAAACTAGATGAAGCTGACTGTACCATTCTGGCTGATTCTCAGAAAGCCATGATGGATGTGGAATCGCTAACCACCAGTAGTTCGATCGATCTCAATCTGTCCGGTATCCCAGATTTACCCTTCGATGAATTAGCCCTTAATTTGACGCAAGATTCCATGATCTCGATGGATCCGGAAGTGATCAAAAGTTTGGCGGATTTCCAGGCCCAGTTGGCGACGGCAAAGCCAGCCGATGTTGAGAAACTCACCAAAGATTACACCGATCTCATTATCAAATTATACCAAACCCTGGGTCTGGATATGGATTTGACCTTGACCATGCCGCAGGATATCGCCGATCTGCTCGCGGCACAGGCCGGGGGTGCAGTCAAGGTGCCAGAAAAGATCAATATCCAGGCGCGGATGATTGATGGTTACCTATACGTTAACCTCGACAAACTCGCCGAAGTGATGCCTGAACTGGCTGAATTCAAGGGCTGGTACGGGATAGACATGGTGACGTTGGTGACGAAGGGGCTTGAGGAGGCGCAAAAGCGCGAGGCCAGCGAGATGCAGAACTTTCAGGCTGGTGTGGGCGCAGGCAGCTTTCTCAGCTCTGACGCTTTCCGCGCAATGGTAAAAGATTATGTCAATGTCGAGCGCCAGGATGATGATAAATTAGATTTGCAAACGGTCGCTGTTTTCAATACGAGCTTTGATTTTGGTGGCTTTGTGGCCAGCCAGGCCTTCCAGGATTTACTGAAAGGTCAACTCGACACCATTAACCAAATTAGTGAGCAGAAAATTACGGCCCAAGAATTTGATGAGGGCATGATGGGGTTGCGTTTCCTTGGCCCGGCGCTTTTTCAGGACTTGAAGTTTAACGTTGTGCAAAATATTGGCTTGGATGACAGCTATGTCTACCGCAGCGAAACCCACTTAAATTGGGAGTTGAAGTCACTGATGGGCTTTGTTGCAATGGCACAAGGTGGCGGAAAAATGCCAGCCGACATGGCTGATGCGGCGCCTGTGATTAGCTTCGACGTCACGACCGACTACGCCGATTTCAACGACACGACGGCGATCGAAAAACCGGCAGATGCGGTCATTATCCCGTTGGATCAGGTTGACATGAATTCTGTTCAGTAAGCGCGCCGCGTAACCGTAGTTTTAAGTATCGCCGTGAATTTTGCCAGAAGCGTTTTGCGAACCGTGACCAGTCATCTGCGTGTTGTGCCCGCGCGGATGACTGGTCATTGTTTTTACAGGTTTATTTGCTGACCACGTTCACGCGACTGCCGACCGACGGTGGCGTCATCAAACGCAGTTGCTGTTCGGTGGCGGTGGGGTAATCGGCAGGATTGTAATAGGTTGGCGCCCAGGATGAATGGCCAGGGCTGAACTTGTAGAGCAAGGCGCGCCGTTCGTGATCGGCTGTCCAGGGCATGGTGCCATGGACCAACGCTTCGGTGAAGATCAGCGCGTCGCCCGCTTCAACCGCTGGCTGCACCACATAATGCGGGACACGTTTGAACATGCGCACTTCTTCGGGCAAATTGTCCACAAAATTGCTCTTATGGCTGCCCGGCACGCAGGCAAACCCACCATCACCGGTGTTCGCATGCGTGAGGAAGAAGGTGCAAACTGTCAACCCGTTGCGCATGACGCCGTCGCGATATTTGTACCAGTGATCTGGTTCACGGTCACCTTCACCGCCATGCAAACCACCGGCGCGCCCACCTTTGGTCATAAAGATGCAATAATCGTGGTCAACGCGAAACTTGGGGCCGAGCAATTCGAGTAGATAAGGCATCACGACCGGTTGGTCGATCAACGCCTGGGTGGCTGGCCCCCACAGCGAGACCTGACTTTTGCGGCGATCAGCTAATTCCTTCTTTTCGCTGAAAACTGTATCGGCCAGGGCATTGAGCTCAGCGACTTGAGCCGGGGTTAGCACGTTTTTGATCACGATGTAACCTTCGACATCAAACATAAACTTCTCTTCAGGTGTCACAGTCAGTTCCTTTCATAAAAAAAATAGTAGAAAAATGTAGGCTGCCGCTTCAGTTGGCACAAGACTTATCGTTCTCGCGATTCCCCAAAGTGACCGCCAACAAGCTTACTTAACTCATGTTACGCCAAGGGTTAGCAAAAAAGCGTAACGCAGGGGCGCAGAGAACGGCGAAGAAAAACGCAAGCCAACGCGCAAAAGCCTGCTTGGTTTTTCTTTGCGCCTCTGCGTCTTTGCGTCAAAATTTTAGCCGTGCGTAATATGAGTTACTTAACTTGCGCGATATTTGGCCAATTTCTGGTCGTCCAGTTCAACACCAAGACCCGGCCGTTCAAACGGCCGCGCCGCGCCACCTTGGATCGGGAGCGGCTCGACAAGCAGATCGTCCTCATAAAAGAACGGCCCCAAAATATCGCATGGAAATTCTTCGGCACCAATGCCCGAGGTCGCCATGGCCAGATGAATCATCGCCGCACTGGCGACGCCCAGTTCCAGATTGCTGCCGACCGTACAGGTCAACCCGGCTGCTTCGGCGACCGCGGCAATTTTGCGCGCCGGCCCAATGCCACCGCCTTTACCAACATAGGTTGACAGGACATCCGCACCCCCGGCGCGCACGACCGCCATCGCATCTTGGAGGGTGTAGACACTTTCATCCGCCATCACCGGGATTTGGATATTGGCGCGTACATCGGCCAGCCAGGCCACATCCAGATCCGGCACCGGCTGCTCGGCAAAGTATATATTATACTCGTATAAGCGCCGAATCGTCTGGATCGCCACCCGCGGCGACCAACCACCGTTAGCATCCACGCCCAGGCGCACATTGGGACCAATCGCTTCACGCACGGCGCGCACACGGGCCACATCCTGATCTGGTTCGATGCCAACCTTCACCTTCATCGTGCGGAATCCCTGTTCCACGGCCCAAGCGGCCAACTCGGCGGCTTTGGCCGGTTCTAGCCCCGAAACCGAAAACTTCGTGGTCACAAATTCGCGCACCGGCCCACCCAGCAAACGGTAGACCGGTAGACCGGCTACCTTGCCCAAAATATCCCACAACGCCATCTCAACGCCCGATCGCGTAAAAGGATTGTTGGCGAGCATGGTGCGCATTTGGGCGGTCAGGCGCTCAATGTGAGTGGGGTCTTGGCCCTTGAGCAGGGGTTCCAGCACCTTTTTGATAAAATGCGCGGCCGTAATATTATCCTCACCGCTCCAGCCGGGCGTGCAGGAGACTTCGCCCACGCCGTGAATGCCTTGATCGGTGTGGACTTTGAGCATGAGAAAAGGGGAAATCGTGTGATAGCCCCGCCCGCCCTTGATTGCACGCTGTGGATTGATTGGCACTTGGACGGGAAAGGTTTCGATCTGGGTAATTTTCATGAATAATTCCTTATCTTGGCTTTGGTGGCTGGGCTTACATTAACCCTTATGTTTTTGTTTGACCGGGCTGCTGCAAACCCAACAAAGGCAGCGCGTTGCGCTGGATTAGCTCTTCAATCTTCTCTAATGGCAAACTAAAACGATCGATCTTGACCTCGGCCAAACTGCGCAAACCCGCCACTGATGCATCTACGTTTGTAAATGGAAAATCAGTGCCAAAGAGCAATTTCTGCCAGACGCCATATTCATGCACAAGCATCAGGCTGTGAAAGAGTTGCCAAGGTCGATAGTGCAAGGCGCTGACATCGGCGTAGACGTGCGGGTGTTTGCGGATTACGGCGATGCATTCACCCTCGAACGGATGGCCGAGATGCGCCATGATAATGCGCACCTCGGGGAAGCGCCGTGCCACCACGTCAATGTGGCGCGGCAGGGTGGTTTCCAACTGGCTTTGCGAGGCAAAGGTGGTGCCGGTGTGGAGCAAAACGGGCAGATTGTGCTTTTGGGCATAGGTCCAGAGCGTATCAAGTTGCTCGTCTTGTGGATAGAAACCGGCATACATCGGCATTAGTTTGATGCCCTGCAAGCCTAGCTCCTGATGCCCATATTCCATTTCCGTTTGCCAGTTTGGCTGCGTTGGGTCGAGTGACAGAAAGCCGATCAGATGGTCGGGATCTTGTTTGATATAATCGGCCACGTCTTGGTCATCCACCCAGAGACCCGCTAGCCGCGCCTTGCCACCAAAGCAGATCGTCGCCGCGCAATCGGCCGCCGTCGCCCGATAATCCGCATAGCGTGTGATCATGTCAATCGGCGTGGTGCGCGCCCCAGATGCCTCTTTCAGAAATTGGGCTGAAAATGGCTTATTAGAAGTAAAAACATGGGTGTGAACGTCGATGATCATACTTGTTTAACCTTTCTTCAATTGATAGAGCTGAAGCGTGAAGCGTGATGAGTGATTCTGTTATTCACTCATCACGCTTCACGCTTTTCATTTTGCCTGACGAGCCTCTTCCATACTAGTTAATAAAGCGTCCAGATCGAATGGTTTGCTAGATGTAGGGCTAGCCAACAGTTGGCGGAGCATCTCTTCCATGCTGGATTCTAACTTTTGATTGACACTGATAAAATACGGCGTATCCACTGTCTTTGCGTTTTGCACAAGCTGCATCCCCTGCTGCATTGTGGCGGGTAGATCACTCAATTTGGCCGGTGTCTGCGCGGGGGCATAAAGCGCGTTCTGAGCATTCTGTACGAGAAGCGCTTGGGCTGGAGCCGAACCCAGATAGGTGAGAAAGGTGAGCGCTTCTTGGCGATGGGGTGCACTGGCCGGTACCATATAGCCTAGCGAAAAGACCACCTCACCGGTTGGGAGTGTGGGATCAATCGGCGGGAAGGCAAAGAAATCGAGTTCACTGCGAAATTTCTCCGGCAGCTCATTCAGAAAGAAAGGCCCGCCGAGCGTCATGGCAGCTTTTTGATTGCCCAGTTGACCGTTATCGCCGCGGATAATCGCCAGCAGGCTGGATAACGATTGTAAATTGCGCGAATCTTCTAAGAAGTAGCCTTTCACAATTAACGAATGCCAAAGTTCAAACACGGCCCGCACCTTGGCATCTTCATAGGCAATCTGACCAGTCGCTAGTTGGTGGTGAAAATCGGGGCCATTGAGGCGCATGTCCAAATAGTCGATCCAAAGCGAGGCCATAAATGAGTTGCGTCCGCTCAGGGCTAGCGGAGTGACGCCATTCGCCAACAGCGTGTCGCAAAGCGTCATAAACTCATCCCAGGTTTTCGGCGGCTGCAAATTGTATTGGGCAAAGACCTGCTTGTTGTAGTAGATAGCATTCCAACTGTAACCAATCGGCAGGAAGTATTGCTTGCCATTGCGTTCGCTTAGCGTGCGTAGCGTGGCGGGATAGGCATCGTTAAGTCCGGCCTGTTGCCAGATATCGGTAATGTCCGTGACCAAGCCTTGTTCAATCGCCTGATCCAGCCACAGGCTAGGCGCAATCGTCATCACATCGGGCGGTGGTGTGTTCGTCAGATATTGCAGCGGATCGGAGCGAAACCCTTCCTTATCAATTTGCAGATTCGGATGCTCGGTCTGGAACTGTTTGATCAACGTCTCTTCCACGCCAGCAAACTGATCCAACGAAACGTATTTCAGCGTAACCGGCGCCAGCGGGGTCGCGGTCGGCTCGGCCTGGCCACCAAACAAGCCACAAGCGGCCAACAGCAGGATTGCGCCGAGTACAGTGAGTGAATAACCAGCGCGCCGGGCGAAAATTTTCATTGCTTGTTCCTTGCTTTTTATCTAAAGAACGTACACAATATCAATATATAGAGCAAGCGCCGACTCTGGTCAGAGGCAGTTTGCGCTCCACTTGGATGGACAAGAACTCAACATGCATCAGGATTCACGCGCGATTCAAGAAATCTTACATGCCGAACAAGCCTGGACGGCCGCCTTTCTCCACCTTGACCTCACCGCCATCGAGCAACTAATGGCGGATGACTACACCATCATTCAGCCCGGCGGCCTGATCCTTGGCAAAGCCGAGACGTTGGCTTCATTGCGCTCGGAACAACGCCACTGGGCATCCGCCGTTAGTGATGACCACGCTGTGCGCGTCTATGGCGATAC
>JBBQBY010000151.1:0-13961 GCA_038318235.1 Caldilineales bacterium
TCCCACTTGCCAATCAACGAGATCAAACCCTTTTATAAAGTGGGAGAAAGCCTTGCGATTCGACTGTATTTCGTAGCCCAAGTGGAGCGAAATTTGGACAAATCTCAAAATCTGTTTCCAAAATGACCGAACCGTGAGTAATATTGATAAGATTTTTCAATACGTTACCAGCCATCGCTTTTGTATATCCGTTGTTTACTTAATCTGGTGCAACCAATGGCTGCAAGTAAGTTGATGTCCACAAGTGATTAATTAGTGGCCCTCGCCGATGATGCCCGTACCACTACCTTCCATCACGCCAGCTAGATTCGTGATCACAGCCTGAGCGACTCCACCGCGCACGGCCTCAATTGCACTGCGCACTTTGGGAATCATGCCGCCTGTAATAATCCCTTCATCGATCCACTGCGTCGCTTGATTCGCCGTGATGGCGCGGACAACGCGTCCCGCGACCAGTACGCCTGGTACATTGCTGATAAAGATCAGGCGAATGGCCCCCAATTTAGCCGCAATTGCCGTTGCGGCGTGGTCGGCATTGACGTTATAACTGAGGGCATCTAGGGCACCGAAGCTGATGGGACTGACCACGGGTACAATATTGGCGTCGATCAAGGTTTTTAATAAATGATCATCCACATCCTGAATTTCGCCTACCCGGCCTAAATCGCCTAGGGGATGCCACATCTTTTCGACGTAAATCGTGCCATCATCTACGCCACTAATGCCAACTGCCCGAACTTCAGCGTTGATTAGGTTACGTACGATCCTTTTATTCATGAGGCCGCTCAACACCATTTCGGCAATATCGAGACTAGCGTCGTCTGTAACACGTAAACCTTCGATAAATTGCGGGGTGAGGCCTAGTTTTTGTTGTAAATCAGCAATCGCCTTACCACCGCCATGGACTATGATTGGAAAGTGCCCGCTATCAAGAATACTCCGCACGGCGTTAGCTAGTCCACTCAGGAAGATCGGGTCATCTAATTCATTGCCGCCAACCTTTAAGACAACCATATATTTGCCTGGTAATTCGTCGCTTTGCTGCTCAACCGTTTCCTCTATGTGTTCCATCCTTGTCGATCCCTCTACAATCATCCATTAGAAATCAGTTCGTCTATACCTATATGAAACTAAGCCTTTTCTGACTCTACAACAAGCCCGTTGTCTCTTCCAAGCCCACCGCAATATTGAAGTTTTGGATCGCCTGGCCGCTGGCACCCTTAATCAGGTTATCTAACGTCGCAACAATAATATAATCCGAACCATCCGGCTGAGTTGGATCGGCGGCGGTGATGCTTATCGCACAGCGATTGCTATGGGTGGTGTGGCGCAAAGAAGCAATTTGTCCTGCTGGCAAGAGGTGAATAAACGGCTCCTGCGCATAGGTTCCCGCATATAAATCGCGAATTTGCGCTTCGGTGATACCAGCCGATACACTCACATAAATCGTACTCAAAATACCTCGTGTGACGGGCAACAAATGAGGTGAAAATGTGAAGCGATATGGTTGCTTGTTCGCACTGTTACCGTTCACTCCCACATGGTTGAGCACCTGTTCCATTTCTGCAATATGGCGGTGCCGATAGCCAATACTATAGGGGAGCAAATTCTCATTTACTTCATTAAAGTTATATTGCAAGGCCGCCTTGCGTCCAGCCCCGCTTACCCCACTTTTGCTGTCAACAATGACGTGATGGCCAAGCCAGCCAGCTTTGGCGAGCGGATAAAGGCCCAAATTGACGCTAGTGGGATAGCAACCGGGATTTGCGATCAATTGCGCCCCTTTAATTTGCTCGCGGTTGACTTCGCACAAGCCGTACACAAAATGTGACAGCAACTCTGGCGCCGTATGGGGCGTGTTGTACCAGCGTGTATAGATGGATTGATCGATCAGCCGAAAGTCGGCGCTTAGATCAATAACCCGAATGCCTGTTTCTTGGAAAGTCTTCACTGGATTGATGGATGCGGCATGGGGTAGGCAAAGAAAAACAACATCCACCTCGTCAGTGCGCTTCATGCCTTCCTCCAAGCTGATCAGTGGATAATCCCACGGTGCGGGGTGTACATCAGAAAATTTACCACCCGCACTGTTCTCGCTGGTTAACCATCCGACTTGTAGCGCTGGATGGCGCTGAATCAATTGAACTAATTCATAGCCTGTATAGCCAGTCGCGCCAGCAATCCCGGCTTTATAGATAGTTTTTTCCATTGATCATTACTCCCTTCATTTTAAATTTCGTTATGCTTTTAGTTCTGTTTTTGCGCCGGCGATCATTAATTCTGCCACCAACTGGTCGGCCTCAAATGTTGAATCCTTGAGCCCGTTGACGACCCCTTGTTGATCCGTTTGCGAACGATTCTGGCTCAACTTAAATTTACCTTCGAGCCGGGTAATTTCAATTTCAAAGGCCACAATCGCTTTGGTCAGATTGATATGACGCTCTGACCAGGCAAAAGTCCACGGCTGCGGTCTAGCTGATTCATGATTAGCGACTAGCTGCTCAAGCATTTGTTGAATTGTGCTGAGATCCTCAACAATTTTAGGAGTACCATAGGCATGGGCCACAGCGTAATTCCAAGTCGGTACGTTAAATTCGCCCGTATACCAACTTGGCGAAATATAGGCATGGGGCCCTTGAAAGATCACCAGAACTTCATCGGCAGTGGTAAAATATTGCCATTGTGGGTTTGCTAGCGCGATGTGACCCACTAGCGTTCCGTAGGGGCCGCGCGTACTGTCTACCAGAAAAGGTGCATGGGTAGCAAACGGCGTTCCGTTATGGCTGGTGATCAAGGTGGCGAAATTATACGCTCGCATCAAGTTATGCAAGGTTTCAAGCTCATCTTCTGTGTTCGAACTCGGAATGTACATAATTACTCCTGCTTACGCTGGCGATGTAGATCCAATAAAAAAAGCTCCCCCTCTGGAGAGCTTCGCCAATGCATTGTCATATCACAAACCGCGCGCGCAAAGTTCCAGATTCGTTATCCAGATCGGCGGCTCAGCCTAAAAATAATGTTGAAAGAAACCGAGTATTGCGCTGGCATAGTAAGTAAGTCGCTGATCTAAGCGAAGTGTGCCCGTAGATTAGAGTAAATAGCTTTGCACCCTTCTGTCTGATCCAGCAGGGTTAAGTTTATCATGAGCGCATGGTGGTGTCAATAATATACTAAAAAAATATAATAAAAATAAAATCGGAGGAAACAAAAATGACGATTCTAATTTTGGTACGGCATGGCGAGACAGAAGCAAATGTTCAACAAGTATGGCACGGCTCATTAGATGCCCCACTAACTGCTCGTGGTCAAGCGCAAGTGTTGGCTACCGCCCGTTATATGAAGGAATTAACGGCTCAGTATCCGATTGACGCGTTTTATGTGTCGCCGCTGGCTCGTGCGCAGAGTACGGCTTCGGCGATTGCCGAAATCATTCATCTAAAGCCAATAATTGAGCGCGATCTGCGCGAGTTTGATCTGGGCGATTGGGAAGGTCGCTCATTCCTAGACCTAAAAGAAAAGGAAAATTTGTGGGAACGTTGGCGCGCTGAGCCGGCATTCTGTCCGCCTAACGGAGAGTCGCCTTATTCCTTTAATCGTCGGGCTGTCGCCGTCTTTGAGCATTTGGCGGCGCTTCATCCAGCACAAACCGTGTTAGTCGTAACGCATGGCGGCTTGATTTGTAACGTATTGGCCACTTGGTTTGGCACAGGGCCTGGCGACTGGATGCGATGGGAACCCCATAATTGTGCCATCAGTATCCTCCAACTTGAGGGAGATCAATGGCAAGCACTGCTTGTCAATAGTACGAACCATTTACCTGCAGAAGCCATTGCCCAAAATGATGTCTCTGCCTACGCAGCCGAGGTAGCGGGTGAAGACGAAGGGTAAGCCATTGGTGTTAGGCAGGAGAGTGGAGATTATTCATTCTTACTCCCAATCTCTAATCTGTTGCGCTACTTTGGCGCCATGCGGATAGCACCATCAAGCCGGATCACTTCGCCGTTGAGCATTTGATTTTGGATGATGTGAGCAACTAGATCGGCATACTCGTGTGGTTGGCCTAGGCGAGAAGGAAAAGGGACTTGTTGCCCAAGCGAGAGCCGGGCTGCTTCTGATAGCCCGGCTAGCAAAGGGGTGTCAAAAATTCCGGGGGCAATGGTCATTACCCGGATGCCGAAAATGGCTAGATCGCGGGCCGCAGGCAAGGTCATGCCCACGATGCCGCCTTTAGACGCCGCATAAGCGATCTGACCAATCTGACCATCAAAAGCTGCTACCGATGCCGTATTGATAATAACGCCCCGTTCGCCACTTTCACCTGGTTCGTTGTGGGCCATAACCTCCGCGGCCAGCCGTAGGACATTGAATGTGCCAATCAAATTGACCTGAATTGTTTTGGTGAAGGAAGCTAAGGCGTGTACACCGCGCTTGCTGAGTGTGCGCTCCGCCGTCCCAATCCCAGCACAGTTGATCGCGCCGTGCAGCGCACCAAAGCGCTTGACCGTCAACTGAACTACATTTTTTACGCTGGCTTCATCGGTTACATCAGTATGCACAAAATCAACTTGCTCACCCACTTCAGCGACATTTTGTTCGCCAGCAGTTTGATTGATGTCTGCAATCATCACCTGCGCACCTTGTCTGACTAAGCGTTGAACGGTGGCTTTACCAAGACCAGAGCCACCCCCACTGATCAAAAAAATCTTCCCTTGAATTTCCATAAGATTATCTCCAGCCTGAAGCCATCCTGACACCAGCCATGCTCAATGGCGCTTAATCATATCATCGGTTACTAGTTGTTCAAATTGTAAAAGTTTTGTCTGTGTTATTTCGTATGATTTGGTGTATTTAGTTATTAAATTGGGTATTGAAATTGTTTAACAAGCCTGCTATAATCCAAATCATCAGATCATTTTAGGTGAAAATTAGACTTTAGCTTATTTTGTAAGCAGATAATCATTGTTACACGCTGAAACTAGGCGCTGAATTATTGTTTCACGTGAAACATCAGGCTGGCAGTAATCCAGTTTTAGGAATTCGAACTGAATGACAATCACGGGCCATACATCAGTTGATCGCATGGAAACGCCAGTCATTGATTATGAAGGCAGTCAGTATAAAACGAATTTCTGGGAAGGTCAGGGGCGTGATTACGAAGATGCCACTGAGCGACTTGTCTTAAATCAACTCCTGCCGAGCCAGGGCGGGCGGATCGTGGAGATTGGCGCCGGTTTCGGGCGATTGGCAAATATGTATCTGGGCTACGAACAGATTGTTTTGTTCGATTATAGCCGGACGCTTTTGCAAGACGCCGCCAAACAATGGGGCCATGACCCGCGTTTTGTCTTTGTGGCAGGCAATGTCTACGATTTACCCTTAGCAACTGGGATTTTAGACTCACTGGTGATGGTGCGGGTCATGCATCATCTAGCGAATGTCCCACAAGCGCTTCAACAAATTCAGCGGGTGATGCACCGCCATAGTGTTGCTGTGGTCGAGTATGCGAATAAACGTAACTTTAAGGCTTTGCTACGCTGGGCACTGGGCCGTCAAGCTTGGTCACCGCTAGAATTGGTGCCAATCGAGTTTGTTGAATTAAATTTTGATTTTCATCCTGTCTGGATGAATAAGCAATTTAATGAGGCTAAGCTTCTGATCAACGCTCAGCGTGCAGTGTCCCATTTCCGATGGCCATTGCTGAAAAACAATTTGAATGCAGAAAAGCTAGCAAAAGCTGACCGTGCTTTGTTCCGCCTTGGTGGGCTTTATCCCTTGGCGCCTAGCGTTTTTGCACAGTTAGCCGCGCCGACTGCATCTGCGCGAGCCGCCGTACCAACAGCACCAACTACGCTTGCGCAACTATTCCGCTGCCCTAGCTGTACAAAAGAAACATTTGAAATGGTAGGAAACGAACAGCTTTTATGTGTAAATTGTGGTAAAAGATATATGCAGAAATCAGGTGTTTGGGATTTTAAGCAAGAAGTTTCGGGGTGAAACTTTTTGCTGTTTTTGTGGTATTGCTACAACGATAGCTGACCATTACCCTGTGGATTCTGCATAGATTTTAATGAACGACTGCTCGAAAGCGAGCATTTTTTCAGGAGATAAAAGAGATTCTCATGGCAAAACAAAAAGCACTAGACTTTTCCAATGATCTGGAAGTGGATGCCGATTTCGCAGTCACCTTTGATGAAGAACTGCAGGGTAGCCTCGACCAAGATCTGGGTGATCCCCGGAATACTGGGGATACCCCTAAAAACGAGTTACATGTTGATGATGATGAAGTTGAAACGACTGAACGTGTTGTGCTTACCCCTGAGGCTGCGTTGGAGTATCTGCTCACATTGGGGCGCGCACAGGGCTATGTGTCGTATGATGATGTACTCCGTGTGATGCCGGAAGCAGAAAGCAACATGGAACAGGTTGAGGATGTTTTCGCGGCGCTTTTTGAGCAGGGCATTGAAGTCGGCCAGGTCCGCGAAGAAGAACCTGACGACATTCATGAAATTGAAGAGGCTGCGGAAGAAGAGAATTTTGATCTCAGCCAAATTGAGATCGATGATTCCATCAGCCTCTATTTAAAAGAAATTGGTCGCGTACCGCTGCTGACTGCCGAAGAAGAAGTATCGCTGGCCAAGCGCATGGAAAAGGGCCGTGAATCGCGCAAGAAGTTGACCCAGGGCGTTGAAGACTGGGAAGAACGCGAGCGTCTGCTCTGGTTTGTACGTGATGGTCAAGCCGGCCAAGAACATCTGATCAAGGCGAATAGTCGGCTTGTCGTCAGCGTTGCGAAAAAATATGTCGGCCGTGGTGTGCCTTTCTTGGATCTAATTCAAGAGGGTAACATTGGTCTGATTCGTGCTGTCAAAAAGTTCGACTATCGTCGTGGCTATAAGTTTAGCACCTATGCCACTTGGTGGATTCGCCAGGCGGTCACGCGCGCCATTGCTGACCAAGGCCGCACGATTCGCGTGCCGGTTCATATGTACGAACAGATCAATCGTCTGACCCGCACCAGCCGTCAACTGGTGCAAGAGCTTGGCCGCGATCCTACGACCGAAGAGATTGCGCACGAGTTGGGTGTATCTCCGCGCAAGGTCGAACATATTATGCGGGTGAGCCAACGGCCGTTGAGCCTTGAGATGCCGGTGGGCGAAGAAGAAGATAGCTATCTGGGCGATTTTATCGAAGATGAAGACGCCGACGCCCCGAGTGAAGCCGCTGGTCAACAGCTGTTGCGCGAAGTGATTGATGAGATTTTCCAGAGCTTGACGCCGCGCGAAGTTCGGATCTTGCAACTGCGCTTTGGTTTGGTTGACGGATATTGTTACACGCTCGAAGAAGTTGGGAAAAAATTTGGCGTCACGCGTGAGCGTATTCGCCAAATTGAAGCTCAGGCGCTTAGTCGCTTGCGTCACCCTAGCCGCAGCCGCAAACTGCGGGATTATTTGTAAGCCGATAGGATCAATTAAAACGCGTCCCATGGGCGTGTAGATTGTTTCACGTGAAACACTGACGCTAACTGGCGCCAGTGTTTTTATTGATACCGGTGATTTTAGGTAGTTGTTTCGCCAAGCGGCCCAATTTAATGTATAATCGGCATATGGATAATGGCTTACCTGCGCACAGTGGGCAGCTAAGTTGCGCTATCGGCCTACAGTGAGCTTAGGCCATTCGGCTGGTGAGTGGAATTGATAGCACCGCAACTCTATCATCGCCAAGTTGTTGAAAGGGAAAATGCATGGGGCTTTTTAATCGATTCGTCGTCATTCTACTTTGGCTTGCTTTGCTGGCCTTAGCCTGCCTCTTGGCGGTTAGCCCATTTAACGCACTTGACAAAGCCCAAGCTCTGCTGGAATCGAGCGCAGCCACTTTGCGCACCTGGCAAACTGTTAACCCAACCAATTTTCTGATCGCGCAGATTGCGACTGGTGTGGTGGCGATCTTGCTCTTTGGCACGCTGTTGTGGGCGGAAATTTGGACCTGGCAGCGACGCGGCGTACGAATTCGGACGGTCGATGGCAGCTCGGCTGAACTGGACACGGCTAGCGTGGGGCGTCGCCTGGGCTGGCATTTAGATCAGCTGGCCGAAATTATTAAGGCTGTACCGATTGTTAAAGCGCGCGGTGGCTCTGTGGATGTTAAGCTCGAAATTGAGGCCGCTTCCGACGTTGATATTCCGATGAAAACGGATGAAGTCGTTGAGGTAACGCGCGATGTGATCGAGCAAGACTTAGGCTTAAAATTAGGTAAATTAGACGTTCACATGCGCTGCGCCCCTTTTGAACCAGATTGGGTCCAATGACAAAATTAAACCGTGATCGATTACAGATTTGTAATGGCAGCCTTAATCAATACTTGAGATGATCAACGTTTTTGCTAATCCTTGTGACCAACTGAAGTGTACCGTACCCTATGAATGGACAATATCTGATTGGGCAGGCCGGGGAAGAAACCCTACTGGAAGTCAATCATCTAGGCGATAATGAGGAGGAATTGCCCAAATTGCTTGACGAACAACCATCAGAAATTCAGATTGAGACCGGCGGTGAAACCTTGCCGCTCGGCGCTATTCTGGAAAGTTTACTCTTTGTCACTGATGCGCCGATCGAGCCTTCGACCATTGCGAAGCTCCTAAATTTTGACACCTTAACCATCGAACGTGGGTTGCAGCGCTTGGCCGATGCTTATGAAAACAGTGAGCGAGGCTTGCGTTTACAGCAACGCAATGGAAAATTCCAGTTGGTGACCCAACCGGCTGTCGCTTCGATTATTGAAGACTTTCTCAATCTGGATACAAGCACAAAACTAAGTGGCCCTGCCTTGGAAACATTGGCCGTGATCGCTTATCGTCAACCAATTACACGCGTTCAAATTGAGGCTGTCCGCGGTGTTGATAGCGCTGGTGTGTTACGCTCTTTGGTGCAACGCGGGCTTGTCGAGGAGATCGGCCGTTTAGAAGTAGCTGGCCGGCCCATTTTGTATAGCGTGACCGATAGCTTTATGCAGCATTTTGGGCTTACCAAACTCGGTGAATTGCCACCGCTTGAAACCACAGAAGCCGATACGCTGTGGGCTACGACAAAATTAGCGGAAATGGAAGGGTTCAATAATAACGCGCCATTGCCTGTCAGCCGATTGAGCGAAAACTAGACTGAATTGTAGGTTAGATGTCAGGTGCAGACAGGTTGTTGGCGCGATAATTGATATTGTTCGTTCAATCCAATCCTGGCTGAGCTGTGCTGCAATGAGCAAGCTTCAGGCAGCGTGATGCAACCATCTAAGGAGTAAAGAGCCTATGTACAGACTCGTACGCTGGTCGATCTTTTCTCTGGTAGGCAGTCTTCTGTTCGTTCTATTGTTAAGCACCGGATCAATTGTCCATGCTCAAGAGAAATCGTTGGTATGGGAACGCTTCGATGTAGATATTACGGTCAATTCAGACAGTACAATCGACGTAAATGAACACCAGGACATTCGCTTTACCCAGGGATCGTATACGTTTGGCTACCGTGACATCCCCATTAATAATTTTGATAGCATCGATCAATGGGCTGTCACCGACCAAAGTGGGCATACCTATTATGCCGCTAACGGCGGTAGTGAGCCCTATACCTTTGTCGTAGAACAGCAGAATTCGCACTATATCATTCGTTGGTACTTCCCAGCGATGAGAAATAGCAGTGAAACTTATACGCTGAGCTATAAGGTGCATAATGGGCTGCGCATCTATTCGGGCGATGATCAGCTCTGGTGGAAAGCTATTTACGGCGATCGAACCTTTCCGGTGCTGGCCGGGCGTGTTACCGTCACCGTACCCCAAAAGGCTGAGATTCATCAGTGGGCGGCCTATATTAATAGCGCTGACGCCCGTGATTCAGCGACTGCCACGTTAGCCGAAGACAAGCACTCCATCCTGTTTGAATTGACGCGCCGGCTCGACAGCGGCGAAGAGTTTGAAGTTCGCACCCAATTTACGCATGGTGTCGTCGATGGGGTGGCCCCGGCTTGGCAAGCGCAGGCCGATGCGGATGCTGCACAACGCGAAGCTGAAATTGCCGCCCGTGAGCGATGGCGACCGTTAGCCACGCTGATTTTTGGCGCGCTGGGCTTGCTCTTGATTTTGGGTAGCCCAGCCCTGCTCTATGGCTTGTGGTATCGCTATGGCCGCGATAAGTCGGTAGAGATGGTGGCCGATTATCTGCCCGAACCACCCGACGATCTGTCACCAGGGATGGCCGGCACACTGCTCGATGAAAAAGTCGACATGCAGGATATCATCGCGACCCTGGTGGATCTGGCGCGACGTAAAGCGATTAGCATCACCGAAGAGAAGGAAGATGGCCTATTCCGCAGCGGCACCGACTTTGTCTATCGGCGTGAACGGGATGATGTGGCCTTGCAGCCCTATGAGCAAAAATTACTCAGTGGCATGTTCGGCAAAAAAGACGAAGTGAAATTGTCGGCGCTAAAGAACAAATTCTATACGTTGTTGCCGGATATCAATGCAAGCCTGTATCAGGCAGTGACGGATGCCAAGCTCTTCCCAAGCAATCCAGAAAATGCACGTAACTTTTACGCGTATTTAGCGATTGCCGGTTTGGTCGTGGCTGTGGTGGTCGGCATTGGTTTGATGAGTTTGTTTGGTGAATTGACCGAGGCCGCCATCTTGCCCGGCATTGGGATTGGCGTATTGGCGCTGGGCTTGCTGATCCTTGCGCGCAGTATGCCGCGCAAAACTGAGCATGGGGCCGAAACCGCAGCGCGTTGGCAGGCGTTCAAGCGCTATCTGGCTAACATTGAAAAATACACCAACATCGAAGAGCAAAAGACGATTTGGGATCAGTGGCTGCCTTACGCAATTGCCTTTGGCATTGATCGGCAATACATTCGTAAATTTGAAGGGGTAGATGCCCCTGCGCCCGGCTGGTATTTCCCCTCCGGTGACATGTACGGCCCGTATCGACGACGCTATTACGGCACCCCCTGGCTCGGCCCGATGATGGGTGGCGGCTCAATGCCTGGGAATTCCGGCAAACAAGAAGGCGGTGGTCTCGGTGGTGGTCTGAGTGAAGCCAGCCGCGGTATGGGCAATAGCCTCACTAGCATGAGCGCCGGTTTAGGCGCGATGTTGAACAGCGCCGGCAGTGTGATGACCAGTCGCCCCGCGCCAAGTAGTTCCTCTTCGGGGGGTGGTTGGAGCAGTGGTGGCGGTGGCTGGAGCGGCGGCGGCGGTGGTGGCGGCGGCGGCGGTGGTGGCGGCGGTGGTGGTTTCGGCTAAACCGCAACTTTGCTGCCGCGGCTACGTAGACCATAAAGGACTTTACAATCTTACAGCACAGATCAGGGAGTGAACTATGATTGGTGGTGGACGCACGGTTGGGATTTTGATGATGATTGGTGGCATTGTGCTGCTGTTGGCCTTTGGTGGGGTGGTGCTATCCAGTGGCGCCACCGGTGGGGGAACCGTCCTAGGGATCTTTCTCGCCCTGCTCGTCGCAACG
Source organism: Caldilineales bacterium (assembly GCA_038318235.1). Taxonomy (GTDB): domain Bacteria; phylum Chloroflexota; class Anaerolineae; order Caldilineales; family Caldilineaceae; genus JAPLGZ01. The sequence continues at coordinate 11,505 of JBBQBY010000151.1, forward strand.
CCGATCTTTGGCGTCGGCTTTTATGTCTTCCGTAAAGGCACCTCCGAAAAAGCCGAGTTTGACATCGTGACCCAGGAGAAGAAGATCCTCAACATGGTGTTGACACAGGGTCAGGTGAATATCAGCCAACTGGTCGCCGAATTGCAACTGCCGCGCGATGCGATTGAAGATATGATTCGCGATTTAGTCGGCAAACAGCTGTTCAGTGGCGCGATCAACTGGGAAAAAGGCCTTTTGTACAGCGTCGAAAGTCAGGCGTTGGCCGCTGGCAAGAAATGCCCCAATTGTGGCGGTGAACTTGTCTTCGCCGGCAAGGGTTTGATCAAATGTCCATTTTGTGGCAGCGAAGTATTTCTCACCAAGCGAGCCGCCGCATCCACTACGGCTGTATCTAGTGCGCCCACAATTAGTGCACCTGCAACTAGTGTGTCGGCGTCCAATTCGCCCGCATCTACTGATGCACCACCATCTACCTCTACATAAGCCAGACGCCAATGATTGTTTAATTTACAAAGGAGAAATAGAGATATGAGTGATCAATTTGTAGAAGCCGCCAAGGCCAACATGGGAGCGCTTGAGCGTCTCTTAAAAGGGTTACCAGGGATTCGCGGCTATGTAGACAAAGATCTGCGCCGTGATGCCGACAAACATTTGCGCATGTTAATCGCCGGTCAACTCGAGCAACAAAAACAGGTGCTGCTTGATATCCAAAATAAGCTCCTCAAAGGTGGTGGTCTGGCTTTACTGGACGATGTCGATGGCGCCATTCAGAAGTTGCAAACATTGGTCGATCGCGTGAAGACGGCAAGTTATGGCTATGCCGGGTTGTTTGATGCGATTAAAATTCGCGAAGAACAATTGGACGCCCTGAACAAGTTCGATATTGCCCTAGCTGGGCGTGTTGTTGGGGTTGAAAACGCGGTTAAGGCGCTGGCCGATGCCGTGACGAATAAACAGAACATTCCGCCCGTGATTGACCAACTCACGAACATCATCAATGAACTGCGCACTATGTTTGATAAGCGCAGTCAAGCCGTGATCTCGCCTGAGATGCTAATGGACGCTACTGCTGTGCCGGCGATTGACATGAGTTCGTTATCGCCCAAGCTTGAGGAAATTCCAACATCACCGGCACCCGAGTCAAGTCCAGCGCCAGACGAGACCAAAGCGTAACCTTCGTCTGCTTCGCAGGTCAAAAGTAAACAACTATCTGGTCGAGTAGCGGCCATTATTTAAATTTTCAAGCGTAAATTTAAGCATAAAGAGGAGAAGAATCTGATGCCAAGTATTATTGATGTGGTTGAAGCCCCGAATCAAGGCCCGAATGATCTGGTTTCGCGCGTTCCCGAAAATAGCGCGGGTAATTTTAAGTTCGGTAGTCAAGTGATTGTGCGCGAAAGTCAGCGCGCGATCTTCTATCGCGACGGTAAGTCGCTCGATACGTTTGAGCCAGGTCGCCATACGATCACCACCATGAATTTGCCGATCCTCTCGGGCCTGTTGCGGTTGATGACGGGTGGTAACGATGTCTTTACCGCTGAAGTCTATTTCGTCAACATGCGCGAGATCACAGATATGAAGTGGGGCACGCCGCAACCAATTAGTTTGCGCGATACCGACCTGGGGTTGGTGCGCCTCCGTGCTTTTGGGCAATATACCATGCAAATTGCCGACCCTAAGCGCTTCGTCGATCAGGTGGTGGGGACGCAAGGTCTCTATACCACATCGCAGATCGAAGATTATTTGCGCGGTGCGGTCCTCGCCCGTTTGACGGATGTGCTGGGCGAAAATATGACCAGCATCTTTGATCTGCCCAAATTATTTGATGAGATCAGCGCTGGGATGAAGGCCAAGGTGCAAGAAGATTTCTTGGCGCTCGGCATCAACCTCAAGCAATTTATGATCGTCTCGATCAGCCCGACCGACGAAACGGCCAAGGCGATTGACGAACGCTCGAGCATGGGCGCGATTGGTAATCTTGATAATTACATGAAATATAAGACCGCAGGTGCGATTGGCGATGCCGCCAAACAGACTGGTGGTGGCACAGGGGAAGGTTTGGGTTTAGGCGCTGGCATTGGCATGGGTGCCGGCATGGCTGGTATGATCTCTAATGCGATGTCCAACGCGCAACAGTCCAACCAGCAACAAGCTGCCCAGCCAGCTGCCAGTGCCGCGGCTGCCACGCCGGGGATCATGACGCTGGAAGAAGCGGCGGCCTATCTAAAAGTGAAACCAGCCGATGTGCAGGCCGCGATTGACAGTGGTGATATCAAAGCGCGAAAAATTGGCACTGAATATCGCATCAGCAAAGACGCAATTGATGCGTATTTGAAGGGCTAAGCCTTTAATTTTCTTGCCGTGAAAAGTGCGGGGTGGGGGGGGGGGGGGGTGTTGGTTTGTTGCGCCGCCACCGCGAGGGGGGGGTGTTGTTTTTTGGTGGGAGGCCAGGTGCGT
>JBBQBY010000152.1:0-13859 GCA_038318235.1 Caldilineales bacterium
CATCTGACTTTTAATGGTCGGCTAATTTTTTCCGCATCCGCACATATTGCGCATAATCCACCAGTACACGCCGCCGGATGTAATCTCGGGTTGATGGCGCACGCTTTTGTGTATCTGTGATTTTATCGGTCACGAGCAGATCAAACGCATCTGAGCCCGCGCCGCTACCATAACTGACGACCAAAATCCGCTGGCCTGGCTCGGCAATATCCAACACCGCCGAAAGCCCTATCATCGCCGAACCAGCATAGGTATTGCCGATCTCCGGCACCAGTAGCCCCGTCTTCCACTGTTCTGGTGTGAAGCCTAAATCGGCCAGGGCGCGGGTGGGAAACTTTGGGTTCGGCTGGTGAAAAATGACGTGCGCATAATCGGCCGCCGTTGTTTTCATTGCAGCCATCATCTGTTCGGCCGCCGGGATCACGTGGCCAAAGTAGCCGGGATCGCCGCTAAAACGCTCGGCATGGCTTGGATAATGGGTGCCAGGTCGTCGCCAGAAATCGGTGGTATCCGAGACATAACTCAACGAACGTTGGATCATGACCGACGCCTGTTCCGCTGGGCCAATCAAGTAAGCCGCGCCGCCCGCGCCCGCCGTGTACTCGAGCGCGTCACCAGGACGTCCTTGCGCCGTGTCCATGCCAATGCAAAGCACATAATCGGCCATATCGCTGCCCACAAAACCAATGCCTGCCTGCATGGCTTCGGTGCCGGCTTTGCAGGCAAATTGCCAGTCAGCCGCTAATACACCAGGCGTTGCGCCAATCGCCTCAGCCACAATCGTGCCGGTTGGCTTGACCGCATAGGGATGGCTCTCACTGCCCACCCAGACAGCGCGGATCTCTTGGGGATCAATGTTGGCGCGCGCCAGTGCATTGCGCGCCGCTTCGATGCTCATGGTCGCGGTATCTTCGTCCAGTCCTGGCACTGCCTTTTCGCGCACCGGACTTTTGCTATTACTATCCGTCCAAACTCGGCTAATCTCACTGCCCGGCAAGCGATAGCGTGGCACATAGGCGCCATAACCGACGATGCCCACAGGGCGTAATGGTTGTCTTAACATAATATCCCTTGCATAAAAAAGAAGAAGTAATAGGTAATCAGTAACAAGTAATTTGTAACGACAATGACTAGACTCCCGGTCTTCGATGACGAGGTACAATCTGGGTGTTTACAATTACTGATTACTGATTACTGATTACTTATTTTCTACGATTTCCCTCGCCCGTTCCACCCGAATTTGCCCTTCGCTCACCAACTGCGCAGCCACGCGATCAACCGCTTGCCCTTGCGCGCCGGCAGCAACCGCCACTTGGCGCGCATGCAAGGCCATATGCCCGCGCTGAATGCCTTCGGTGGTTAAGGCGCGTAGGGCGGCGAGATTCTGCGCCAGCCCCACCGCCGCCATCACTTCACTCAATTCGCGCGCGCTCTGAATGCCCAGAATTTTCAGCGCCACTTGGGCTGTCGGATGCGCACGCGTGGCGCCACCGACAATCCCAACCGCCAAGGGTAATTCAAGGCGGCCATAAAGAAATGCAGAATTCGGCGTGCGGCGTGCGGAGGACGGATTGTCCTTGTCTCCTTGTCTTCTTGTCCCTTTGTCCCATTCGGCTGAGACTTCGGCGAGCTCAGTCGAGCCGTCGAGTCGCTCACGTCGAAGCCTTGTCTCGGCCTGTCTCCCCGCGTCTCCCATACAGTCAGCGCCCGATATTGACCATCGCGCGCGGCATAGGCATGCGCGCCAGCCTCGATCGCGCGCCAGTCATTGCCGGTGGCGAGGGCGACGGCGTCGATACCGTTCAGAATGCCTTTGTTATGGGTAGCGGCGCGATACGGATCGGCCACGGCAAAGGCATTGGCGTGGGCAATGTTTTCGATCGCCGCTATGCCGTCGTGATCATTGGTGGCAAAACTCTGCGCCGGAATTGTCACTTCAGCCCAGGCACGCCGACGATCGGTCAAATTGCTCAAAATGCGCAACAGGGCGCGCCCCCCACTTAGCCGCTCCAACACGGGTGCGATTGTTTCGGCGGCGGTATTGATGGCATTGGCCCCCATCGCGTCGCGCGTGTCGAACAACAGATGCACAATCAACATCGGCGTCGTGAGTGTATGAGGCAATGGGCGCACTTCAATATCAACCGGGCCACCCCCTTGCCGCGCAATCGTCGGGCTGGTATTGGCCAACGCCAGCAAGGTGGCTTTTTCGGCCAGAATCGCCGCGGTCGCCTGCGTCAGATCCGGCACATCCAACAGTTGAATTTGCGCAATCATCACCGGTTCGGTGCTGCCCGTAACAAAGCCACCGCCATCACGCGCCAGCTTTGCGGCAAAACTAACCGCCGCCACGATCGACGGCTCTTCCACCACCATCGGGATCAGATAATCACGCTGGTTGAGCAAAAAATTCACCCCAATCCCAAGCGGTAGGCTGTAACGGCCCACTACATTTTCGATCATCTTATCCGCTTGCGCGGTGGATAACCCGTTGTCTAAAATTGCCATTTCATCTGGGGTTAGGTTAGCCCAAGCCGCGATCAGCGCCAGGCGCTCAGCCACACTTTTTTGATAAAAACCTTGCAAGCGCGAAGAACGTGGCGCTGGGCCGGCTTCAGTCATCACAACACCTCTGCAAATCCAAACAGTGATTATTTGCGCAGCGTTTTACGATCACGCAGCGTTAGACAAGGTAGCATAAGGAGACTGTCAGGAGCTATCAAGGTTAAAGCTGGAAGAATTTGAGAGGAGATTCGATTGTAACGGGTCCAGCTACCACCGCGGTCGCTAAGGTAAGCAGTACATGTTATGCAGAAAAACTTATAGGCAAAACAGATAAAGATTGTACGATCGTAGGTGCGGTTTTTAACCGCACTTGGCTGGTTTACACAAGCTGTGCGGTTAAAAACCGCACCTACAAAAAAATGATTGATACGTGGTCTATCTGCTTTCTCTATTCTGCTTTCTCTATTCTGCTTTCTCTATTAGGTGATTGCTCGTTCCTATTCGTTTGATCGCTTAATCAATTACCCCGTAAATGCGGCCATGGCACGGTTAATCGGCACATTGAGTAGTTGGGGCGCAACCGCTAAACTCGCCGAAAGCAGCAGCACCACAATCGCAAAGCCGGTGCTGATTGACTGTTCGCGCGGCAGATACCGATTGGTCAGCGGCCCAAAAAGCAGGCGCGCCAGCCGAATATAGCCAAAAATTGCCCCACCCGAGGTCAACAACACCAGAGCCGCTTGCCGCCAGTCCGTCTCGGCAATCATTTGGATCGCGGCCCAATGGCCGGTGAAGCCGGCGCTGAGCGGGAAACCAACCAGACCTAAACCGCCCAGCAAAAAGGCAGCGCTGTTCCAGGGAAGCCGATTGCCGGCGCCACGCCATTTCTCTGTGCTAAAGCCGCCCGCGTGGTCCAATAATACGGATAGACCCACCGCGGTTGTCAGCATGCTAATCGTACGCAAGCCAAAGAGAAAGAGTACAAGCGGCCAGTTGTGGGCACCAGGCGTGGCCAGGATTAAAATAATTAAACCCCAATCATGCAGCGCAGAATAGCCCCATAATCGACCCGGATGGAGCGCACCAGCCGCGGCCAAGCCACCCCAAACTGCGGTCGCCAGGCCAGCCCAGATCAACCATTGATCCAGCATGGTAACCTGCTCCACAAAGGGATAGAGGTTGATGACGCGAAAATATAAATGCAACAAGGCCAGTTGATAGAGCAACGTCACCAAGGCAGCCGCAATTGGCGGCGCGCTCTGGGCGGTGGCCGGTTGGGCGCTGTGCAGCGGCACCGGCGCGAGCAACAAGATCAGGCCAACAGCCAACAAACGGCCAGCCATCTGTTGCGCCGCCATGTCTTGGGGATTAAGGGGAATTTGCTCGATATACCAGGCCGCCACGATGAAGAGTGGGAAAGCGAGCATGGGTGGGATTAGGGTGCGCAAAGGGCCGGTTGGATGGGTCAAACGACCAGCCTGCAAGATAAAAACACCCATGCAGCTTACGGCGATCAACAAGAGTGGTCCCAGCAACGGCGGCGCTAATGGCCCCGCCGTCATCAGGGCCAGCGCCACATAGCCAGCCAGCAACACGAACAGCAAAGGGGCAAAACTGTGGCCCTGGCTGACCACTTGCGCCAACAGAAAAGCACCAGCGGCGAGCAGCAGGCTGATCACCAGGATCGGCACAGCACTGGGCTGGAGTTGCAAGGTAAAACCGAGGCGCAACAGGGGGGCATTGATGGCAACCAACGGGCCTACAAACAGGAAGCGACTCGATGGGACAGTCAGATCCAAGTTCCAAAGCCAAAGCCCCAATCCACCGCTGACTAAAGCCGCAAGCGGCATGGTGAGCCATTCGATCCGGCGCAACACATAGGTGACAGCCGCCGCCAGCAACAAAACACCGATTAAAAGCACGGGCAAATTCAACAACGCGGTATCACTACTGCTCACTGTGATCCTCCTATGGCGAAAGGATATTCAGTGGTGCGTTCTGGCGGCAAGGCTTTGTGGTTTTGCCCATTGTTGAGCATACGGGGAATGCCATTCACATCGTTATCCACCCAAGTTGGCATCACCACTTCGCCACTAGGAAAGGTCAAATCGGTGACAACCGGCTGTTCTTCGAGCAGTGGTGCATAGGCAGTCAAGATCAGATAGCTGCAAGCTAGTGCTACGACAATTTGCAGAATATCGATCAGCACAAAGAGCATAGTAGCCGGCATTAAAATCTGAATGACCGCCTGGACAGGAATACACCAAAGCAGCAGAGCGATACCGGTAAAAAAAGGTGTATCGCTTAAGCTCAACACAACCAGGGTACACAAGCCAAGCCAGAGAAAGAGTTGGACGATCTGCGGTGAAATCAACGGCAAGGTCAGCCTTAGATGAAATACTTGCCAGCTCGCCAACAATAAAAGGACGGTTATGCAGCGCAAGAGCCAAGCACCAGACCAGCCCATCCTTAACGTTGGATGCACTTGCTGGGCGGAAAGCGCCAAGATCAACAGGCAAAGCGCCATCACAAAGATTTGCACCGCCGCCCAATCTTGTGCCACCCCATGCACATAGACGATTAATACGGCGACGCCAATTTGCACCAGGATCACGCCAGCTATGGCTTGGCGCCAGTTCCAAAACAGGATAATCGAAACGGCAATTGCGCCGGTCGTTAGCAAGCCCAAGCCGCTCGCAAAGAAACTCAATTTTAGTAAAAACCAGGCAAGTAAAGCTTCCATGAACCTCGATCGGCTGCGCCTACTGCGTGAGCAAATATCCCATAAGCAAAATCACAATTAACCACCCCATATAACCGGCGCCTTCGATGACACGTAGGGTGTTCCACCAAACTTCACTGGCACGGTTGGCGGCCCACCAGGCAAAGGAAAAGAGCCAATCCAGGCGAACCAGCCGATTGATCCGGCCAGGCCAATCACCTAAAACGTCCAAAGCTCTTGGGCGCAACCAAACTAGCCCAAATCCAGCAAGTAAAGGCAAGGCCAGCGTAATCCAGACCGGCAGATCGGCCACGACAATTGGTGGATTGCCCAATGTCGGAGGAATCGCGTTGTCCAGGCTGGCCAGGGTAGCCACCATGCGCGGTAAAAAACCAGCAATCGCCAGCGGCAACCCAATCGCCAGACTCGCCATAAAGAGCCGAATGACCGCATTGAGATGAAATTTAGGTAGCGTCTGCTCGGCCCCGTCTTCCAATCGGCGCAGCAGCGAGGCAATTTGCAACGTTTGCGCGAGCACATACATAGCAAAGAGCAAAAGTGCCAACATAAAGGCCAACCGCTGCGGCGTCAAAAGTGAGGCGAACAAGGATTGACCCGTAAATTCAAGGGTAAAGGGTGGATCGAGCAAGGCGGGCATATCGCGCACCAACAGGCGCGCCAAAGCCGGTTGGCTCAAAAAGCCTGGCGTAAAAGGGACACCAGCCAAGGTCAAAGCGCCTACGCTCACCGGAATCTGCCAACCCCAGCCTTGCCAAACTTGTTCACCGACCAGCCATAAACCACCACCAAGCGCAAAGGCAGTGGTGGGCCAAATCATCGCACTTGGGCCATTATTATAGGCCAATGCGCCTGTCAGCGCGGCCAGACCGGCTGAGGTGACCAATACCAATGTTGCGCGATCCGGTTCCTCACTAGCCGTCCAAGCCGCGGTGGCGCTGCCTAACAAGGCAATTAACAAGATGGCTAACACACCAAAGCGCAATGAAATATACTCAGACCCCAAGCTAAAGGTCCAGCCTAACAACCAAAGCCCAGAGAGACATGGCACAAGATGCTCAAGCAACCGCTCCGAAATCGAAATCCGCGTTTGTTGGTTGGAGAGCAGCCAGAGATGAAATGGGTAGATGCCAGCGCGAATGGCGGCGGCAATCGCCATCAAATAGATGGTCTCATACGGCAACTTACCACCAATAAAGGCTTGGCCGGGACCGGTAGGACCCGCAGGGAGTAGGCCGATCAACAATAACATTGCCCCAACCAAGCTAAAGCCGCGGGCATAATTATCTTCCAGAACGCGGGCAACCGGGGCGTTGGCGAGGACTAAGGCAGGCGGCGTTACATCGGGGCGGGTGGCATTGCGCACCAGGGCAAAGATGTCGACGATTACCCAGGTCAAGATCGCTGTCAGTAGATTACCACTCCCGACAAACAGCAAGGAAGCAGCAATAATCGCCAGATTATTGGCCAATGCACCATCAATTCGACGCCCCTGGCTAATCTCTTCATTGTTTAACGCCAGCAAAATCCCCAAGCCGCCCAGCAGCAGGATCAAGCCAGAGATATACCAATTCCACCCATCGCCCACCCAATACAAATTAGCCCAGTACAGATTCGTGGCGCTTTTGAGCAGCGGCTGCCAGGGATAACTGTAGACAGGCACTTGGGCTTGGGCGCGTAGGTTCAGAAAAAGCAGCAGGGCAATGCCAACAAAGAAGAGCGCGATCCCGGTGAGCCAATCTGGCCGGCGCACCCAACGGCCACAGATCACTTGCACTATTGCGCCCAGCAATAGCACAAACGCGGGACCGATGGGTGATTGGAGAAGTTCAAGAATTGTATACACGATTGCCAGATTTTAGCACAGCCTGGATGCGAGGACAAAAGCCATACGCTTAGCATTGCTTAGACCATCATCCATCCGTCCCGCGACGAGTAAACAGACCGACAGACGAGGATTGTCTGTAACTGCTAGCTCGTTGGTTACGCGCGACCAGCGGCGACCGACGATCCTGATCAAGCACCGTGGTGTAATTGTTGCCCCACTGTAGGCAAAACGTCATCAAACAGCTACGTTCGCCAAGCGACAAAATAAGTGTTGGCTTTGTGTGCGATTGGGCGCGATTCTCCGTGTTTTGCGTAAGCCCTCATGCAGCTCAGAAAAATCACCCTAAGTCCACTGAAGCACAATCTCAAGCCCCGACGGGTTTTTCGCCAGTGTCCCGTTAGGATCTTGCAACACAATCCGCACAATCTGCCCCGCCGGTCGAAATAGATTTAAGGGTCGCTCAGCCTGACGTAGCAAATCGACCAAACGAATTTTCGCGCGCGGCGCCGCCAGATCACCGACAAAAATCAGAATACTCAGATTGCGGTCGGTGACCCTGCTCTGGTCGATGTGATCCAGCATACGGCCCTGAATCCCGGTCAAGGTAAGCTCAGTGGGAAGCTTTTGCTGATCCTCGACTACGCCGCTTGATGAATCAAACAAGGTAGCCTCGGTGTCTGAAAATTGCGGCGTTCCAGTAAAAACCATGGCATGGCTGGCAGATGGACTGGCTGGCGACACAGGCGCAGATGATGCGCGCGTTTGCCCTATTATGCCCGAAGCGGCAATTTTTGCCGTTACAGATCCCAGAAAATTGGCGGCAACACTGGGCATGCTCGCCGGCATTGGCAGGCTTTGGGGGGCAATCGCGCGCGCGGCCGTTATGGGGCCACTGCGGGTGGCAAAATCGTCGGACCAGCCAGTGGGCAACGCGTTGGCCACGAACACCATGCCAGTCACCACTTGGCCCGCCGCTTTGCGCACCGCCACAAAACTTGTTTCCGATGAGGCTAGTTGATAGTTGAGGGCTTCTTGAATGAGTAAGGCACGGAGCGCGGCGGTGGCATCCGCTTGGACATTTTCCGCATAAACTTTGCCCGGTTTCGTTGTCTGCCCCGCCAGCACAAACTTAGGATCATAGCCAAGGTGCGCTAGCTGCGCCGCTAAGGCGTCCCCTGTGTAACCGGCATTGATCAAGTATTCCAATCCATTGACGCGGCGTGCGCCAAAGAGCGCTTTCAGGGCGGGCAAGGTCGGTGTTTCGGCCAGATCCACCGCCGTCGCGGCAATGCCAGCATCATTCCCCGCTTGCAAACGAAAAGCCAATTCAGCGTTGGCGCCACACGGGGCGCGGCCCACGACCCAAAGCGCGCGCCCACTAGGTAAATCCCCAAGATCAATCAAGCTGCTGGCTTGCCGAGACGCGACCAACTGGGCGCGGCCACCGGTCTCTACCAACGGGCGATTGATGCGCAAACGGAGCCCTGCCAACACGGGTTCGGCCCAGTCGGCCAGCACTTCGTCGAGCGCGGTGGTAATATCTTCCTGATCCGGTTCGCTGGTGAGAAAGCGCGCCATGCCGCCGCCCCGTTCGGCCAATGTTTGGGCGAGAAAGGCATTCGGCGCCGCATCAATACACAATACACTAATCCGACGCCGCTCGGCTTGCGTGGCTTCTTGGTCGGCCAAGCGCAAAATGCGCGCCGCATCACTGACCGCCGCATCGGTGATAATGAGCAGATGCCGGGCAAATTCGCCGGTCGTTCTTGGCAAGGCCAGCGCCTGTTCCAGGGCCACGCCAAGCTCGGTGCCGCCACTGTCCGTATGTTGCTTGAGCCATTGAATTGCTTGGGCCACGGCATCTGGCGTGGCCGGCTGGATACGTTCTGCCAACCACTGGGTTGTGTTATGAAAAAGCCCAAGCGCAAAGTTATCGCGTTCGCTTAAATCAGAAAGAAAGCGTTCAACCGCCCAATCAGCCGCCGCCCATTTAGGCCCGGTCATTGAACCAGAATGGTCTACCAATAAGATCACTTCACGCGGAATGCCCTGCCCATTGGGCGCTATGCTGGGTGGCGCGACCTGGGCCAAGAAATAGACAGTATCCGCCGGCTGGTCGGTATGGCAAAAGACTTTGAGCACCGGTTGTGTTGTCGCTTGCATCGGCGTCCAGGCCAACACAAAATCGCGGTCAGGAATTACTTCGCCAGCCTGCAAACGGACACGCAATTGGTCGGCATCCGCAATCACGGCCAAGGCGTGCGTCGTGCTCGTCACCTTTTCGGCGCCTTGCAGGGTTATGTCCAAGGCAAAACGATGGCCGGGATCGCGTAAAAGGGCCAGTGGCTGACCTTGGGCATGGCGTGAATTTATCTCATCGGACCGCACATAACGCGGGGGCGTGGTTAGGGGAATCCGGGTAGACCAACCCGTGCCTTCGGCGCGGGCGAGTTGGATGAACGAAGTCTCGACCACGACTGACTGATCTGGCTGTAGACCGGCGATTTGCAAGGTAAATACATCTGGCGATTCACGCGTGGCCAGAGCGGCTTGGCGACCGGTTTTCTTGGCCTCAACGTACTCTTTTTCAGCCGTGGTGCGCGCTTTTAATTCGGCGACAATTTCTACGTCACCAAAACGGACGAGGACACTTGTGACTGCGGCATCGCCCGGCAATGGGAAACGGTAGACGGCTTCCAAAACCCGGTCACACTCAGCGCGCCGATAACCAAAGACTTGGCGCAAACGAAAATCGGCCAACGGGCCGGCGATGACGCCCGTGAGTTCGGAACGTTGCAACGGGACAAATTGGAGTGGGGCTTTGGCATCATCACCCACAATTTCCAACACGCCAATCCCATCCGTGCGTGAATTTTCGTAAATCTGAGGATTGAACATGGTGATTGCTCCTAGCGTGAAAAACGTAACCCAAAACCGTAGAGGCCTCAAGGAAAAATCTGACCGCATCAAAAATGATTTTCATGCGGTCAGGCGATCAACACCCGCGCAAGGATCCATTGTAAAATTTAATCAGCCATCCGTCAATCCTGGCGCAATAGCAGAAATCGGCTGGCTTATGCTAAGATAGCTGTGAAAGAATAGTTGAAAGAATAGTCAAGCGTAGCTTGCGCGAAAGCTGAAATCGGATAGAAACAATGACAAAAAATTTAACTTTACGCGAGCGCCTTTCCCAACAATTTTTCGCGATACCAGCAGTAGCCGAACTATGGGCAAAACGAGCGGCGAAGCGGACTAATCAGATGGTAGATCTGACAGGCGACATTCCATTTTCACCACTACGCAAGCCGTTGGCAGAATGTCGCGTGGCGCTGTTGACCACGGCTGGTATTCATCTGCGCAGCCAAACGCCGTATGACATGGAAAATCCAGATGGCGATCCTACCTATCGCGAAATTCCAACCAATGTAGCGCTTGACCAGATCATGATCACGCACAAATATTATGATCACACAGACGCCGATGCCGATCTGAATGTGGTCTTTCCATTGTTACATTTTCGCGATTTGGTCGAAAAACAGGTCATTGGCAGTTTGGCCCCCCGCCATTTTGGGTTTATGGGCCACATTGATCAGGCGTTGATCAGTGTATTGAATCAGCAAACCGCGCCGGAAGTCGCCGCCAAATTACGCGCCGATCAGGTCGATTTTGCCTTGCTCACGCCCGCTTGAGGTCTGTGTAATCGGTCCGTGGGGCTGATCGCACGCAACATCGAAGCAGTTGGGGTGCCAACGGTGACAATTTCGCTTGCCAAAGCCCTGACCGTAGCCGTAGGTGTGCCGCGCGCGGTTTTTGTCCACTGGCCGCTTGGGCATCCGTTGGGGGAACGCCAACACCCCTTGCAGCAACGCACCATGATCTTCGCGGCCCTCCAACTGTTGCTAGCGGCAAAGCAGGCCGGTCTGATGGCCGAACCAGGCTACCGTTGGAGGCGCGAAACGTACACCGAGCCGGATTGGGCGCAATTGAAAGCATCAGTGAGGGGGATAAGCAGTTGACGAGAAGAACACAACCACCGATTACAAAGCCACCGATCTTGTGGACAGGCGTGTTGTTTGCCTTGGCCGCTAACCTATTGCTTGTGACGGTGGCCGATAGCATGGCCGAGCAATTACAATGGCGTGGCAACCTGGAAAGCATTGCCGTGATCTGCGGCGCGCTATTGGCGGGCGGCTTCACGGCGTTCTATGTGCGCCAACGGGGTGGCATCCATGCCTTTATTGGTGGCATGATCAGCATACCACTGCTCGGGTTAGTCATCCTGGCCGGTGCATGGCAACTGGCGATTCTAGCCGGGGCATTTTGTACGCTTGGCGGGGCAATCACCGAGTTAGGGTTGCGTAGGCAGGCAACCCGATAGATGCCAAAGGCCCAGACATCGTTAGGGCACCCCAAATTTAACCCCAAAGATTAAGCCCGACACTCGTTCCCGCGCTTTTGGACAGGTACGACCCATTCGTTTGCCTGGGGAAAACGGGTGTAAAAGCTGCTATAGTACAATCTATAGTACAATAACGACTGGGACCGGTAGCCAGTCGTTATTGATCATTGGTTAGGCATCGATATTATCATTCGTCAGAATTTTCAGAGGGAGCATCTTGCATGTTTAATCACAGTTGGTGGGGTTATATCGCCTATGATAGCTCTAAAGGTAAACCCCAATTTACGCGGCAAATGGCGCGGCGGATCTTTGCCTATGGACGCCCACATTGGAAATCAATTGCCATCGTTCTGCTCACAATTGTGGCGATCTCGCTGCTCGGCTTGATCCCGCCACTGCTCTACCGCGATCTGATCGATAATGTTTTGCCGAACCGTAATTTTAGCCGCCTAAACTGGGTGGCGTTGGGCATGGTTGGCATCCCCGTGCTCAGCGGTTTTATCAGCATTATCCAACGTTATTATAGTGCGCGCGCGGGTGAAGGTCTGATCTTTGATTTGCGCCAGCAGATGTATGAACATTTGCAACAGATGTCGTTGCGCTTTTTCACCCATACCAAATCTGGCGAAATTGTCTCGCGTTTTAACAATGACGTGGTAGGCGCACAAAACGCCGTCACAGGGACGATTCCCAACTTGGTGACCAATTTAGTCACGCTGATTTCGACGCTAATCGTCATGATTTCGATCGAGTGGCGGTTAGCCGTCCTGGCCGTGGTTGTGCTGCCTTTTTTCCTGTTGCCGGCACGCCGCGTGGCACTGACCTTGCGTGCGATCCGACGCACTGCCATGGAACAGAACGCCGAAATGAGCAACATCATCAGCGAGACGTTGACGATCAACGGGGCGTTGCTCGTCAAGACCTTTGGGCGCTGGCGGCGTGAGTTAGGTCGCTTCCGCACCGCCAATGGCGCCGTGCGCGACAGCGGCATCCAACGCGCCCAGGTTGGTCAGTGGTTTTTTATGGGCATGGAAATTGCTGGCACGATTGGCACAGCCTTAATCTACTGGGTCGGCGGTCAATTGGTTCTGCGCGGCGACATCAGCACGGGCACGATTGTTGCCTTTGCCGCCTATCTCTTCCGACTCTATGGGCCAATCTCCGCCCTGACCAATGTACATATTGATTTTGCAACTTCGCTGGTCAGTTTCGAGCGGGTCTTTGAGTATCTAGATAAGACTGTAGAAATTCAAGACCAGCCTACGGCAAAGCAACTGCACAAAGTGGCGGGCGCGGTGCGTTTTGAACATGTCTCGTTTGCCTATGGCGGGAAAGAATTTGGCAACACCAATGGAGATTCGGCACCGGCGAACCCCGTAGCCACGAACGGCGCAACCAGCAACGGTATAAAGCCAACCGAGCCGAGCACAACGCCACAAGCTTTACGCGATCTATCATTCAGCATTGAACCGGGGCAGTTGGTGGCGTTGGTTGGCCCAAGCGGCGCCGGCAAAACGACGATCACCTACATGCTGCCGCGGCTGTACGACCCGACAGCAGGCCGGATTACCCTGGATGGTGACGACCTGCGCGATGTCTCGATGGAATCACTGGCCCAACAGATTGGCATGGTGACCCAGGAAAGTTACCTTTTCCATGACACCATCCGCGCGAATTTGCTTTATGCCAAGTTGGATGCCACCCAAGCAGAAGTCGAAGCAGCCTGTCGCGCCGCGAACATTCATAGTATGATTGAAAGTTTGCCCGAAGGCTATGACACAGTGGTTGGTGAGCGCGGTTATCGCCTGAGTGGGGGTGAGAAACAGAGAATCGCGATTGCACGCGTGATCCTCAAGAACCCGCGAGTGCTCGTGCTGGACGAAGCTACGTCTCACTTAGATTCACAGAGTGAAGCGTTAATCCAGGCTGCGCTGGAGCCTTTGTTTAAGGAGCGGACCAGCCTCGTCATCGCCCATCGCCTGTCCACAATTCTGGCTGCCGATAAAATCTTGGTGCTTGATCATGGCCAATTAGTCGAAGAAGGCACCCATCCAGAATTGCTCGCCCAAGGCGGCTTGTATGCACATCTGTATGAGACACAGTTTAATGTGGGCAACGGAGCGGTAGCCCTGCCCAGTGATATAACTTGAACCCGCTGCAAACCCCTGCGATTTTAAGCGTGCGGCAAGGCGGGTTTTTCCATAGGCTTTAGCCGGTGATGGTGTTGTGTTGGTTGTGCCACTGTGATCCAAATGTAACATAATTTTATCCTGTCTCGTGGTATAATTACACCTGTACGACGAGCTACAAACCTAAGGCCCGCGGGCAGACTAGTGGTTTTCAGGCGAGCCGTGCAAGCCCATTACCAACTGAAAATAAGGCGTTGT
>JBBQBY010000153.1:0-13828 GCA_038318235.1 Caldilineales bacterium
TTAACCAGTTTTATGGATCGTCTATGGCAGCGAAACGCTGGCCCAATCGCCGTTTATGCGGCTGCCATAGCGTCACGATAAAAACAGGATCACGATAATGTTAGGAAGTATGGAACGGAAAAACATGTGATCGACCAAAGCGAGGTTTTATGTTGGCACACCTCAGTCTTCGGGCCAGCAACATATGAGCGTAGCCGCCATTATAAACGGTGGGGAAATAGATTGTCAAACCGCAAAAAAATGCCTACTGATATAGAAAGTGCGGTATAATTCAGCCTCATTCGACGTGCTTGTACGCTTGGCAAAGAAATTCGGGTGTAATTCTTATGCGTTTCGCCATTTTGTCCGATTTGCATGACAATCTTGTCGGGTTCTATCGCGTGTTGGCGGATATCGAACAGCAACCCATTGACCGTTTGATCTACTTGGGCGATGCAGGGCGTAATCCCCAGATCTTTGGCGAGCTCCAACAACGGGGAGTTGCGTGTACCTTTGGCAATTGGGAGGTAAGCGGACTGCGCCGGTTGGCGGAGCCGCTGGCTAGCTGGGTGGGCGCGTGGCCAGCCACAATCCAACTCGGCCAGGCGATCTTTTGCCATGCCACACCCAACATGCCAATCAATGCTATCAACACCGCAGCGGCGGCCCAACATATCGCCGCTGACAGTACTTGGGCGTCACTCTTTCCACGCCTAAACCTCAACGAGCAAGCGCGTTGGGATGCGCTGGCGACGTTGGAAGCTGCCGATCTGCGCGTGGCTTTTCATGGGCATACCCATATCCAAATGGTCTGGGTTTGGCAGGCCGATCAGGCCGGTCGACGGCAATTGCGTTCTTTTACTGAACCGTTTGAATTTACCCTCGACGCTGGGCCGCCCACTGCGCCCACCCGTTATCTGATCGGCGTCGGCAGCGCCGGTCAACCCGATGACGGACCTGCATTGTGTTATGTCGTCTACGATGATCACACGAATGTAGTCACGTTGCGCAAGCTTGTCTGATCATTTATCGTCCCGCCGGATTGGCTGTGGTGGGGAGATACGTATCAATCGCAATATAACCTGGCGGTGGTTCTAATCGCAGTGGCGGCGTCGGCGCCAATTTGTTGCCTTGCGTCTTCTGCAAGGCGAAGAAATCCCAGGTGAGGCGACTGACCGTCTGCATAGTCGTGTTGCTAAGTTGCAGATCCAACCAATTGGCTTGATAAAGAAAAATGCTCAGCACGTAAGGCCCGGTCGGCCCCCAGATCAGCGCCACATCGCCATGCGTCTCGGCGGTGCGCGTCGCTTTATGCACGATCCAGGTCTGTTGCGGCTGCGGCAGGCCGCCCCAGATTAGCTCTTGCGCCTGGTCATGGCTCATAAAAAAGAGCACTTGCCGACATTGCTCAGGTGTAAAGCGCGCGGGATTGAGCTTGCTTAAGAGCCCTTTGCCTTGCGTACATTCATAGAGCGCGGCCAGGATGCGGCCGATATCGGCGGGCGTCGTTTGTTGATTCGGATCGGGCTTTGTGTTCCAGTCTGTACGCTGGTTGGCCGCTGTGACCAGTAGTGGCAGGGGAGGCGCATCAAAAGCGGCTTGCATATAGGTGTTGACCAGCCCCAGCCGATGCATAAAATCGGTAAATTTCCCCGCGCCAACGATCAGATCGCCATTGCCCAACTCGCTTAATAGTTGGTTGGCGCGCTGATTATCCGCTTCGTATAGGGCGAGATCGATGTCCTGGCCGCTGGCCCCACCCTGGTCAAGCCGCGCCGTGACCAGTGCCAACTTGATCGCAGCCATGCCGGAGAAGGCAACATCAGCATCGACATTGGCTGCCGTGTCATTTCGCAAATCTTGGATGTAAATCGCGGCAAAGCCTGGAAAAGTGGCGAGGGTGTGGCTTAACACTTGCGTCAGATCCACTATATTCGGTTGCGCCGGTGGAATTTCGATCAGCGCCAAGGGCGCGATGCGTTGTTGGTTGCGCGTCAAGGTGGCAATGACTAGCGGGATACTCTTTTCGACATCCACTGTATAACCGGGGATGCCCGCCTCCCAGCGCCACGTCTGCTTGGCAATGTCGATTTGACTGGTTGGGGTGATGGCCACAGTTGTCGAGACGGCAGCCCGCGCTTCAAGTGGCGGCAAAGCATGGGCACCAATCGGCGCGTGATTGTGTTCGGCGGCGGCATTGACAAGCCAGGCGCGCAATTTATCGGTGTTCAGCGTGTAGCTGACGGCTACGTCACGACGTTTTTGGTCAAACCCCAACGCCTCGCGCACGGCAATATCGATGAAAGGCGCACCTTGCAGATATTGCTCCGCCTCCGTGACCATTGCTGCCACATCTAGTTGGAAGTCAACTTCCGCGGGTTGCAGCACCAACTGCTCATCGGCAAAATCGATCTCGATGGGCGCGGCATAAACACCTTCTAAATGCTCCCTGATCTCGGCAATGTTTTTGATATCGCTGAGTGCCAATCCGCCCAGATAGACACCCGGCGGGATCGGTGCCGCTGTGGCCTTGAAACGCGTATAAAGCGGAAACAAAGCGAGGATGGCGACCAGAAAAATGATGAAAGTGATCAACTTGCGCATTGATCAGTCCCGCGCGGTGTACGAGTTGGCTAAACAATCGCTAGGGCCTGGGCCAGACAATCCTTCACTCCTTCCCAATCTTGTGGCGATAGACGACCAATCATTATCACCGCATTATTTGGCACAGTCGATAGATAGGTGCGAAAAGCTGTGGGAAGGCGTAGTCCCGCCGCTGACCAATCCTGTAGCACATAATCAGTCGGCTGTTTAGCGGCAGCCAACTGACTTGTCAGAACACTGATAATTACATCGGGCCGTGTGCGGTGATATAAATTCGTAGAAACAATCAGGGCTGGCCGCCGCTTGATGCCCGTCGCGCCAGGAAAGTCCACCGTAATGACAATGCCTGGTTCAATAGAGTTCTGGTTCATCCGCTAAAATGGTTACCCCCGCATATTGAAGGCTTGCTTCTCTGAGTTGATTGATATCCTCCTCCGTCCAGCTATCCGACTCATCCACCGGCTGGCTATGCCGCATTTGCAAAAATAGAATAAAGTCATAGACGGTAGCAATTTGCTCTGAAGGCAGTTTGAATAATTCACTGACAACGTCGTTCAACGCCACTTTTGTCAAGTTTTTCTCGGTTAGTCCTACACCCATGAAGCACTCCTTTTACTCCCACTCAATCGTCGCTGGTGGTTTGCTGCTAATATCATACACCACACGATTGACCCCGTCCACCTCGTTGACAATTCGGTTGCTCACACGGGCCAGCAAGTCATAGGGCAAGCGCGCCCAATCGGCAGTCATAAAATCATCGGTTGTGACGGCGCGCAGGGCGAGTGCATTGCCATAGGTGCGCCCGTCGCCCATCACGCCTACGCTGCGCACCGGCAAGAGCACGGCGAAGACTTGGCTGGTCTGGCGATAGAGCCCAGCCTTGCGCAATTCTTCGAGAAAGATCGCGTCGGCATGGCGCAACGTTTCCAGGCGCTCCCAGGTCACTTCGCCCAAAATGCGGATAGCGAGCCCAGGACCAGGGAACGGATGGCGCCAGACAATCTCTTCGGGCAAACCGAGCGCTTCGCCCACCGTGCGCACTTCGTCCTTGAAGAGCATACGCAACGGTTCGATCAACTGAAAGGTCATGTCTTTGGGCAGCCCGCCCACATTATGATGGGTCTTGATCGTGCGCGCGGTGCGCGTCTCGTCGCTGCCCGCCGATTCGATCACATCGGGATAGAGCGTGCCTTGCGCCAGAAAAGCCGGCGAATTGACGCCCCAAGCCGCGGCCAGCCGCGCCGCTTCTGCCTCGAAGACGCGGATAAACCGGGCACCAATCCGTTTGCGCTTTTGTTCGGGGTCGGTGATATCGGCCAGATCGCTCAAGAAATCCTCTTTGGCGTCCACGGCGATCAGATGCATGCCCTGATGTTGCTGGAAAGTCTCCACCACCTGTGGCGCCTCATCTTTGCGCAGCAGGCCATGATCGACAAAGACGCAGGCTAAGCGGTCACCAATCGCCTTGTGCACCAACGTCGCCGCCACCGCGCTGTCCACGCCGCCGCTCAACCCGCAGATCACGTGGCCGGCTGATCCCACCTGTTGCTGGATGCGCTCGACGGTCTCTTGGATAAAATTGCCCGGTGTCCAGTCACCGGTGCAACCGCAAATGCGCTTGACAAAATTTTCGAGCAGCGCTTTGCCCTGCGGCGTATGCACCACTTCTGGATGAAATTGGATCGCGTAAATCTGGCGCGCCTCGTCGGCGATCGCCGCCAAGGGTGAGTTGTCGCTGTGCGCAATGGCGTGAAAGCCGGTGGGCAATTGTTCGACGCGGTCGCCGTGGCTCATCCAGACTTGTAGTGTGCTGGGCAAATTGGCGAAGAGTTGGTTGGTTTGGGCCGCTTGTTGATCAACTTCGACCGAGGCCGGGCCATATTCCTTTTCGCGCCCCGCTGAAACCTGCCCGCCTAGTGTGTACGCCAACAATTGCAGCCCATAACAGATGCCCAAAATGGGTAGGCCGCTTTCTAACACGGCGGGGGGCAAGGTGGGCGCGTTCGGCTCGTAGACGCTGTTGGGGCTACCGGAAAGAATAATGCCCGTCGGTTGTAATCTAGCCATCGCTTCGGCGGCGCGATCCCAGGAGATTAACTCCGCATAGACCTGGGCCTCGCGCACGCGGCGACAGATCAGTTGGCTATATTGGCTGCCGTAGTCCAGAACGAGAATTGTTTGATGTTTCATAAGGAATCAAAGTGAGTGTTGACAAAATCCCATCAGGCGTATAATCTACTAGTTGATTTATACGACAAGCAAAGGAGTTCGCTGTGGCTGGATTGCTAATTAGAGACTTGCCTAACCAATTACATCGTAAACTAAGAGAGCGTGCACAGCAAAATCGACGTAGCATGGCAAAAGAAGCGTTGAGCCTGCTGGAGCGCGCGCTGGCGAAAGAGATTGTCTTACCTATCCCCGAACAAGTGCAACCGTTGCTACCAGAGCGGTTTGTTGGTCAATTTCGGTTGACCGATGAGTGGCTTGAGCAGGCAAAGCGACCCCTCCCTAACCCTCCCCTACAGGGAGGGGACTGTCTGGTGGACATAAGATGATTCTTCTATCCACCAATCGGCTCCCTCCCTGCAGGGGAGGGCTGGGGAGGGGTCTGTGCTCACAAAGCACTGGCCCCGCCATTCCAACCGTATTCACTGAATTTTATACCATTGGCGATGGCGCTTAACACCGCACGAATATACGGGATCGTATTCGGCGGTAAGTGCGCCACGGGAAACCAGCGCAAATCGTCACAGTGGTCTGGTTCACAGTTGGTGATCTTGCCCGTCCAGGCATGGGCGATGAAAAAGAAATCGAAATAGACCAGATCATCTTCGCCCGTGCGGTGCATCACGTGGACAAACTCCAGATCTTGCGGCGCGATCACCACACCTACTTCTTCGTGCGCTTCGCGCATGGCCGCCGCGGTGACATTTTCCTGGTTTTCCAAATGACCGGCCACCAGACTATAGTTGCCGTCTTCAAAGCCGGTTTGGTAACGGCGCAACAGGAGCAAGTGATCTTGTTGGTAGAACAACAGGTAAACGGCGCTCCGCGTTAATGAACGAGGGGTTAATGAACGGACATTTGGGCTCATATGGCGATCATTTCGTGTTTATTTTTGTGCATCAATCTGCAACTGATAGGTCGCTGGCTCGGTGGTTACGGGCGCTAAGGCACTGATGGCGAGCACGGCACTTTTATCGTTGCCGAGCGCATCCACCTTAATTTGGGCGTGCCCTGTTGCATCGATCGTGGCCTGCTGCACGGCGGTTAACTCACTCCCTTTGAATTCTAACAGTTGTACCGACCAGTTTTGGCTTAACTGGCTGTCGGTCAACAACCAACCGTCGCTTTGCCAGCCGCTTACATCTTGCTCAAAATCGGTTGTATAGTTCAAGGCTGGAATTTGCAGATCGTCAATCAGCCAGCCGCTGGCATTGGTGGCATCGTCGGTGACATATTCAAAGCGAATTTGGACGAGGGCGCCGGCAAATGCGCTCAGATCAAACTGTTCGGTCAGCCATTGCGCCGTTTTGCCATCCGCGGCTAGGCTTTTCCCCGTATAGCCAGGACCAAAGCTATTGCCACTTGGATTGTCCGTGGTGGTGTGCTGGCCGGGCAGAATCGTCCATTGGCGCCCATCGCGGCTGGCTTCGACATAGCCGTAATCGTAATTCTTTTCCATATCCCACCACATGGCCACCTCCATCGCAACCGGTGTGCCAGGCGCAATTTTGCGCAGATCAAACTGGCGCGTCAAGGTGCTATCCGAATCGTCATCGCGATTGCCCCACCAGGCATAGTGGCCGCTGTGCGCATCCGTATTGGCCAGGCGCGTGGTCGTCTGCCCAGAAAAGTCGATTGTGAGATTGCCCGCGCCTTGTAGCTTGATATAGTCAGTGGCATAGTTATGCACAGTCGCCGGTTGAATGGCGGTTGGATAACGATCGATAGTTTGGTCGAGCGCTGGCGTTGCAAGTTTCAAGGCGCGATAACCATACACGTCTTTCAACCCCAATGCGTCCGGTTGATTGGCGTAGTTGGCAACAACCCATTCGGCAAAAAGACTATCGAAATTCTGCGGATGGCCGATCTGGCTGAGGGCCGCGGTAATGCCTTCAATGCCATTCGCCGGGTTTGCCACCAGCGCTTTTGTGACCTCTGGGCCAAATCGTTGCGTCAAATAGTGGATAAACAGATAGGCGCTGCCATAGTGGGCGACATTTTGCGAGGTGTCCGGATTCCAGGTGTTGAGTTGGGTGTCTGGTAGATTCAAGAAGCTGTTGACAAAAACCAAGTCGGTGGCATAACCCGCTACATCCTGCGCATATTCACTCAAGCCTTCATTGATCCAAGTCTCTTCGTTGCGATCATTCGCCCAATGGATCATATGTTGAAATTCGTGGGCGAGCACCGTGCTATACGTGGTATAGTCGTGGGTGAGATTGAGCCATTTCAGATTGATATAAAACATCTCTTTTTGATTGGAAAAAGGATTGGCTAGCTTACTATATTCGTCGGCGCTGCTATAGTAACCGGCGATGCCATTACCCAAAGCTGCAGTGTGCAGAATATGCAACCGTGGATCATTGTCGATGCCTGGGTATAACTCACTGCCAAAGGCCGCAACCTCTGCCGGATAGCTCTGCTGGCTGAACTGGTCGATGGCTTGCTTGATTGCGGCCAGGTCATGGGTCTGGCCGGCTTCTACCCAGACATAAGCAACATCCGTCTTATAGACCAATTGTGCCGTAATCGAAATGTTGCTGGTTGTATCCAAGTTGTGGACCCAGAAGGAGAGTTGGTCGCCGACTTGATAATCGGGTATTTTGCTGTTCACAACCTGGGGAATTTCGTTGATCTTGGGGTTCAGACGCAAAGTTAAATCGCGCAGATCGCGCGGTGGCACGGTGACTTTGGCTAATTGGTCCGCGGTGGAAAAAGTTCGTAACGTGTTACCAGAAATTGGCCTTGTCGCGAGTTGCGTGCTCTGCGGAATCACCGCGCGGGTAAGCAATGGCATGGGCGTGCGCACGCCTGGTGCGGCGGATTGGCGTACAGTACTGCAACTGGCCAATAGCAAGATGAGAAGCGCTAGGCAAAACGGTGCAATTTGTTGATAGAATTTCAAGAGGAAAGTTCCAGTTCCTTTAAACATCCAGGCTCTGTGGTGAAACTTAACATGCTTACAAATATTCGACTCGATTGATCATTTCACTTTGGGCATAGATGCCATGCATTCGGATAAGCATTTCAATCATCTGACCTAACGTGCGCGTCCCCTGAGCACAAAAGGCAATCCCGTTATGCGCGCTACCTTGAGCAGCCAACCGCAAAAAATCCTGATCATGTGTGATTAAGATGCGGCTTTCTTGCAAAGCAAAGTTCAATTGTGCATCATCACTGCTCGTACGCAAGTTTGCCTCCGTGGTTGTTGTTGCATCAATCCCAACCCGGCGTAATGCACGCGCCAAATCGGGATCGACATGTTCATCGAGGTGAAAACGAAGTGGTTCGGTCACGATTCCGTGTGCAAGAAGTTACTGCGTTGTGCTTGGCGCTTTTCTTGCAAATGTGATGGATACTGCCGTTGGAACGCTTCAGCAAAGTCTCGATCTTCTTGCGCACGGCGATCAATTTCAGCTCTGTGATCAAAGTAATAAGCCATCGCTGCATACACAGCGGCTAATGGTAAATCGTATGTTCCGGCGATTTCTTCTAAAGCCATGCCAAGCTTTAACCGCCAAGTTGCGATATCAATAACCGTAATCCGGTGTCCAGCCACACGCGGCCGGCCTCCGCAAACACCGGCTGTAATATCAATATAGCGATCAAGACTTTCGGGGGAAACAGGCGGCGGCTCTACAACAGCTTCCATCGACGACCTCCTTCGTATTGCCAAACTTACGCGTCCAACCGCATTGTAACGCCAATGCGGTCTTTTGGATAAATACGCCATTTGTACGAATTTCAAACGTCTCAAATGTGGATGGCGCAAGCGGGAATTCAATCATGCCTACTATCTAGGGGCAGCACCTGCAGCGAACTAAACGTGACCTGGGCATCCTGCGCAAAGAAAAAGAGCCGATCCCCGCGCTGTTCTGGACAACGATTGATCAAACAGCGCCGCTTGTCGATATTGACATCGATAATATCTTCGTACAAGACAATTTCTACGGTGAAAGGTTGATCTAGCCCCGTGACCCCATAAATTGCTTCATTGTGTAACTTGACCATACGTTCGGGGGGATAAAAGCTAAGTTCATAGCCACCTTCAAACAGCCCATGGCCGCGTAGGCATAACCCAAACTGGGCGGCATTTTCGTTGGGGTTGAATTGCAGCGTTATACGGACATGCTGGGGAATTTCTGTCAACATACCCACAGCCAAACCTTGGGGCGCATTCAGCGAGATTTCATGCTCCGCTAGCTCATGGTTGCCGAGCAATGGCGTAAACGTACGCGCTAAAGGCGCGCTAGCCGTAGGCAACATCTCCGCCGGGAAACAGCTACCAAGCGTGCCATCCGCCAATTGGATTAATTCGCGAAAGACCAAGTGACCACCCCATTGTAATTTGCTATCATCTTTGTCGTGCTCGCGCGTGCCAATCCAGGCGACCCCAATCCGCCGATTGCCCGTAAATGTGGCGGTCTTCATAACACACGCTAAATTGCCATCCAACCGGTCGATCGTAGGGCGCAACCACGGGCCAAGCGGCTGGCGCGCCATGCGATAGTGGGTGACTAAGCCGTTGCCAAAGAGTAGATAATACCAGCCATTCCAGAAAAAATGATCGGGACATTCTGGTTCTTTGTTAAAGCCAGGGATCAGAAACGGTTCTTCGTGCCGCCATTCGTGTAAATCTGGGGAAACGAGGTGGGCCAGACAGCCACCCCGCTTGGTCAGCGGGTAATCAACCTGTTCCGCCGTGATCAACAAGTGAAAAAGCTCAGTGGCTGGATCTTGGAACAGAAAGGGATCGCGAAAATGGTAGGGTGAATAAACGGGACCCGGTATGGCCACAGGATTCGGCGCTGTTTTATGAAAGTTGATGCCATCTGCACTCAGCGCCAGGCTCAGGTGCTGGGTGCGATCCAAGTTGCGCGTGGCATACCAGGCGTAATATTGCCCAGTATGGAAAAAGACCGAGCCGGTGCAGATCGAGCCTTCATTCGGCTCAGTAATCGCCAGCGCTAAGGGATGATGCGTCCAATGGACGAGATCAGTCGTTGTGGCGTGCGCCCATTGATGCCCACCCAAGCCATTTTTCGCCTTGTGATGTTCTTCATCTAACAGGTAAAAAAGGTGAAAGACGCCGGCATGGAAAAAGGGCATGGCATCGCCCACAAAATAGATGCCGCCGGGCCGGAAATATTGCATGAGCCAAAATCCTATCCGAAATGATTGAGCGTTTGTCGATTTAACCGACTGGTACTTTACTTGGGTAACTCCGTGTTTGCCATTCGCCACAGCGAAAGTGTGCATGCCGTGCTATCACTCACGGCCAGATAGACAAAATTATCAATTTGTGTGGCTGCCACCCCCGTTGGCGTCGTAAATGTATCCGGAAAGGCAAACTGGCCCAAGGGTTGGCCGGTCGGCGCGTAATAAGCGATGGTTCGCCGCATCGGATCGCTCAGGAAGAATGAATTGTCGGGCAGACCCGCCATATGCGGACCGTTGAGCGTATCTGTGCGCGGCAACGCCGTGAGGCTACCATTGCTGATCAGCTGCCAAAGCCGGCCGTCTTCGGCGCTCACGGCCCAAAGCGCCCCTTTGACCGCTAAGACATCCACCGGTTGACCCGTCGCCAGCAAACTGCCCTGCCCGCCAAACTCGCCTAACACCTGGCCGGTTGCCGATAAAATGACCACACGTCCACCACCGGTGTCGGCCACCGCTAAATTGCCTGCGGAATCGACGGTAAAGCCGCGTGGGTGATAAAAACTCGTCGCCAGCGACAATGGCTGAATCTCCCCCGACACGGGATCGACATGCAGAATCTGTTGGGCGGTGGTATCTAAGACGAGCACCGAATTATCAATGTTCATTTCGACATCAAACGGTTCTTGGAAGAGCGGGCTCTGGAAAGCCGCGTTAACTGTACCATCCCATTTCAGTTGCAGCAGACGTTGGTTGGCGGTGTCCGCCACATAAAGGAATTGGTGTACAGTGTCGATGGCAACGCCGTGCGGCTGATTGAATTGGCCATTGCCGTTGCCACAACCCGTGCCCACTTGCCAGACGCTGCTAAAGCGCAACGGCGTCAAATTGGCGGGTGGAATGCGAACTTGGGGCTTCCATAGATCAATCGATTGGGCTAGGGCAAACGCACTATTACCCAAAGAACCGCCTACCAACGGCGGTGGGGCTGGCAGCGCCAGGTCGCCCGGTGCCACATCGGCAATCACGGGCGCCAGATAATTGCTAGTCAAGGATGCCGACGCACTGCCGGGTGGTTGCCACAATAATTGCAATCCGGCGGCTGTGTTGGGCAGCGTGCTATCCGGCGCGTGCATCACGTCGATGGTGTGCCAGCCTTGGGTCAGGTAGATCGTACCCTCTGTGTACGTGATATCACGCTTTTCGAGCGCCGGTTGCTGGTTGTCGATCAATACCTGATCATCAATGCTCAATTGGTTCACACCCTGGCCCAGGGTGGCCAACATATATTCACCGGCGCGCGGCGCCGCCAACTTGCCCTGCCAATGCACGCTATAAGGCTGGGGCAGATCAACAGGTAGCCCGATCAATAGATCTTTATGCTGGTCCAGCGCTGGCCCTTGCCACTGGTTGCCCGCATAATAGGTGCCCAGTAGCCCATTATTGGGCAAGGCTGGTTGGTGCAGCACGTTGCGCGGGATGACTTCAAGCGCACCACCGGGCCGTTGCCAGCGGACAATTAATGGACTAGGCAGTTGTACACTGGGGGCTACCCCGCTGCGATAAAGCATGGTGAGGCGATAGAAACCTTTGGCCAGGCTTTGCTGTTTTTCGGTGACGCCTAGCGAGGTGTCGAGCACAATCAGATTGTCTAGCCGCAAGCTAAAAATGGCCTGCTGGGAAGGGTCAGCTTGTACAGAAAACGTATAGTTGCCGATTGCTGGAACGAGCAAGGTGCCCTGCCACTGTATACTAAATGGCGTCTTTAGATCCCGGCGATCTTGCCAGTCAAATTGCAAGGGGCCAGTTGTCTCGCTGGCTTGGGCGTTGGCCACATCGTCAAAATCATTGCCGGTAAAGGAGAGCATGCGTAAACCCTGGCTCTTGGCAACGGTGCTTTCTGGCACGTCTAAGCCAATAAACCGGAGCTCACCGCTCTGCTCATCAAGTTGCGGTTGCAAAGGACTATTCGGGTAAATTTGTTGCAACAGTTGCAGCAATTCCTGGTCGGCCAGCGGCACCAGATAGCGCAGATTGGCGCCGGTTGCGCCCGCCAGCACAAAATCCAGCGCAGTCTCCAACGGGCGCACGGCCCCGCTTTCCAATGCGGCGCCGGCCAATAAGCGGGTGGCTGGATTGGCCAACACCGTGGCTGGGGCAAAGAAGAGTGTGTTGGCGGGCGCTGCATGCAACTGCTGGGCCAGAAAGCGTCCGATGGCCACGTCCGTGGAATTCTGTGCGCCTGAAGTGATGGACTGTAAATGGCGGGTGAAGGCAAGTGTGGTGCGACCACCGATCAAAAGCACCAGCACCAGCGCCGCGCCAGCCATGCGCGCAGGTTTTATGATCGGTCTCCACGTCTGCTGAAAGGCATGGAGCAATTGATCCAACGCTACGGCGGCGCTGAGCAAAAAAAAGGGTAAGAGCGCCAGCAAGAAACTGGCCGGCGCCGTCTGTGTTAGATCAATCCGGGTAAGTGCCAACCCCACCAGCATGCCCCCTGCGATCAAGCCACAGGCAGTAAGGTGGCGCAGATGGCGCAATAGACACCCCAACCCCAGGACGGCCAACACCACTGTCAGCCCGTCTAGTAGCGCGTTATTGCTAAAAAGCGTTACCGTACTACCAGTGCTCTGATGCAGCAGGTTAGTCAACAATTCGTTGGTGATCGCCGCAAGCGAAGGCGCGTTGTCGGTTGCCGGCCATAGTGTCCCGGTCTCGAATGCGCGCAACAGACCAGGCAGCGCCACTGCTAACATTGCAAGCGGTAATAACATATTGCGAATGAGCGAGCGGGGATTTTGGCTTGTTGTTATGCCGAAGATCAGGAAAACCCAGAGCAAAAGTGGCAGTTGCAACGCCGGCGTGGTCACCATCGTCAGACCAAAACCCAGGCCCGCCAGCACCCACCAGCGCCGGTCACTTTCTGCGATAGCCTGAAAGGTTGCCCAGATCGCCAGAAAGAGCAGCAAGGATGTTACGATCCACGGTTCAGAACTGCGGCTGGCCCAGATGTGCCAGGGACTCAGGGCTAATAAACTCGTCGCCAGCAACGCGCCACCGCGCGTAATCGGGCGCGCGGCCAAGTAAAGCGCGGGCACGGTTACAATGCCAAAAAGCGCGCTGCTCAAACGCAGACTCAACAGGCTCTGCCCGCTCCAAGCGAAGAGTGCACGCGTCAGCAGGTTGAACAGCGAAACACCGGCGCTGCCATCCAGTAAAGCGAGCGCCCGTACGCACTCGGTATCGATACAATCCGGTGGCAAACTGGTCAATTGCCAGAGCCGCAAAAAGGCCCCGATGCCGATCAGGATCAATAACCAGAGGAGTGAACTGACCCAATGTGTGCGCTGTGGTCGCGTGGCGGCATCGATTGATTCAACGTCACCATTGCCCAGTGCCATGCGCACAAATTTTCCAGCGGCGTCAGTTTGCCAGCGATAAGCTGGGCGATGATAGAACGCCGTCACGCCTGGCCACCAAGCGCCGAGCACCAACAGGAGAAGGCCCAATCCCCATAGGATCAGGCCGGGCAAATGATAGACGCCGGCGCCCAAGAACATTATCCCAAAACCACCGGCGAAAGCACAGATCAAGCCAGTGGTGATAAGGATGGTGCTGATCGGTAAAGTGCGATCACTGGCCAGCGGAATATGCCACACTGGCTGCCAAAGCGGCGCGTTGAGGGCAAAGAGCAGCGCCGCGATAGCAGCCAGTATCAATCCATCACGCAGCACGTAAGGCGCAAAGTTGTCGGGATTGGCGAGCAAACGTTGGGCATAAACCGCAATGCCAAGCGCGATTAAAAGGAGGGTGAGTCTACGCATAAAAAGGGTACGAGATGTGAGGTTGTCTAGAGCAT
>JBBQBY010000154.1:0-13820 GCA_038318235.1 Caldilineales bacterium
TCCCACTTGCCAATCAACGAGATCAAACCCTTTTATAAAGTGGGAGAAAGCCTTGCGATTCGACTGTATTTCGTAGCCCAAGTGGAGCGAAATTTGGACAAATCTCAAAATCTGTTTCCAAAATGACCGAACCGTGAGTAAGTTAGCTGGTACACAGAGAATGCATTGAGGAGCCGCCAGATTTTATGTCGAATGCCAACAAAGTAATTGCCTTCACCGACGGTGGTTGTATTGGCAACCCTGGCCCGGGTGGATGGGCGGCAATTTTACAATATGATGCCACGACCAAGGAACTCAGTGGACGCTTTCGACAAACCACGAATAACCGGATGGAATTGCGGGCGGCGATCGAGGCACTGGAAGCGTTAAAGCGGCCTTGCCTGGTAGAAATTTATACCGATAGCCAATATCTGCGCAACGGCATCACGCAGTGGGTTCACAATTGGCAACGCAACAACTGGCGCACAGCCGCCAAACAGCCGGTGAAGAATCAAGATTTGTGGCGGCGGCTGCTTGCGGCCATCGAACGCCATCAACTGGCGGGTGGTGTCTCCTGGCATTGGACAAAGGGCCACGCTGGCGACGCAATGAATGAGCGCTGTGATGTCTTGGCCAATAGTGCGGCGCGCAGCGTGACCGGGGTTGATCCAGTGGATACAGAAGCTTGAAAACAGATTCGTTGTAAAGGTATCCCTGCTGGCGTTACTGCGAGTAACCCAGTTCTTTTGCCTTTTCCAATAGGAAGGATTTGATATTTCGAGCTGCGTTAATCGCGATTCTTGCTTCTTCTATGCTAATGCTTTCTACCATCGCACCTGGATAGACCGAATCAAGACGATATTCGGTTAACATCTGGCAATCTGTTCTAAGCTTTTCAAACTCAGGATCGTGATGCACTACTATACAATCGTTGAGAATTTCAACCAGATCATGGCTCTTATCGATTTTATGTTTGTTTAGCATCAAGTAGGCTTTGAGGGAATACTCAGCAACCATATGCGCCATTTTGCAAGTGGTATCCGTGGGTGGATCACTTAGGTCCAAAGGCGCAATTTCAAGAAAAGCCAATTCATGTTCAGCTTTGCGGAACCATTCGCGTGTCCGTTGCCGCACATGTTCGCTGATCCCGCGTTGGGGTGGTGTTGCCATAAAGGATCTTGCCTTCATTCAG
Organism: Caldilineales bacterium; assembly: GCA_038318235.1. Lineage (GTDB taxonomy): Bacteria > Chloroflexota > Anaerolineae > Caldilineales > Caldilineaceae > JAPLGZ01. The sequence goes on from JBBQBY010000154.1 coordinate 1,172, forward strand.
GATTTCTAAAACCAAGTCCCACTCGCCTGCGTTGGTCTTCTGCAGGGCTTGTACCTCTGCATTCGTGAGAATAATGGCATCCAAGCCAAAAGAACGAAAGGGGAATAACGCCAAAAGTTTGCCAAAACGCGTGCGCCGTTTTAGCCCAGCGAATAGATGTGTATCTTCGATGACAACCAAAAGATCAATATCGCTACCTTTTGTCGCCTTACCACTTGCCTGTGAGCCAAATAGAACAACCAGGATTGGGTGCAGGTGTTGAACAATTCTAGCTGTAACGGCCGCAATCAGGCGCGGTGTAACATGTTTTGTGTGCGGATCAATTTGATCAAAATTAAATTGGGGGCGAGTCTCAGTTGAGCGTAGGGATTTCTGCATAATGAGGGTTTGTCACTTTACAGATAAACGAAATCTGCTGGCAAAACTTTATCACTTCTACTGCTCTATTATAGCCGATCTGAGCGGTATAAAGAATTTTGGTTGATGGCAACGCAACTCTAGCCGACTCTATGCCGCCTGGATATTTATCGTTCGGCCAAATCCTGCGCCATCAGATCGGGCAAAACATGGGCCCCGTTGCGCCGTACTGCCCGCCCATGGCGAATGCCGACATAGCCAGAACGGACATCGGGCTGGCTCCATTTGAAGCGATAGCGCAAAAAGCCCAGAATTTCCCAGGCCCAGAGTACAGCAAACGCTAAGAGCGCGGGCAACCAGAACCCGATAAAGACAAAGGCCGTATAGTGGCGCGCGGGGTTGTCATCATCAACCAGCGAACGGTTAAAACCCTGGGTGCCAAAGCGTACGGGCGGCTCACCGGCGGCCTGCTTTAAGAAGCGCACCGGATGGGTGAGGATCTCTTGCGGGCGCACAAAGGCGTAATAGTTGCTGATTTCATTGACAAACTGTTTTGTCCCGGCCCAATCGGGTGGGGCAGCAGCAGCGCGCTGGCGCACATCGCTGAGAAAGGCGTCAAAACCACCAAGTTTGGCGGACATGGATTGCTTTTTCGGTTGCTGTTTTGATTTGGTGGCCATATCTCTATTATACGTTGATTGGCGACAGAAGTTGTAGTCTGGGGTGGCAAGATTTTTAAAATCATGCTACAGTTTCGTCTAGGCTGATTATCCTTCCCGCTAAGCCGCAAAGAAAACTGATAAAGGAACTTGATACCGTGAAATCTAGCACCCCAGCCCGTAAAATCCGCGTGGTTTGTCTGGATTCTGGTGACACCCTGGTGGACGAAGGCACCGAAATCAAAGACGCTGCCGAAGTCGTCCAGCGCGCCGAGTTGATTCCGGGCGCGGCTGAGTTGCTACACACATTAAAGCAACGCGGTTATATTGTGGCGTTGGTGGCGGATGGGCCGGCAGGCAGTTTTCACAACATTTATCACCAGCATGAACTCTACGCTTGCTTTGACGCCTTTGCGATTTCCAGTGAAGTGGGGGTGGAGAAACCAGACGCGCGTATGTTTGAGCGCGCCCTGGATCAACTGGGTATTGCGCGTGAAGATTACGGTCACACGATTATGGTGGGGAACAATCTTGCGCGTGATATCAAAGGGGCAAACGCGCTGGGCATCATTAGTGTCTGGTTGGATTGGGCGCCACGCCGGGCCAAGGTGCCGGCGGATGCCTCGGAGATTCCCCAATATACGATCAAGTTTCCGTTGGAATTGTTGGCACTGCTAGATGATTTGGAGCGCACATTGGCGTGACAATGGTCTACATTGTCACGAGAAAAGCAGAGAAAGTTATGACAAAAATCGAAATCGTCTGTCACAAAGGCGCCAACGAATATGCGCCAGAAAACACCTATGCATCGTCACAATTGTGTATCGATTGGGGCATGGATTATGTGGAAATTGACGTAAATTGTAGCAAAGACGGCGTCTTCTATCTGATGCATGGGCCGGCCGTCGACGCCACCACCAACGGTCATGGGCAAATTAGTGATTTGAGTGCCGACGAGTTGGATAAACTTGATGCGGGTAGTTGGTTTAATCCCAAGTTTGCGGGTGAAAAAGTCCCACGCCTAGAACCGTTTCTGCGGTGGATCAAGGGCAAGGCCAAGCTCTTCATTGACGTGAAGGCCGGCACCCCGCCACAAATTCGTGACCTGATCTACGCGGCCGATCTACAAGATGATTGCTTTTTCTGGTCTGAGTATGATGAGTGGGCACTCCAACTGCGGGCGTTGGACCCACAGTTGCAATTAAAGATCAATGTTGAAAATGTGGCTAATGTGATCGACGCCCATGAGCGATTCCGCGCGAATATTGTCGAGGTAGCGTTGGAGAAAATGAGTCCAGAACTCGTCGCAGCCTGTCGGGCACGTGGGATCAAGCTGATGATCTATCATCCGGCCAAGGATCCGACGGCATTTCAGGCGGTTTTGGATTGGGATGTGGAACTGATCAATCTAAACCACGGCGATCTCTTCAAGCAGATCGCTACTGAGCACGGAAAACAGCATCAAACAACCGCTTGAATGGTGTAGCTGATGAGAATTAAGGACGCATGTGACGCAGGAACAGCCGTTACACAGAGCACACAGAGAAATAAACACTTACCGTTGTGTTTCTCTGTGTGCTCTGTGTAACGCTTTTACATGATGCTTACGCCGCTGCAAAGTAAATATTTCGCTATTCAAGCAGTTGTCGGCTAGCGCTGTACGAAGGGCAAGTAGACACTAGCATTGCTCGACGGAATCGTACCACCGGGCGTTGGTGTCACAAGCGGCGTTGGGGTGGGCGTCGGGGAACTGTTAGCATAGTCTGGCGTCAGATCGGCACCCTGCACCAGCCCCAATGGCGCATAATTGGTATAATTGGGAAAGACCGTACCCAGCTTAGGATTACCCAGCCGGCGGATTAGAATTTCGCTCAAAACGCGCCGATAGTCGGTGGTAATCTGTAGATCGCGATGGTCGTAGAGTTGGTCGGTGCTTAGACCGGGCCACTGGCCATAGACCTGGCCCCCATTTACCTGGCCGCCAAGCACAAACATGACGTTGCCATGCCCATGATCGGTGCCGCGGCTGGCATTTTGCTTAAACGTGCGCCCAAATTCGCTCATCACCACAATCGTCAACCGTTGTGTATGGTCAGTGCCATTGGCATTGCTCAGATCGGTGAAGAGCGCATTAAGCCCGTTTGTCAATTGGCCAAATTGATTGGCAAAATAGCCCGTACCTTGGTCACCCTGATATTCGTGCGTGTCCCAACCACCCAGATCAACCGTCGCCACGCGCAGCCCCAATTGTAGTTTAACCATCTGCGCGACGGTTTTTAAGTTATCACCAAAGCTACCGCCGGGATAGACCGCGCCATTACCCGGCGTGTAATTGCCTGGATTGGCGCTTGAGACAACATCCATCGCGTTCAATGTCTCCACGCCCGCGCTATGCAGCCAACTGTCACCCGCATACATCTTACGCAGGGCCGCCTGCTGCCGCGACCCATAGAACCATTGACCGCCAAAGGTGAAATCGTTGGGATTGGTCATGCCAATCGTTTCATTGCTGCCCACGAGTGAAGTCGGCGACAAATTGCCCGTCGCCATCGCCGGCATGATGATTTGGGCTGGTAGGTTACCCGCTGAATGTAAATGGCGTGTCAACCAGCCGCTGGTGCTGCTCTTGGAACCAGGCGTCCCCAGCTCGATATATTGTTGCGCATCAAAATGGCTGCGCGTATCGCTGGTCAGACCGGCGGCATGGACAATTGCTAATTTTTTAGCCTGGTAGAGATCAAGAAAGGCCGCACCACTCGGATGCAGACCGAACTGATCGCTGAGCCCCAGCGCCGCATTGGCGCCGCTCACCGGAATCGCAATATTCTCGCGACTTTGTTCATAAAAACCCCGATCATCCCCCGCAATTGGAAAGACGGTACTCAATCCATCCATGCCACCACGCAGAAAAACTACCACCAAGATGTCCTGGTTTGGTTCTTCTGCCGGGCTACCAAACGCAACATAACTTAATCGTCCACCGGCCATGGCCGCAATTGCCGTTGAACAGCCAACCATAAACCCGCGCCGGGATAATTTATTCATTGGTGCCTCCTTGCTCTACGTACGAGAGTTCGATCTGTGAGACGGTAAGACAGTCATATGTACTTATCGACACTGATTTACTGTCCTACTGAAATTACCGCCATTGAAAGGACGGCGCCATGAAGATCAAACCGATCATAAAGGCCAGTCGATCCTCAATCTCTTTATCAGGCAGATCAGAAGTTGGGTTGCGCCCATCTGCCATGAAATCAACAACGGGCTGGCGCTCGTTATCGGGTAGCAGGCGCCCCAACAGCGCCATTGACCAACCATCGACCAGATCGGTTGATTTCTTCAGCGTGGGTGGGTTGGTAAAGCTGATGCGCAGTTGATCTTTGTTCGCTTCCGTCCCACCATAGGTCCATGAGTTTAATAGCCAATTGCAGACGCGCCAGCGCTGTAACATGGGCATGGTGCTACTCCATGTGGTCTTGAAATCAGGATACCCATTGGGTGGCTGCCACGAATATAAGCGTTGCCCCATCAGGCTCGTAAACCAGAGAAAACTATCGTCTGGTTTGAAATCGGCCTGGGCGGCCCGCAACAGGCTGACGACATATTCAAGCGGACGCTTGATCTTTTCGCCCCAGGTCGTACGAAATTCTGTTGATAGTAAAATTGTCCTAGTCACCTGCTTCAATTGATCCGGTGCGTCTACATTCGCACTAAAGACCGCTGCCGCCGCCTGGATCACACTTTCTGGCGGGTTGTCGCCGATCAAACGACGACAGAGTTTACGGCAGATAAAGTGTGCCGTGCCCGAATGGTGGGCCAAGATATCCAGCACATCATTGCCATCTTTAATGCCCTGCGAAGCGGGGATCGCTTGGCCAAGCACCAATTTTTGATAGGGAAAATGGGCGGCGCTATCAAAGGCAAAGAGGCCAGTGTCTGTGTTGATGCGCCAACCCGTAAAGCAGGTGGTAGCACCATAAACGTCATCATCGACATAAAGCAGCGGTCGACCATTCGCATCCTTGGGGCCAGGATGTTCAAAGCCACCGTTGGCACCTACCGTCAGCGGGACCACGCCAAGGTAATTCTCTGAACCCATCGTATGCAACTCGAATAACTCGCGCGCATAATTTTCGTTGGGATTGCCGCCCGAATTGGATTGGTTATCCAGAAAATAGAGCATGGCCGGGCTTTGCGCCACCGCACCCAACATCTGGCGGAAATTACCCAGCATGTTGCCGCGAATGACATCGCGGTCGTAGTGGACAAAGACCGGTGCGGCCCAGTAGTCCCAGCCTTGAATATTAAAATGATTAAACCAAAAATCGGCGAGCACCTCTTGTAACTGGCGTTTACTGTAAACTGCTTTGAGCAGCGTTGCTTTTTCGGTTTCACGCACTGGCAGTTGGCGCACATCATAGGGGATCATCGGCGCGGTGACATGATCGGCCCAAAGCTGCGCCAAGGATTTGTTCAGCGTTTGGAACTGATAACCGGCTAAAATGGTATCACAAGTGCTGTCATCAATGCTGGCTGGGTTCAATTGTTGCTCTACATAGACAGCCAGTGCCGCTTCGGGTGTATTACCCAATGCGTTGAAGGCATCGAGATCGCCTGGGCGCGGACCAAATCCCATTCGATTCAGGGCAATAACGGCAAGCGAGGGCAGAGTCGGTGTTGTGCCGGCGGCCGCGTCCACCGATGGCTGGGCTGAACGCATCGCCGGCGTCGCGGTTTGCTCAGCGGCTGGCGTTGTCTGTGCGTTGATCGGCGCCGGCGCGCTTAGCGCGGTCATGGTAGCTGCAACTGAGACGGCGCCACCTAACAAATGCCGCCGGTTGAACGGATGCGTTGCGGCTTGTGCTGGCTCGATTGATTGGTCTGCGATGTTGGGTGCGATGGAGAGTTCCGAGGCTGTGAGATGATGGGTTGCTTGAGGCTGTTCTTCTGTCATCGACACCTCCATATGACATATTTGTTTGAATTTTTATCCAATAAATAGTACTTTGTTTGTCTTGGAATTAGACGGCGGTAGTATAGGTCACAAAATCTACTCCTGTCAATAAACCAAATCCTCTATCGTAAATTATAATTAAAGTTTAATTACGCTTAGCCAATGATATCGCTACGCCTGGCATTTCACTGATGCACGTTTGCCCTAGTTTGCCAGGCTAGAAACCACCTAATCAACTACAATTAATCAGCGTTTACTTTGCTAAATTAGTCACTCACATTATGCAGATTAAAGCTTGTAGGGGTGTGATGAATCACGCCGCTACGGTGTCATGGGCGCAACGTGCGTTAAGTTATATGCTCAATGATCACAGGTTGGGTTTTTGTAGACATTATAAAATTTGTAGACGTTATAGAAACTGCGCCTCGTCTATTGTCCACCATCTTCGGCCATCCACCACCAAAGTAGACTTATCGGTGTTAGGGAATTTTTTTATTCTGCTCCTATAAAGTATAATTAATTCATCCACGGCTATTTAAGTTGATTTCCTTCTTTTGATATTACATGTTACAATAATTTCTGTTGAATTATCGGATGGTTGTCGGCAATTTTTGATCATCCATCTAGACCACAACCTAAATATTATTTGTTCATTATCATCTTTTCGACGCCATCTTTCAAACGTAAGGAGAACTTGTAGAATGAAAAGCACTGTTCGCATAAAATTAGCATTTTTAGCTACGCTCTTAGTCATTTTGGCACTGGCGCTTTTGCCCAGTTTTGCTGCCTCTCGTGCGTTGGCACAGGATGCGATTACGCCTACTGTGGAACCGCCAACAGCGACGAACACGCCTGTACCGCCCACCAACACGCCTGTACCGCCCACCAACACACCCGTGCCAGGTGTGCCAACTTCGACGCCTGCCGCACCGACACCTGCGTCGACGAACACACCTGTGCCACCTTCACCGTCTAGACCTGTCGCGATTCCTGAACCTGTAACGGTTATCCTCTTTGGCTCCGGTCTAGCAGCTTTGTCAGCCGCCATCGCCTCACGCCGCAAAAAAGAATAATTCGGTACTGCACGCCTTTAGATTTAGCTTTAGAACGCTGGTCAATCGTAGAATTATGGCTCTACGATTGACCAGCGTTTTTATATCCTCGATAAGCCCCAACTTTGTAAAACCTGATCCCAACGCCTTAAAGCATCTAAATTGGTCAAGCGCGTTGCGCTGAGATTATGTATATCGCCGCGATCTGCGTGGTGTAGAAGGTAAATGCAACTAAGTTTTGGCTGCCAATCGATCGCAACGAAGTTTGCCCGATTTTTTGTAAAATTAGAGTAGAGCAAAACGCAGAAAAGCGTGGTGGAATAGTCGTCCTATCGACCGGTATAAGGGCGGTAGGTAAAGTATGATATTGAGCAAGCAGTGCATACGCACTGCTTATTTGTTGTTGGTGATCGATATCTATAGGCAACTGACTCTTTTGATCTATAAATTCAGTAAGAAAATTGTAATACTTATCACTTCATGATTGGAGTATACTGATACACCATCCTATTTCTTTTTGCCAGCCATAATTTAGCTCCCCGCAATGCTAATGCTAGGCGATAGCAAAATCAACCATTTGATAGGATTAGGGACTAGTTTAGAGTTTATTTCGATTTATTATTTGGATAGCAAAACAGAGCCAGATCGGTCTTGTAGGTGCGGTTAAAAACCGCACCTACAAAGGCACAAAATTAAATCAGAATAAGGTCTTTTACCTATATGGCAAATTCGTAAGGTATAGTTTAGTCACTTAAAAAATCAACCAGTATAGGTTGATTATAGGTAACTGCTAACCCCCTCCTAACCCTCCCCAAACGAGGGAGGGAACCGTCACATGATGCGCGCAGTTCTCGACGCGTCCCGTGACAATTCCTCCCCTGTTTGGGGGAGGTTAGGAGGGGGTGGCTTGGTAGTTACGATTACAGCTTAAAATTTTATTTTTCGAGTAAAGAGTGGACAGTATTTTAATTTGGTGAGGAGAAGATGCGAAAATTTTCTAGGTGGATCTCCAGGATTTCTGGGCTATTAGCCGTACTTGCCCTTATAGTAGCGAATGCTCCTCTATCTGCCCGCGCGGCAGAGGAACAGGTTGGGCCAGGCGACGGGGCCACAAATGTCCGTATTGCGACCACCAGTGCAGGTGTTGAACTGACTTGGGGAAATGTCGCCAGCGCTGAGGTTGCTTCCGCTGCCGCCGTTGCCGCTAGCACAGCTGCATTACAAAACCTGCCTGTTGAACATTTCCAGGGCTATGACCTGCCCATGCAATTGATAACTTTACATCTGCCCGATCAGGCACTAGCTGATCCACTGCAAATTGCAGAAGTGAATAATGTTGATTGGAAGGAAAATTTGCAACCTTCCGGGCCATTACAACCACCCGCGCTGGATTGGGTGGATCACACGGATCTGAATCCGCCGGCGCAGCCCGCTTTGCCTACCTCACCGGTCTTTATCCTGCGCCAAGGACAAATTCACGGTCAACGGATCGCCGTGGTGGCGATCAGCCCCCTCTATCAAAACAAGGGTGTGACAAAATTTGCCACCGCTTTGAAAGTAACGGCGGCGGGAGCTACGCCAATCGAAGGCCGCATGACGAATTTTCTCCAATCCCTGCCCGCTCAATCCAGTAATGTAACGACCGCCGCCGTTGCCCCTGAAAGCCTCGAACCAACCAATCCCGCTGCTGCCAGCACCGCGATCAAAGTGGTAGTGGACAAAGTTGGGCTACAAAACATCAGTGGCCAAGCCCTGACTGATGCCGGCTTAAATCCTGCCGCGGTCGATCTGTCCAAGGTACATTTGTATCACAATGGGACAGAAATCCCACTGGATATTGTGCAAAGCCCCAGCCTGGCGGTCCAATTTTATGCCGCAAGCGTAGGTGACCGTTGGAATTTGAACGAGGTTTATTGGCTTACGGTTGAATCAACCGATGGTTTGCGGATGACCACGCGCGCGGTGACGCCAGGGGGCGCGACCGCCACCCAGGCGGCCGTTGAAAAGGGCATTTGGGAACAGAACCTGGTCTATCAATCCAATCAGGCTGGCCTTGATGGCGATCATTGGTTTAATACCCAGATGGAGGTGACCCCAGCACAACAAGGGAATAGCGCCACCTATCCGACCGCGACCGTCAGCTTGAACAATGTTTTGCCGCTAACCGCTGGCACCTCCACCTTTACCTTCACCCTAAGCGCCTATTTTAGAGCGAACTATAATTTACAAGTTGATCTGGGTAACGTGACAACCGCATTGAAGTGGAACAGCGCGCCGCAGAGTTTGCTTATTCAGAATTGGGCTTTATCCCTGATCACAGCCACGAATGCCAGCGAATTACACCTCACTTTGCTGCCTGGCACAGTCGTCCAAGGGGTCAATCTTGATCGGATCTTCTGGCAGCGACCGGTAACGCTAAACTTTCAAAATAAAGGCGCAGCTTTTTCGGGGCTAGACGGCGCTTGGCTCTATAGTTGGCAGAATGCCCCAACCAACAATGCTCAATATCAACTCTACGACGTAACCAATCCGCTGACGCCTGTGATCTTGACCGGCGTCACTGCGGCGGGTTTCCAGGACGGGCCAACGGCGCATGATTACCTGCTGGCCGGGCCGGGTCTCATTCAGACACCACAGGCAAGCGCGCACACGCCAGTAGTTTTTAGCGCCGGTACGGGGGCCGATGCCGTTTACATTGCGCCTAAAGGATTTATCGCAGCCCTAGACCCGTTGCTAGCCCACCGGCGTGCGCAAGGCTATACGGCCACCGCCATCGATGTCCAAACGATTTACGATGCTTGGAGCTTTGGGCAAGTCTCGGCCCCGGCCATTCGCAGCTTCTTGCGGTTTGCGAAGGCCAACTGGCAACCTGCACCCATTTCCGTCGTGTTGGTCGGCGACGCCACATGGGATCCGCACAACTACACCAAACAAAATAATACAAACTTTATGCCCGCCTATATGGCCAATGTGGATCCCTGGTTGGGGGAAACCTCCTGTGAAAATTGTTTCGCCCAGTTAGACGGCGATGATGCCCTCACTGGCGATGGTCAACTGTTCAATGCTGACCTCTGGATTGGCCGTTTCCCGGTCAAAAGCGCCGATGAACTGGCGAGTGTTGTTAAAAAGATTGTCCATTACGAGACGGATTCAAACATGGGCGCTTGGCGCGGCCAAAGCGTCTTTCTAGCTGACAACTATGTCACGGGGATCGATGCCAGTGGCAGAGCGCTGAAAGATGGCGCGGGCGATTTTGCGGCCGATAGTGATGAGGGCGTTAAGCTTTTGGCCTACCCGCCCGATCTTAATAACCAAAATGCCAATGATCCTAACTGTTATGTGGACGGCAAGTATGGCACGCGTTGTTATGACAAGAGCAAACTTGGTTTTAATGCGAAACGTGTTTATTATGATCCCTATCCCCAGGTTAGTGATCCACAGGGTGTAGAACCGTGGCGCATCTCCGATCCGTATACAACCTGGGCCAATGTAATGGCGGATCTGACGGCTGGGGCTGGGTTAGTCACTTATAATGGTCACAGCCATCACTGGCAATGGGGGGCGACCGACCCCAATGCAGCCAAGAATTATTTGTTCAGTTTGTATGACACCGATCTGCTCTCGAATGCTGACGCCCTTTTTATCTCGCTGTCGATGACTTGTTACACCTCGCAATTTGCCAAACCAGCGATTTCGGGCACGACCTTCGATGAGCGCATGTTCTTGAATCCTAAAGGGGGCGCGGTTGCCGTTTGGGGGCCAGCCGGGTTGAGTGTGACCACTGGTCACGCTAACTTACAACACGGCTTCTATAGCGCCTTATGGGCTGCGCCGTCCATGAAGGCCCACATGGGTGAACTGGTGGCTGCCGGTTATGACGATCTGCGCCAACATAGCACATGTTGTCAAGATATGCTCCGAACCTTCCTACTTCTGGGTGACCCGTTGACCCCAGCCCGCGTTCAACCGATGGATTCGATCTATCTGCCGCTGATTACGCGTAAATAGCCGTTTACGCTTGCCCTGTAGTTTAGATGTGATGGCGTTGTAACGCATAGTAAAAAGTAAGGGTGGGCAAGTATGCCCACCCTTACTTTTTTTGTTGTATCATCGACACGTGCAAAGCAATTGCACAGAGAGCATATGGCGCACGCAGTTATCATCATCTATTTCTTCTGCCAGCATAACATCTACCCCTCCCTGGTTTGCACAATTCGCTAGCCTATGGCAATTTTGGCGTTGGGGTCGGCCTAGTCGCGGCGACAACGCTGGGCATTGAATGGAATGGAGAACAAAATGAAGCATGCGAAGTGCAATCGGCAGTATAAAGGTGAATTATGCGGGCGCTAGTAACCGGCGGCACGGGTTTTTTGGGCGGGGCGCTGGCCCGCCGTCTGTGCGCCCAAGGGGATATTGTCACCGTCCTAGGGCGCAATTCTGCGTCGGGTGAACCTTTACAAAAGGCTGGCATCGGGTTTGTGTGGGGCGATTTAGCTGACGCTGAAATTGTGAACCAGGCTTGCGCTGGCCAAGATGTCGTTTTTCATTGTGGCGCCAATGTTGCACCGTGGGGTCGTTATCAGGATCTCTTCCTCACCAATGTCACCGGCACAAAAAATGTGATTCAGGGTTGTATGGATCAGCAGGTGGTGCGCCTGGTGCATGTATCAACGTCCGGCATTTATTTTGGCGATCAAGACCGTTTGCAGGTGGGTGAGTATGACCGCTTGCCGGCTAAACTGGTCAACGCCTATACCGCCACTAAGTTTGGGGCCGAACAGGCAATTGAGCGCGCGCACCGGGATGGCCTGCCGGTGATCACCATGCGTCCGCGTGCGATCTTTGGCCCAGGCGATACGCGGATTATTCCACGCCTGCTGCGCGCATTGGAACAAGGGCGCTTACCGATTATAGGTCTGGGCAAGAATGTGCAAGATTTTACCTATATTGATAACGCGGTGGATGCGCTCCTGCTCTGTCAACGCTCACCGGTGACGACGTTGGGCAAAAAGTATAATATTACGAATGGTGAACCTGTGCTGATCTGGGCCAAACTGCAAGCACTGTGCGCAGAGTTGGGCTACGAATTCCCGCACCGTCGTGTCGCTTTTCCGGTTGCCTTTGCTGCAGCCCAGCTTTTGGAAGCCATCCACATTCTTTTACAACTAAAAGGCGAACCGTCGCTTACCTGCCACACGGTCAGCCTGTTGGCCAAAAGCATGACGCTAGACATCTCCGCGGCGCGCCGTGACTTGGGTTACGAACCACGCGTCACGATGGATGAAGGCACCGACCGTTTCGTCGCGTGGTGGAAAACAACCCGCATGAATTAGTTGAACAGTTAGGAACACAGGCACGGTGGTCACCAAGGAGAAAAAGCAGCACGAATTACACGAATTCACAGGAAACCAGCAGTAAATTCGTGCGTTTTCACTAGGTTCGACTGCAACCAGCGATGAGTTGTTATTGGTAGAGTTGGGTGCGAACAGGAATTCTCAATTCGGACGCGGATAAACGCGGATTTGCGCAGAGCAAACGGTTTGCCGATGGCATACGCTATGTGAAAGGTCGAAAAACCGATTGTTTAGAAAAAAATCCGCGTCTATCTGCGTTGATCCGCGTCCGAT
>JBBQBY010000155.1:0-13813 GCA_038318235.1 Caldilineales bacterium
CGTGGGACGCAGGTTTCGTGTCAACCCCAACCGGGCTGGACCCAGCGCCAGAGCCATCGTTATCGAAGCGGCTTTTCCTGCCGTTGCTGAGACACTGAGTAACTCATGTTACGGACGGCTAAAATTTTGACGCAAATATACCCAGAGGGTGCCCAAGCGGTGCCAAGAAAAACCAGGCAGCGGTCACGGGCCGAACCTGCGCAGGCTTTTTCGCGTTGGCTTTCGTTTTTCTTCGCCGTTCTTTGCGTCTTTGCGCCTCTGCGTTAAGCTTTTTTGCTAGCCATTGCGTAACATGAGTGAGTAAATCAGGTTATACACGTACTATAAAAACAGTGACACGGAGCGCGCAGAGAAAAAGCTAGCACAGAGCCACACAGAGAAACGGCAATCATCATTTACTTTTCCCCTCTGTGTGGCTCTGTGCTAGCTTTGTGTGCTCTGTGTTACCGTTGTGGTCCGTAATCTACCCGATAATGCGTTATTGGATTGGTCGCTTATATTTTGCCGTTAAAGGACTTCGCCATGCGCATTGGTTCACGCAACGCCTGATCAATCGCATCGCCACGCCGCACGATGTAGGCGGGGATGCTGGCGGCTTCTAGTTCGATGAGCACGCCTTCATAACTTTGCGGCCGCGCAAAGGTGGTGGCGTCGATAATGACCGCAATACTGTGCACACCACGCCGTTGCAACTGTTGCAGCGTACTGGCCCAGGCTGGGTTCGGATCGGCGCTGATTGCGATCAAAGTATCATTACGGTTAAGGCGCACCCCTTCTGTGGCAATTAAATTTGCCAACGGTAAGTCACCCCCCGCTTCTACCACAGCTAGCGCTTCTAATATTTTGTTTAACTGGCGTTCACCGCGGTCGGCCTGCAAAAATTCGCGACTGCGCCCGCGACTGCTCATGCCCACCGAGCGACTGCGCATCAGAAAAAAGCGCGCTAGGCTAGCCGTCACCGTCACCGCATACTCGGTGGTAATGGGTGGCAATTCAAACGCAGTTGTCTGACGGTTACGATTGCGCAGCGCCGCGATTCCAGGCTCTGGCGCGGTGGGTGTCCAGGGCATGGTGCTCTCGGCTCCTTGATAAAGATCTAAATAGAGCCAGATATCCGCCGTCGGATCCAATTCAAATTCTTTGGTCATCAAGCGGCGTGCGCGCGCACTGCTCGGCCAGTGAATGCGATTCAGACTGTCACCATGCACATAATCGCGCACCCCAGCTACATTGCTGGTCAATTGATAGGTGCGGCGATGGCGAGCCTCACCGCCCGACAGATCGGAAATGGTGGGCTCGAACGAGGTCAACTCGACTGTGAACGGGTAGACGATCATAAAGCCGGTGCTGCTCAGACTTTGTTCAACCTCGAAGATCCCCAGCGGATCGCTGCTGTGCAGCGTGACTGGCCCCAGTCGAAAGCGTCCGCGTTGTGTACAGAGTGTTTTTACTTGCCAGCGTTGGCTGCTATTCCGCCCAACATTGCTGACCACACGGCTGGCGCGATGCCAGGGCAAGGTTGATTCATCTCTGATCTCTAACCAGAGTTTGGGGATCATACTTTGATTGGCAATCTCGAATTGTTCTTCGGCGAACTGCCCCACCTGGCTGCGGCGCGTACGCGTAAAACGACGCAAATTGACCGAGCGTACGCTGTTCCACGCCCAGAAATAACTGATCAAGAGCACGCCGGTGAGCAGATAAGCCAAATTGAAAGCCAAATCGCGCCCACTGTTGAGCGCGATGACCCAGGTGATGACAAGTGAACTAAGTAGAAAAATTAAGCGTGAGGACATAGGTTAGTTAGTGGTAAATGGTAAATGGTAAATAGTAACGCATGTTACGCAGGCACCTATCCGCCCCCTCTTACTCCCCCGATGGGGGAGGACCGTCACGAGATAGCGGCCTTGTTGCTACTGTCCCGCGATCATTCCCGCCCACGGGGAGCGGGAGCCCTTTGGGCGCGGGTGGGGCAAAGCTGCCGCGGCGTAACATGAGATAGTAAGTCGCGAGGGCGTTATTTACCATTTACGATTTACCATTTACGAGCTACTGCTCATTCTTTAGCGAATCTTGGCCCGTGCACCGGGTACGGGCGTATGGCGTAGGGTGTCTTCGATGATCTGGCGTGGCGTCACATTTTTGATGCGGGCGGACGGGCTGATAATCAGACGATGGGCCAGGGTTGGTTCGGCCAATAATTTTACATCATCAGGGACGACAAAATCGCGCCCTTCAATTGCCGCCCACGCCCGTACGGCGGCGTAAAGCCCCAAACTGCCACGCGGGCTAGCCCCCAGATAAATATCTGGATGGTCGCGCGTGGTGGTCACCAAATCCACAATATACGCCTTCACCAGGTCGTCCACATAGACCGAACGCGCCATTCGTTGCGCTTCAACCAACTCCTCGACGCTGACCACCTGTTCCAAATCTTGGATTGGGTGATGATCCGATTGGCGATTGAGCACATCGATCTCATGGGCTTTGCTTGGATAACCAAGGTGAATGCGCATCATAAAGCGATCAACTTGGGCTTCGGGCAGCGGAAAGGTGCCCTCATATTCAATCGGATTTTGCGTGGCCAACACCAAGAAAGGGCGGGCCATCGCGTGTGTGACGCCGTCTACCGTGACTTGGCGTTCTTCCATCGCTTCGAGCAAGGCGGATTGGGTCTTGGGGGTGGCGCGATTGATTTCATCGGTCAAGACGATTTGCGCCATAATTGGCCCGGGGCGAAACTCGAACTCCATATTTTTCTGGTTAAAGATGCTGACGCCAGTGACGTCACTGGGCAGCATATCGGGTGTAAACTGGATGCGGCGGAACGTGCAACCAATGCTGCGGGCGATGGCGCGGGCGAGCATGGTCTTGCCGACGCCTGGTACATCTTCAATCAAGAGATGGCCTTCACAGAGGAGGGCAACAATCGTCAGACGAACTTCATTCTGTTTACCGATAATTATTTTTTGTACGTTGCCCAATACACGATTGGCAAGCGCTTGAACAGTTTGCATTCGACCCCCAAAAAATGTCAATTGGCAATCCTAAATTGCCAGTTGTTCATGAAAAGCCAGAAAACTCATGCAGTGGTGAGTAAACTTACGGTGTGCAATTTAACGGTGTAAAATTTATCAGTGGTACAACTGAAATAGTACTAACAATACCGTATCTAGCGTGAACCGGCAAAAAGGCATCCCTCATTCTCTGTAATCTATATTACGCCAAACATGAACCGTTTACCTAACGCACGGTTACGCAGACAAGGTTCGTAGGGGCGTGCTGATGGCGATTAACGAAATAAACCGGTAAATCCTGTAGGTGCGGTTTTTAACCGCACAATCAAGGTCAACAGCAACTGTGCGGTTTTTAACCGCACCTACGATGACGGCAATCATTCGTTAATGACCATGATCACGCCCAATCGATCTATGGGCGTCCCTTGCGTCAGGTAAACAGCTAAACATCCTCTATTCCTTACGCATCCCGTGATCGCGCTGCCTTTAGACGTGCAAGCGGCTTATGCAGATTAGTAACGCTAATCGAGCTGCTTGAGTTCACTGCCAGCCCCTGCCGGTTCGACAATCTGCATAAAGCCGTTATAATATAAGCGGCATTCGTAACCCGTATTGCGTCATTTATTTCACCAGCCTACTGTAAACAACCCCCAGCGCAAGATGCGGTCGATTCGTCAATTATACAGAACATTCTGGCATAAAGAACCATTTTTGCGCAGCCAAGACTGACTTTCAAGCATGAATTTGCCGCTGTTGCTAATTCTAATTTTAGGATGAAGTTGCGATGGAACTACATGAATACCCGCGTCCGGCCAATGATACGGGCATTGGCGTGCACTGGTCGGTTGGCTACGCTTCTGCCGTTGGCATGGGTAAACTGCGCGAATTTTGGATCCCCGAAATGAAGGCGATGGGGGTCAAGTGGGTAAAGATCTACAACCACGACGGTGCCCTCGATTTTGCCGAACTTTTGTTGGCCGAAGGCTTGATGCCCATTGTGCGCATCTACCGCCCTAGCCCGAATCCAGGACGCATGGGGGTTAAGGAAATTGTCCAAATTGACAGTTTTTTGCGGATCGGGGTGCGCTATTTTGAGTTTAACAGCGAGCCGGATCAGGACGCTGAATGGAAGGGAGGACGCGTCCAAGCCAATGGCATTGATCTCGTGGTCGAGAATACCGTCGCCAATCTGGAATTAATTTTGGAGCGGGGAGGGATGCCTGGTCTCCCCGCGGTCTCGAACGGGTCGCGCTGGGATCTGGTCGGCAAAATTGTGGCCTATGGGCGCAAGGATCTCTTTGCCGGCCCGGTCTGGCAAGCGATCCATAATTATTCGCGTAACCGACCGCTCGATTATCCTTATGATATCGGCAATCAGGAGGGCGCGGCCTATACCCATCGTTTCTATCAGGTTCTGGCCGATGAAGCCTGGGGCGAAAATGCCTGGCGCGGTCGTTCGCTGGATGAAATCAATCGTTTGCGCCAAGATCGGGCGAATGCCGGCGCGACGATCGTAGAAGATCCTGCCTGTTGGCTGGCCTACGAATATTTTGATGCGCGGATTCGCAGCCATTTGGGGCGGAGTTTGCCGATTCTTTCGACGGAAAACGGCTATCTGGTCGGTGAAGATAGTGATGCGCGTTATGCGGCCACGACCCCCGATCTGCATATGGCGCAAACCCTGGAAACTTGTCGCATCATGATGGGCACCAGTCAACGGTTCAAGCCGGCGCCTGATTATTATTTCTGCACTGCGTTCTGGCTGCTGGGCAATGCTCAACTGGGCAGCACCAGCACCTGGTGGGAAAATCACGCCTGGTATAGCGACCGCTGGACCAACGGCGCGTTGCCAATTGTGTGGAGCCTGAAGGCAGAACCGAAAGCTGCGCGCCAGTGGAAAAGTGGTGGCGGCGCGGGTGAGCTGATCAAACTCGTTGGCACGGTGGCCCATGCTGGCGAAAACCGCCTTGTGATTGTGGAAAAGGGGGGCCGTGAACGCGCACGCGCACTGTTGGATGCCAATAGTGGTTATACAATTCCTGAGCTCTTGCCTGGCAGCTATCTTGTGCGGATTCCTGGGGCGCAGGTTGAGCAGACGGTCGAATTGACGCCTGATCAGCCGGAAGTTGTGTTGAACTTTGACTTGGCGCCGCCGGTGGCCGCTGTCAGCCGTAGCCAGATTAGTGGCACGGTACGCGGCGGTTCTGGGGCTGTGATCACCCTCTTGCGCGCGAGTGATGGCGAAGAATGGGTGACGATGGCGCGCAATGACGGCACCTATCGCTTTGTCGATCTGCCACCGGGTATCTATAATATTCGCGTTAACCCTGAAGGCAGCCACATGGATGGCATTGGCTTGGACGGCGTTAACATGCGTGAGCTTGACTTGGCGATTGCCGGGTGGGGGTACACGATTCGTTCTGCCGCTGAAATCCCCAATATTGGTACGATCTATTGCCGTGTGGAAGGTCACAATCATCTGCTGGTGCGCGCCCATACGGCCAACTGGAGCAGCGAGCCCGTCAAAACCGGCAGCTCACCGGAGATTGCTCCTTATGCCTGTGAACTGAATGGATTGGAAGGCGGTCATTATATCTTATCAGTAGATGGACTGACCGACGAACAGGGCAAAGCTACACAGCTTGAAGCGCGCGTCCATGTGGATAAAAAGCGGATTCCCATGGTCGAGTTTGTTTATGTCGATGTTATAGAGACCCCAGCCGCGCAAAATTCGAGTATTATTGGCCGCGTGATCGGCGGCATTGCGCTGCAACAAACGAATCGTATCTGTCTGATCGATCAGGATGGCAAGCGCATTGAGCAAGTGTTGGACACGGCTGGTGCCTTTGCCTTTACCAACTTGGCCGCCGGTCGCTACGGCTTGGAAATCCTCGATCACGCCGATGTTGTTAGCCCGCATGAAATCGCCCTCGACGGCACCAATCAAGTGAGTACAGAGTTATTTGTGCCCTTTACGCCAGTTGAGGACGGGCCAAAAATGGTGTTGACGCGCAGCCTCATTGCCGCCACGACGCCGGGTGCGACTGGGCAGGTGGCGCGACTTTCTGATAGCGTCGGCAACGAGTATAAACAGATGGTGGACGCCGATCGCCGCGTGAAATTCGTCGGCTTGCCGGCCGGTGTTTACACCTTGACGATTGAACCCGGTTATAAACAAGACCAGCTGCAAATGGATGGCAGCAATGCGCTCGAAGTGCTCTTCACCGAACTATTACCGCGTTGGGAATCCGAAGTAAGCAGCGCTGGCTCGATGCCTGGCTATAGCGTGGTGCGCGTAGAAGTGGAGGATACACCCAGTCTGCCTGTGCATATTTGGAAAGAAGATTGGGAAGGCATGATGCGCCGCACGGGCAGCCGGCCCGAATATGGGCAATTTGCGCTGGAATTTAGCCCGCTTGGCCCTGGTCACTATATGGTCGAACCCGAAGGGCTTGGCGTTTGGACCAGCGTAGAATTGAGCGGTCTGGAAGCCGTCTGGATCAATTTTCGGCAGTATCTGGCGCCGAGCACCCCCAATCTGGTGCAGGCGTTGGTTGTGGACGAACCCGCCGCCGATGTGCACGGCCCATCAACCGTTGACCGCAAACCTTGTCACTATCTTTATGTCGGCGCGGGCATCACGAACATAGATGATTTAATTGGCATATTGCGATATACCTCACAGACGCAACCCCAAGTTGGCGCGAACCTGGAAGAGGCGATGAAAGCTGATCAGGTCACTATTATCGGGAGCTTTGCTGAAATAGATGAAGCGACAGATCGTCAGCTCCGTGCCTTGGGGATCCAAGTGCAGCGCGTTTAAAACACTGTAAGCCTGGCGTTTGACAACCGGTTGCACCGCCGTTTATAATCAGAAAACCAGACAGTCACAGTCAGGCGGTCATGGTGGCGAATAAGTTCTGCTCCCTGAAGAGATTTACGCATCATTATTCACGCGCTGTCCAACTCCTTATTCTGTTCGCATCAACGGTTGGTTGGTAATTTCAGTCGCAATGTAAAATTCCATCAATTTATATTGTTGCTCTTCGTGCCTTATATGCTGGGACATCGCCGGGTGTACTGCTAGAGAAGACCGCGAAGCCAAACATATCTCGAATTTTAAAATTATATGCATGCCGTTAAACCGCATTCGGTTTGACATAAAATTTTTGTATTTGTGCTATTCGCTAAAATTCTTTTCCACAAAATCGAATTACAACAATTGAACCAAGGAGAAAAGGATATGAATCGTAAACTTTATCGATTGTCCAGTTTGTTGATCATTATAGCATTGGTGTTGGCCGCCTGCGGTGGTGGGGGCAACACGCCACCGGCCGCTGAGGCCACTGCGACTACGGCGCCAACCGCCGCACCTGCTGCTACCGATACACCAGCCGCAGCCGTGGCAGTGACGAGCACAACAGCCACGACCAGCACTGAAGTGATGACGGCTACCAAAGCGACGACGAGTACTGAGGCCACGACGGCTACCGAAGCGACCACCAGCACCGCTGCCATGACGGGCACGCAGACAACAACCGCGACCGCGACGACCACCGACACTGGTTTGGTGCCGATCCCAGGTGGCGCCTTGGCGGATGCCATGGCCGGCAAATTAAAGGGCACAAAGGTCACGATGTCGGGGCCCTTCGTAGATGCTGACGCCGTAAAATTCAACGATTCCATTGCTGAATTCGAAAAGCAGACGGGGATCGACATCCAGTATGAAGGCACCAAGCAATTCGAGACCACCATCTCTGTGCGTGTTGATGGTGGCGATGCCCCCGATATTGCTGACTTCCCACAACCCGGCCTGTTGGCGAATTTCGCCAAGGCTGGCAAAGTGGTGGATGTGAGCACCTTCTTGGATGTGAATGTCCTAAAAGCCAACTACAACCAAAGCTGGTTGGATATGGCCAACATGGATGGCAGTAAAGGCAAGATCATGGGGGGGGTCTGGGCGCGCTTCAATGGCAAAAGCCTGGTCTGGTACCCCAAGAAAGCGTTTGACGAAGCCGGTTATAAAGTGCCAGCAACCTGGGATGAATTACAGGCTTTGATGGACCAGATCGCATCCGATGGTGACACCCCGTGGTGTATTGGCATCGAGAGTGGCACGGCGACTGGCTGGCCCGCAACTGACTGGATGGAAGACTTCATGCTGCGCACCACCTCGTTGGAAAATTATGACAAGTGGACACGCGGCGAATTGAAATTCTCTTCGCCTGAAGTCAAGCATGCCGCAGAATTGATGTCGAATATCTGGCTCAATGACAAGTATGTCTATGGCGGGCGCGCTTCGATTGTTTCGACCAACTTTGGTGATTCGGCTACCCCGATGTTTGCCAATCCGCCCAAATGCTGGTTGCACAAGCAAGGTAATTTTATCACCAGCTTCTTCCCGGCCAGTGCTAAGGTCGGCGTTGATTACGACTTCTTCTACTTCCCTGGGATCGATCCCCAATATGGCAAGCCATTCCTGGTGGCCGGTGACATCTATGCGATGTTCAACGATCGCCCCGAAGTACGGGCGGTGATGGAATATTTCACCCACGGCGAGTCGCTCAAAAGTTGGCTGGCGGCGGGTGGCGCATTGGCCCCCCAGAAGGATGCCAAACTGGAATGGTATGGCAGCGATGTCGAGCGCGGCGTGGCGAAGCTAGCCAGCGAAGCCACCAGCTTGCGTTTTGATGGTTCGGACTTGATGCCCGGTGAAGTAGGCGCAGGTTCGTTCTGGAAGGGCATGACAAACTATATCGGCGGTACAGTTGACCTGGATACGGCGCTCAAGGAAATTGATGCGGCGTGGCCAGCCAAGAAATAAAGCCAGTGATTGTACACTCTGCGCGTGTACAGCTTGACGAAGATTTGTAACAGGGTAAAACAGGGTAACCATTTGACGGTTACCCTGTTTTATAACAACTTCCAGTTTTGCGTGGAATCGAGGAGAACATTTATGCAACGTAGCACACCCTTGCCCACCGCTGGGCCAGGCCGCCCTGAGAATCGGCTGACCGCCAATCTAGGCCGTATTTTGCTTGCGATCTTGGTCACCCTGCTCACCGCCGTTGTGTTGTGGCAGGGCTTCGTCTTTTTGCGCGATAGCCATGCGCCGAAACTGGTGATCGCGCTCGTCGCGATTGTTTGGGGATTGGGCGGTGTGGCGCTGCTCTATGGTGTTGCCAACTGGTTGGTCGAACAGTTGCCAGACCATTGGCGCCTTTATTTACAGCCGCTGATCTTTGTCGGGCCGGCCGTTGCCATTCTGGTCTGGTATTTGGCGCTGCCAACCTTTCGCACTTTATGGTTCAGTTTGCTTGACCGTAACAGTGAAAGTTTTGTTGGTTTGCAAAATTATATCTCTGTCTTAAGCGACCGTGGTATGTGGGAGGCTTTTCGCAATAACTTGCTGTGGCTTGCTGTCGGCGCTACACTTTCGGTCGTGCTCGGGCTGCTGATTGCGGTGTTGGCGGACCAGAGTAAATTTGAATCAGTCGCCAAATCCCTGATCTTTCTGCCCATGGCCATCTCTATGGTTGGCGCAGGCGTGATCTGGAACTTTATTTACGCCGTACGCGACCCAGCCGCCCCGCAAATTGGGTTGTTGAATGCGATTGTGGTGAGTTTGGGTGGGAAACCCCAAGCCTGGACCACCTTGATCCAGCCTTGGAACAATCTCTTTCTGATTGTGATCGTTATCTGGTTGCAGGCCGGTTTTGCGATGGTGCTCTTTTCCGCCGCGATTAAGAGTATTCCTGGCGAAATTATCGAAGCGGCCGAGATGGATGGGGCCACCCCCTTTGAAATCTTTTTCCAGGTTACGATCCCCTCGATTATGGGCACGATTATCACCGTGACGACTACCGTGGTGATCTTTACGTTGAAAATTTTCGATGTTGTGATCGTCATGACGGGTGCACAATTTGGCACGGAAGTGATTGCCACGCAGTTCTACCGTCAATACTTCTCGAATCGCAACTTCGGCTTTGGTTCGGCCATCGCCATTATTCTATTGATAGCCGTCATCCCTGTGATGATCTACAATTTGCGCAGGTTCCGCGAACAGGAGGCCTTTTAAATGAGCACTACAGTCGGCAAGCGTAAAAACAATTGGACTTCACTACTATTGGTCAACGGCATCCTCGCGCTTATCTGCCTGTTCTGGACAATTCCTACGGTTGGCCTGTTGATCTCTTCCTTTCGCACGCGCGACGATATTCAAACCTCTGGCTGGTGGACGATTTTTCCGCACCGCGAATGGACTAAAACGCAGGAATTTAAGCCTGATGCTAAGCTAGATCGCAACGGTGTCATGGAAATTTCTGGAGCGAAAGGTACGTTTGAGCAATTTCGCACCGGAATTAAAACGCCGGATGGCAAGCGTGTGATCTGGATTGGCAATAAACGTGCCGCTGTCATTCGAATTGAAGAGCAGGCATGGACGACGCGTACCAATTTTACGCTGGAAAATTACCGCAATGTGTTGACCGGCAAACAATATCAGATCAAGCAGACCGATGGCAGCGTCAAGACTGAACAAGGCGATGACTTCTCAGGGGCTTTTTTGAATAGTCTTACCGTCACGATTCCGGCTACCTTGATCCCGATCTTGATCGCGGCCTTTGCCGCTTACGGCTTTGCCTGGATGAAATTCCCGGGCCGCCGGGCTTTATTTACCCTGGTTGTGGCGCTTTTGGTTGTGCCCCTGCAAATCTCGCTGGTGCCGATCCTGCGCGACTATGTACGCTTAAACCTGAATGGCACATTTCTGGGCGTTTGGCTGGCGCACACGGGTTTTGGCCTGCCGTTGGCCACCTATCTGCTCTATAATTATATCAGCACGCTGCCGCGTGATATTTTGGAATCCGCCTTTATTGATGGCGCATCCCATTTTACGATCTTTACGCGCTTGATTCTGCCCTTGTCGGTGCCGGCATTGGCTTCGTTTGCCATTTTCCAGTTCCTCTGGGTCTGGAACGATTATCTGGTGGCGCTGATCTTTATTGGGAGCAAGCCGGATGTGCAAGTGCTGACCATGCGACTGGCCGAAATTGTCGGTTCGCGCGGCAACGATTGGCATCTGCTCACCGCCGGTGCGTTCGTTTCCATGATTTTGCCCTTAATTGTCTTTTTCTCGCTGCAACGTTTCTTTGTGCGCGGGTTGTTGGCTGGTTCGGTGAAGGGATAGGGCTGCGGATTTATAGAACAATGTAGAGTTGACTCATTCCAGCAAAGTAAGTTTGGCTATCGGCAGGGCTTGCCCTGTTGGCCGCGATCTGTTCATATCTGCATGGTGCCCATTTTATTTATGAGGAACAAGAAATCCTATCCGCCGCTGGGCCAACGGTTGAAGCAGCGATGGTCGAAGCATAAGAAGCAAGTTAGGCTGGTTATTTGTAAGAGAAAACGGGCGCAATCAAACTGATTGCGCCCGTTTTCTCTTACTTCTGTCTCATCACACCGGATACTTCTCGCGATTTTGGTCTTTCTATCCTGGCATGGGAATGATGCCAAGTTGTTGAAGAAAACCTAACGCATCCCAATTGCTCCGCTCTTCCACAATCTTGCCATCAACAATTCGGCTGATCGTAATCCCAGTCAGCACGCCCTGTTCGCCAGTCGGCGGTAGGCCCATGAACTCTTTCTGATGGGTGCCGCGTGCCGCCCACCGCGTCGTCACTTTGTCCCCTTCGGCCAGTTGCTCTTCCACCGTAAACTGAAGATCGGGGAAGGGAGTACGCATACCGATGACATATTGTCGATATCCCTCAGGGCCACGAACGCCAGGTGTAAGTGGGTCATAGAGCACGAAATCGGCTGCATATAACTCATTTACCAGAGCAAGCTGGCCTTTGCTCCAGACTTCGTCATAACTGCGGCGGACAATCGCCTTATTTTCTGCTGTACCCATACCCTTCCCCTCTGTTTTCAGCTCACTGAAATTTTGGCGACACAATGGTCAAGTTATACGTCACGTCCTGCGTAAATGTAGAGCCATCTTCAAGCTTTACATTGCCATGCAATTTGATCGTATGGGCACCAGGCGACAGTGGCGACAAAAGCACCCAGTAGCCATCCGACACAGCCGAACTCGGATTTGGACTCTTCCCGAAAAGGCCTAAAATGTCACCCACTGTCAGGGTGAAACTGAATAGTTGCGATTGCACCCGTGTATTTGGTAAATCTTTGAGCGCGTGCCCATCAATGCTTACTGCCAACGTTTTTTTATTCACACCATCGATCAGCTTTTGGGCGCAGGTGCGCAACTCGGCCTTATTCTTGCCGGTGCCTTCGATGCACACCGTACTCACCGGCATCCGCCTCATCAGTGCTATGACTGCACGCCTAACTGCTGCATCAACGTCATCGAATCCACCCGCATCCAATGCTCGGCAATCTTGCCGTTGGCAAGCCGGTAGATGATGATGCCGGGCACGTTAACCTCTTTGCCCGTAGCCGCGATGCCCATGAATTCACCTTTTTGTGTTCCGTGGAAGGTGAAGCGCACCACCACTTTGTCGTCTTCGGCGATCATATCCTCGGCCAGCAACGCATAGAGTGGAAAGGCAGCCTCGAAGCCCGCGATGTGCTGCTTCAACAGTTCATCGGAATCCGCAATGTATTGATTGGCCACAGCGGCTGGCTTAGTTTTGCCGTTGATAGCATCGAGATAGCGCTGGACAAATTCTTTGTTCTCTTTTGTGGACATATTACCCTCCTATTGTTAGGCCATTTCACAAATATCTATCTCAAAATATAGTGGATTGTGGCTTGATTTTATATAGAGGATTCCCTTTATTCTGTTGTAAGGGGAGTGGATCTCCAATACAAGCGGCTGGCTTGCACACGGTTGCCGACAGCCAGTTTGCGGTAGATATGGTCGAGATGCTGCCCGATGGTGCTTTCGGAGAGCTTGAGGAAACGCGCAATTTCTTTGTTAGGTTTGCCCTCGGCTAAAAGCACCAGCACTTCGTGCTCGCGCTGAGTGAGAATGCTAACTGTATTCATCGGGGACTCCTTACGCTTGCTGAGGGTGCATCTCAAGTTGGGGGCAAACGAGCGTAGCCAGGCACCTCACCCCCGGCCCCTCGCCTGAACGCGCCCAAGGGGCACCCGGCTGTTTCAGAAGAGGGGAGCAAATCAACTGCTGGTCTCCCCCTCGCCTGAACTCTGCCCTTTGATTCAGGAGAGGGGGATGGGGGGTGAGGCTCCCGCGCTAAACTCGCCCCAACTTGAGATGCACCCCGACGAAGACAAGATTTTTCCGCCTCGCTCAAGCCACTTCTTGATCGTCAAGCAATTCTAAATCTAAGATTGCAGTTTGACTTACATCAGACCATCTGCATGGCGATAAAGGTTTTGCTGGTGCCCGTTGCCAGATTGATCAGAATATGTTTGTCGCCTCTGAGGATATGCTCAATCACGCGGTTGACCGCTTTGTTATAAGGCATAACCACTCAGGAGGAATCCAACAAATAAGGCGAATAGACCGCGTCTAGCGGTTGGGGGGCCAAATGTCAAAAATACCTGAATTTAAACTTACGATATTGAACTGTTGCCATGATCAGATCACCCTACCGCGCACAACTGCATCTGCCATACGTGCGGCGCGACTCATTGCCTGTACATCATGCACGCGCAACAGGTCTGCCCCACGTTCGAGCGCCAATACGCCAGTCGCCAATGTGCCTTCGACGCGTTCCTCTGGTGGCAATCCCCCCAATACTTTGCCCACAAAACTTTTGCGCGAGGCCGCAAACAGTAATGGGTAGCCCATTGCTTTCAACTCGCCCAGT
>JBBQBY010000156.1:0-13729 GCA_038318235.1 Caldilineales bacterium
GTTCGATGCTTTGTCTAACCACAAAGACATACGCCCGAAGCGTGGCCGATCAACTTGTCCAACCCAACCTTTGTGGCCTGGTGTTTTTGTGGTTTTTCCTATGTAAGGAGTCTCGATTATGCCAGACTTCAAAGTCGTAAGTGACTTTCAACCGACCGGCGACCAACCGCAGGCTATTGCCAAGTTAGCCGATGGCCTGCGCCAGAATTTACATCATCAGGTGCTGCTCGGTGTGACCGGTTCGGGCAAAACTTATACCATGGCAAAAGTGATCGAAGCGGTGCAACGGCCCACCCTGGTGATGGCGCACAACAAGACCCTGGCCGCACAACTGTATAGTGAGTTTCGCGAGTTTCTGCCGAACAACGCGGTCGAATACTTTGTCAGCTATTATGATTATTATCAACCAGAAGCGTATATCGCCCGCACAGATACCTTTATCGAGAAGGATTCGCAGGTTAACGAGGAGATCGACCGGTTACGTTTGGCGGCCACCAGTTCTCTACTCAGCCGGCGCGACGTGGTGCTTGTGGCTTCGGTCTCGTGCATTTATGGCTTGGGTAGCCCGGCGGATTATGGGCGAGCGGTGTTGCATCTAGCGGTGGGTGACATGGTGCGCCGTCAGCAGTTATTGCGCCATCTAATTGAAATTTATTATGAACGTAACGACAACACATTGGAACGTGGTCATTTCCGGGTGCGCGGTGATGTGTTAGAGATCCAGCCGGCCGAGCGTGAATTTGCCTACCGTATCAGCCTATGGGGCGACGAGATCGAGCGGATTACGCAGATCAATACGTTGACTGGTGAAGTGATGGCCGAGCATCAGGCGATTGACATCTACCCGGCCAAGCACTTTGTGACACCGCAAGAGCAATTGCAAGAGGCGATTGTCGACATTGAGCAGGAGATGGAGGAGCAGGTTTCGCTCTTCCAATCGCAGGGTAAATTGTTAGAAGCGCAGCGCATTCAACAGCGCACGCGTTACGATATGGAGATGCTGCGCGAGGTTGGTTTTTGTAGTGGCATTGAAAATTATAGCCGACCATTGGCGCGCCGCCCAGCCGGCAGCACACCGTGGACCCTACTTGACTACTTCCCGCCCGACTGGCTGATGTTCATCGATGAAAGCCACATGTCGGTGCCACAGATTCGCGGGATGTATAATGGCGATCGGGCGCGCAAAGAAGTGTTGGTTGACTTTGGCTTTCGGCTGCCCAGTGCGCTGGATAATCGCCCGCTCAAGTTCGATGAGTTCAAATCGCACGTCAATCAGGCCGTCTATGTGAGCGCCACGCCCGGGCCGTATGAAAAGGAACTTTCCGAGCAGACGGTCGAACAAGTAATTCGCCCCACCGGTCTGATCGACCCGCGCGTGGATGTGCGACCGAGCGAGGGTCAGATCGAGGATTTGTTGCGCGAGATCAAGATCCGCGTCGCCAAGGGTCAGCGCGTGATGGTGACAACGTTGACCAAGCGCATGTCCGAAGATTTGACCGAGTATCTGGCCGAGTTGAACATCAAAGTCAACTATTTGCACAGTGACATCCAGACGCTCGAACGGATCGAAATCCTGCGCGATCTACGCCTGGGCGTCTATGACGTAATTATCGGCATCAACCTGTTGCGTGAAGGGTTGGACTTGCCCGAAGTGTCGCTGGTGGCAATTCTAGACGCCGACAAAGAAGGCTTCCTGCGCAGCGAAAGTGCGCTGATCCAGACGATGGGGCGGGCGGCGCGCCACGTCGAAGGCATGGCGATTCTTTATGCCAACAGGATGACGGATGCCATGAAAGCGGCGATTGGGGAGACCACCCGGCGGCGTGAGATCCAGATGCGTTATAATCTGGAAAACAACATCGAGCCGCAAGGCATTGTCAAGAGCATTCGCGATCTGTCCGACCGCGTCAAGTCAATGGCCGAAGCCAGGGTTGACTATAATACCAAGGCAGATAACGGCGTCGCACCTGTGCTCAATCCAGCGCAATTGCCCAAGAACGAGTTGGATCGGTTGATCAAGCAGATTGAGAAAGAGATGAAAGATGCCGCCAAAGCCCTCGAATTCGAGAAGGCAGCCGCGCTGCGCGATCAGTTGATGGAATTGCGGTCGCTGGAGATTATCGAAGCGCCGCTGAAGCGGAAGTAATTGAAAAGACTGTGTACGGCCACAAACGATTGTAACCGTACACAGTTAACTTTTGTCACCGTGCATCACAAGGTAGGTGCAGACATAATTACTTTAGCCTTCGCCGTTTTCCCTTAGCACCTTCGAGCGTGCTTGAAGGTCAACTTTATCATAGACATCGACCAACGCCAGCGTGCATTGGATGGTCGGCAATTCAATGACATTTGTAAGATCTTTGGCCTCTGATAACAACCACTGATTGTCCGGTTGGCGGACATAATGTTCGATATGAGCCCGATCCTGCGCAATCATGACGTATTCCGTCAATGAGTCTAGCGTGCGATAGTTTTCAAACTTTCTGCCCCGGTCGTAGGTTTCCGTTGATTTTGAGAGCACTTCCACAACCATCGTCGGATTGAGTAGCGTGTCGTTGTCCTCATCCTCAAACTGCGCTTTGCCGCACACAGCCACAACATCCGGGTAGGTGTATAGCCCAGTAACGCTCACCTTGACCCGCATATCGCTCGGATAAACCTTGCAGGATCGTCCGCGTAGCTGAGTGTGCAATCCAGCGACCACGTTGGTTGTAATCAAGTTGTGGTGCTCGCTTGCGCCGGCCATGGCATATAATTCGCCACGCCAATACTCGCTTTTGAATTCACGCTTGCGCTCAGTAGCCAGGTACTCTGCCGGCGTTACATAAATCTTCGGATTAGCTGACACGTCTCACCTCATAAAAATTCACCGTTACGTCTGTTGCCAATCATAACATGGCTAGCGCTGGCAGCCCTAATGCACGCAAACCGTGATCGGATCGACCCTATTTGGGCTGTGCCGGCAAAATATAGTCGTCTACCATCCAATAGAAATCCAAGTTGCGCATTCAGCTTGCTAGGCGTAACCAGAGCAGGCCAGATGACCCAAAAGCTAGTATTTGATTCGCCAGCAACGTAGCGCAGACAATGCTGCTTGTGCCAAAACCGTTGCATGCTTCGCCCTATCATTACCTGGATAATTAGGCGCGACTACTGTATTTCAGTGTATAAAGTGGACAAAAATACTCAATCACGATATACTATAGTCAATAGAACTTATGTTCGTTTTATCAATATAAGGGTCCAATTGAATGACTGAATTAACCAATGGGGTGGCGACGCCGAATGGTAGCGGCGAGCATGCTGTTGTCGGCAACGTTCGGCCTACCGATATTATTAATGAAATGCAAGACGCCTATCTCGATTATGCGATGAGCGTCATTGTGTCCCGCGCTCTGCCCGATGTGCGTGACGGTCTCAAGCCGGTGCACCGGCGCATCCTCTACGCGGTCTACCACGATCTGGGGTTGACGCACGACAAGCCGCACAAGAAAAGCGCCCGCATCGTCGGTGAAGTGTTGGGTAAATATCACCCGCACGGTGATACCGCCGTCTACGATGCTATGGTGCGCATGGCGCAGGATTTTAGCCTGCGCTACCCGCTGATCGATGGTCAAGGCAACTTTGGTAGTGTCGATGGTGACAACGCCGCGGCGATGCGCTATACCGAAGCGCGCCTAGCCGAAATTAGCAACTTGCTGCTCGATGATTTAGAAAAAGATACGGTCAACTGGCATGATAATTTTGATAGCACGCTGCTTGAGCCGGATGTTATGCCCGCGGCGCTGCCGAATTTGTTGATCAACGGTTCGAGCGGGATCGCGGTCGGGATGTCGACCAATGTGCCGCCGCACAATTTGTGTGAAGTGGTGGACGCGCTGGCCTACATGATCGAGCACTACCAGGCGATTGATGACATCACCGTCGAACAGTTGATGCAATTTATCCAAGGGCCAGACTTTCCCACCGGCGGGATTCTTTATCGTTTCCGCGATGATGGCAAGGCGGATGACGACGTTGATGCGATTGCCCAAGGCTATGCAGTGGGCAAATCACGGTTGGTCTTGCAGGCCAAGGCACACTTCGAAGAGATGAGCCGTGGCCGCATGCGCATCGTCATCACCGAGCTACCTTATCAGACCAACAAGGGGACACTGCTCGAACGGATTGCCGACCTGGTGCGCGATGGCAAAATCGAAGGCATCACCGATCTGCGCGATGAAAGTGATCGCACCGGGATGCGCGTTGTGCTGGAATTGACGCGCAATGTCGATCCCAAAGATATTCTGGCCGATCTCTTCAAATATACCCCATTGCAGCAGACCTTTGGGATGCAAATGTTGGCGTTGGTCGACGGCCAACCGCGCACCCTGAGCCTCAAACGCACGCTGCAACTTTTTATCCAACATCGCGAAGAGATCATCCGCCGCCGCTCTGAATATGATTTAGCGCGTGCCAAAGAACGCGCCCATATTGTCGAGGGCCTGTTGCGCGCGCTGGACATTCTCGACGACGTGATCCGCACGATCCGCAACAGTCAACGGGTGGATACGGCGCGCAATAACTTGATGACCAACTTCGGTTTTACCGAGATCCAAGCGCAGGCCATTTTGGATATGCAGTTGCGCCGTTTGGCCGCTTTGGAACGCAAAAGGTTGCAGGATGAATACAAGGATCTGAAAGATCGGATTAAGTATTTAGAAGATCTGCTGGCCCACCCCGAGAAGATTCTGGCCTTGATCAAGGAAGATCTGCTGCTGCTCAAAGAAAAATATGGGGATGCGCGCCGTACACAGATTGTTGAGCGCACCAAAGGCACGTTAACCACCACCGATCTGCTGCCCGATCAGCAGGTCTGGATCTCACTCAGCGCCGATGGCGAATTGCGCCGTCAGGATGTGGTCAAACTCACATCGAGCACGATCAAGCAGATTGGTAAACGCAGTGAAGTGGCGCTGATCACGGCCAACACGCGCGACTATCTCTATCTGTTTACCAAGGATGGCCGCTGTAGCCGCGTGGCGATCCATGAAATCCCGCAAGATGGCAGTTCGAAACATCTGGGCGAGTTTTGTAAATTTGGCCGGCGCGATAGTGTGACCGCTGCCCTCACCCTGCCGCGCGACAAAAATGATCGGTCATCCGGCTATCTGTTCTTTGCCACCGCCCAGGGCAATGTCAAACGCATCACTATGGCCGACTTCTTGGCGGTCGCCCATATCGATCCAACCGTGTTCACCGTGGATGAGAAAGATCGCCTGATTTCGGCCTTTATGACGCAAGGCAATCAAGAGATTATGTTGGTTTCGGCGGAAGGTCAAGCGATTCGCTTCCAGGAAGCCGAGGTGCGCAGCACGGGCCTGTTAGCCGGTGGTGTGGGCGGCATCAAGCTCAAAAAGGGTGACAGCTTGATCTACGCCGAGATTGTCGAGCCCAACGGTGAACTGTTAACCATCACGACCCAGGGGTATGCCAAACGCTCGGCCTTGCTTGAATATCCCGTCCAAGGGCGCAATGGCGGTGGTGTGGTTACGCATAAACCGACAACGCGCACGGGCAACGTGGTCGCCGCCCTCATGCTCAAAGAAGCAGCGACTGACGATATGCTCGCTTTGATCACGCGTAAAGGAGTGGCCAAGCCGGTGCTCCTGAGCGAGATTTTAATCATGGGGCGCGGCGTGCAAGGTAAACTGGTGGTTGAAGTTACTGGCAGCGATACGATTGCCGCCATCAAACGTATCCATGAAGCTACCCTCCCCGCTGTCGGGGTCAAAGAGCTTGATAGTGACGGTGACAAGGGCAAAAATAGCGCGGCACCGCCGGTAAAACCGGCCTCACGCCCCAGCGCAGACGGCGCATCCGGCGTTACGAAGCCGACAAAAATTCAGACGGCGCTAAAGATGGCGCCGGCAAAATCGGAGACCCGTGCATCGGTAACACCTCCCATACCAGAAAAGGTTGCGCAAAATCTTGGTAAAGCTGAGGTCAAAGTAGAAAAATCAGCCGTCCGCGCAAAAGTAGCGGAGGGCGCGACCGTATCATCCGCCCCCCAGTCCGCGCCGTCGACCATCAAAATACTCACCGCCAAGGTTGAGGGAGCAATTGCGACCACGCGTCAAGCGTCGGAAAAGTCTGTGCAACGGCGCACCGCCATCGAAAGTCAATTGGCGCAACCTGGATCGAGCACAGATCTGCGCGATCAAACAGCTACAAAGCGGGCAAAGCCAGAAGTGGCCTTGAAAACGCTAACGCCTAAGCCCGCTCCCGTCACGCCACCGCGTGCTGTAGTGGAGAAGGAGGCACCGGCTGTCCAGCCCCCTGCAACAAGATCAGTAGAACCGATGCTAGCTAAAAGCGAAGATGGCTCAGCGCGCAAGCTTACCTCAAGCACAAAGCCCGCGCCCGAACCCGCTATGGTTACGCCCACACGCAACAAACAATCATCTGCGGATCCGGCAACTCGTCCGGGCGAGGACAAAGGGTTAGAAAAACGTCTGCCAAGCAAGCCCGAACAGGTGAATATTCACAAAGAATTCGCACAACCAGAGCTTACCCAATCGGCCTTATTCGCCGGTGAAGTTGAGGACAAACCGCCTGGCGTACGGACTCGGCAGGCGAAGAAGGTACAGACCGTAGTCAGTGTGCCGCTTAGTCAAGCGGCGCGCGGCAAGAAAGCAAGCTAATTTACTGCAATCGCTGGCTGTATGCGTTATAACTGAAATAGATCTGAATTTAGAGATCAAAAGAACCTGGATAAAGTTAAATCTCAATCCAGGTTCTTTTGATCCATCGTTAAAACCTGACCGCGTGTACCAAAATGGTAGGGGATAGTATGAAAGCAATGATTTTAGAAGGCGTCAATCAACCGCTGGTTCTGCAAGAGACGCCCGATTTGCAGCCTGGTGAGCATGAGGTTGTTGTCAAGCTGGCGGCGGCGGCGCTCAATCATCGTGATGTCTGGATCCAAAAAGGCCAATATGCCGGTTTAAAATTCCCGATCATTTTAGGCTCGGATGGTGCGGGCGTCGTGGCCCAGGTTGGCTCTGGAGCAGATCAAAACTGGTTGGGCAAGGACGTGATTGTCTACCCCGGTACGGATTGGGGTGACAACCTACGCGCCCAAAGCCGCCAATTCAAAATATTGGGCTTGCCCGAAAACGGCACATTTGCCCAGTTTGTTAAAGTGCCAGCCCAAAATCTTTTGGGAAAGCCTGCGCATCTCTCCTTTGCCGCCGCGGCGACCTTGCCGCTTGGGGGATTGACTGCCTTCCGCGCGCTGTTTACACGCGCCCATTTGCAAGCCGGTGAACGAGTGCTGATTACAGGCATAGGCGGCGGAGTTGCGCTCTTGGTCTTGCAATTTGCCTTGGCCGCCGGCGCACAGGTTTACGTCACTTCCGGGGCGGACGAAAAGATTGCGCGCGCCCGTCAATTAGGTGCGCTGGGTGGTGTCAATTATCGGGTGCAAGATTGGGATAAACAACTGCGGGCCCAGGTGGATGGCTTTGACGTGATTGTCGACAGCGCGGGCGGTGAGGGTTTCCCGAAACTGCTCGAATTGGCACTGCCCGGCGGCCGCATCGTCACCTATGGGGCCACGCAAGGCAACCCAAAGAGCATTGATCTGCGTCGCATTTTTTGGAAGCAGCTTGATCTGCTCGGCTCTACGATGGGTACAGCGCAGGATTTTGCGACGATGATTCAATTCGTGACGGACAAGCAGATTACACCGGTGATTGATCAAGTTTTCCCGTTGGCGCAGGCGGAAGCCGCCATGCAACGAATGCACGCCGCCGAACAATTTGGGAAGATCGTTTTGGCGATAGAATAATATGTAAATGCCTGCCGCGGCAGGCATTTACAAGCTATCGAACATCCTTGATTCGCTGTTCTGCCCCTGAATTGGCGGTGCAAAACTTTATGGCATAAATTTTGCGTGTAAGCAAAATCCAGGTATACTCCCCTAGATTCAAATTTGTTTGCTCGATTTTGATAAATTTTAATATCAATATTCTCTTATTCCCCGTTCGCCATCAGCCAACAGTCGCCATCTAAATGTTCTCGCTGAATCAATTCATGATGTAAGCTGACGAAAACGAAGATATGTCTCGATTGCTTTTAGACTTCTCACTGGCACATTTCCTCGTACACACAAAAGAAAGGCTAAGCGAGTAAGCATATGATCAATATAAAACGATGGACACTATGGGTTGTCATGGTCGCCATGCTGATCACCGCGGCAACGCCAACATCTGTAGCGGCTTTGCGTAGCTCGACAATTGCTCCAGAGCAGCAACAGCAGCCAAGCGCCGATGATGACTGGGCGCGCATCAAAGCCGCTGGCAAGATTGTAGTCGGTACATCAGCCAGCTATCCACCCTTTGAATTTTATGATAGCAACTATCAGCTTGATGGCTTTGACATCGCCCTCTTCAAAGAGGTGGGCAAACGCCTTGGCATCGAGGTGGAATTTAATGACTTCGCCTTTGATGGCTTGTTGGATGCCTTGCGGCTGCACCAGGTGGACGCGGCGATCGGCGCCATCTCGGTGACGCCCGACCGCCAACAACTGGTCGACTTTACCAATCTGTATTATGTGGGTGGCGGTGCGGCGATGGTGCGCATTGCGGTGACGGAGACCGTTAGCTCTGCCACGGATTTGCGCGGCAAGAAGGTGGGTGTAGAGCGTGGCACGACCTATCAGTCTTGGGCACAGCAGAATGCAGTAGACAAAGGTGTGATCGCGCAAACCGACTTGATCCCCTATGAAGATACGGGCGTCCTGATTCGCGACTTGCGCAATGGCCGGATTGACGTGGCGCTGCTTGGTCTGCTGCCTGCGCAATTGCTGGTGCAACGTTTCTCTGATGTGCGGTTGGCGGGCCAGGATTTTAATACCCAACAGTTTGCCATTGCCGCGCGCAAAGGTTCAACCTTGATCGATCAGTTCAACCACGCGTTGGTGGCGATGCAGGCCGATGGCACATTTGCGCAACTGGTGAATCAATATATTCAGGTCACCACCGAAGAAGCAATCCCGTCCGAGGGTGAAGCGGTGGTGGAAAATAGCGCACCTGTGACCACGACGACGGAGATCACCAGTGCCAAGGTGAGCAGCCCACCCTGTATCTTTGGTATGGGCTATGTGGCCGACCTGAATTTGGATGACAAAAACATGACCGCACCACCCGTGATGCAACTGGGCCAGGATTTTGCCAAGCGTTGGCGATTGCGCAACAGTGGCACATGCGCATGGGAACCGGATTTCCAACTGGTCTATGTGAATGGTAATCGTGCGGAAGCCGCGATGGCCGGTTCGCCCTTGGCCGTCGGGCAGCGGGTTGAGCCGGGCGCGACCATTGATCTTAGTGTAAGCCTACGCGCGCCCCAGAGTTATGGCACATTTCAGGCCTTCTGGATGCTGCGCGATAACACAGGTAAACTCTTCGGTGAAACAATCTGGGTGGGGATTCAGATTCCCGATCCAAATCCCCCGCCCCCACCCCCGTCAACCGATATCAACCCAAATTTGCGCGCCGACGCCAACCATTTGAACGTTGGCCAGTGTACCGCGATCCGCTGGGATGTAGATAACATTAACGCGGTCTATTTCATCGACAATGGGAATGCCCAGGGCGTCAGTGGCCATGATGTGCGCAACGTCTGCCCAAGCAACACGACAACGTATACGCTGCGGGTCATCCGTCAGGATAACAGCGCGGTTGAATTCCCGATCACGATCAATGTAGCGGGTGGTGCATCCTATAGTGTCAACTTCTGGGCGGACAGCACCACGATCAAACGTGGCCAGTGCACTACCCTGCGCTGGGATGTACAAGGGGTGCGCGAAGTGTATTTGGACAACGAGGGGGTGGCTGGTGTTAGCCTTCGGCAAGTCTGTCCTGAGCAGACGCGCACCTATCGGTTGCGAATTGTGCGCCAGGATGGGGGTCAAGAGACGCGTGATATTACGATTAATGTCACGCGCGAAGGTAGTAAGCCAGAGGGTAATCCAGACATTGAGGAATTCACGGCTAGTGAAAATTCAATTCCACTGGGCCATTGTGTGAACCTCTACTGGCGCACCAGCAATACGCAGGGTGTCACCCTCTACCGTGGTGGCCAGACGCTTTTAGAACGTGGCCCTACCAATGGTGACTTCACAGATTGCCCATCCAAACGTGGGACGTATGATTATCGATTGGATGCCTATGGCAACGGTCATAATTCGCAGACGGTAACGGTTAAGATCCGCGAAGCATCCAGCGATCGGTGATTGATGGCGTGGTACACTGCGGCGTAAATAGTAAGATCATAAGTCAGTAGGACAGTGGCCCAACCCGCAAAGGTTGGGGCTTATACAGCTTTTACTGACTCACTGTCTTACTGACTTACTGTCTACTTATTTACGCCTAAACGACGATATCACGTAGCCATGCCCGGTGTACGGTCCAGGCATTATCGCCAGGATCCCAGCGCAGTTCGTAGGTATCGTTATCGACGGTTTGTAACAAAAAACAGCGAATTGTCTTGCCGGCTACACGTTCTTCCCAATGGCGGCCCAAATCGCTGACGTAACGCGTCTTATCGCGCCAGAGAAAGGAGGTCGGGCGAATTTCGCCGCTGGGCATCATGCGCACTAAGGCTTTAATTGGTTCATTGACTAATACTTCTCGCGTCATCTTATTTTTCCTCTTGACTGTTCACATAATCGAGCATCATCTGCACGGCGGCCTGCGCGCTAAGTAACTTATTCCCGCTGCGATCGGCTGCCCATACATAACGTTCGCCCCGTTCGGTGCCATCCGCCGCGCTCAAATGGATGTATACCGTGCCGGTCGGTTTGCCGGGTAAACCACCACCTGGGCCGGCAATCCCCGTAACCGATACGGCCACGGCAACATTATACAAACGCAACGCACCCTGCGCCATCTGTTGCGCCACGGCTGCACTCACTGCGCCTTCACTCATCAGCGTCTCGTTTAGGACCCCCAAGACGCGCTCTTTGGCGGGGTAGCTATAGACAATGCCACCACCGGCGAAATACGCAGAGCAGCCAGGCGTCTCGGTGATCAGATGGCCAATCAAACCACCAGTACAACTTTCAGCCGTGGCACACATCCAGCCTTTGCGCTGCAACTGCTCACCCAAGGTTGCCGCCAGCGCCACTACTTCCGCTTCTGTAATCATTTCCCTTGCTCCCCTTGACCCGTTCACAAATTAGCATAATATGGGCCGCCGGACGCTGTGCGTGACCCGGCTGTTCATTCGCCTGTTGTGTAAAAATGACAACGCCCGCTCGGCCACGGCTGGGCAATTTGAGCCGTTTGCGCAATTCTTCTGGCTCCACCGGAAAGCCGCGCTTCTTTAATTCTACT
The DNA here is from genome assembly GCA_038318235.1 of Caldilineales bacterium. GTDB lineage: Bacteria > Chloroflexota > Anaerolineae > Caldilineales > Caldilineaceae > JAPLGZ01. The sequence continues at coordinate 11,379 of JBBQBY010000156.1, forward strand.
TCACGAATGCCCAAAGCCTGAAGCCGCTGATTGAGGACTTTCAGGCTAAACGGATGAACTTCTTGAATTAAAAATGTTTGCACCAGCGGATCGAGCTTTAAATGGGGTGAAACCAAGTAGGCAATTTCTGCGTTAAACAGGAAGGCGCTGAGGCGTTGGCATAATTCATCAAACGCACCCGCCCGGATCACGGCTGGATCCGGTTCGTGTAAAAATTGACCCGGCTGGAGCAATCCAAGTGGCGGCGTTTTGCCACCGGCGCTAATCGATTGCCAACCGGTCGCCGTATGAATGCTCGCCCAGCGTGGCTGAACGGCCAATTCCCCAAACCAGAGGATTGCTTCTTTGCACACGCCGGCATGGCTGATAAACTCTACGCCACAATGCTCAGGAAGTTCCGCAGCTTGGACGCCGGGCATGACTTTGACCGCTACGGCTGGAATTTTCTGTTGCAACTGGAGCAGGGTGGGCAGCGGCGGCTGCATTTGATAAAGGCTGAAGATCCGTCTGCCCGCGGCCCGGCGTGATGGATCCGCATAGGCCGCCGCCGCCGTTGGCAAATGACCATTGGCTAGCCGTTCGGTCCAATCGGCCTGGCGGAATTCAATTTGCTTGTCCAAGCCCAGAATTTCAGCGTTGGCTTGTGCAAATCGCAAACGGACGCTATCCTGTTCAAAAGCAATTACCAATCGTCGTTGCGCCAAGGCCAGGGTATCGCCCCCGATCCCGCAGCCCAGGTCGAGAATGGTGCCGGGCGCGGCATAACGGTCCAGCCAAGCTGTGCGATGTTCGGCTATGGGCCAAGCGGTGGCCTGTTCTAGGGCTTCGGCGGTGAGAAAAAGTTGCTCAGCAAAGGGAAATTTGGCCGCGGCCCGCTGCCGAAGGCGCGCTAAAGTGAGTAAGGCGCCGGCTTGTACGGCCGAAAATTGGCGGCGTAATTCTGTGAGGAGTGTTAATGTATTTGACTCACCCAAATCCGCATTGTAAAGCGCCTGGGTGGTCGCCCGCCCGGTTGCAGAAAGTAAAAAATTGGCAGTTTCCAGATCGATTGGATCAGTTGATGGCATAAATGATAATATCTAATCTATTCGCAGGGGCGCTGCTTGCTGCGCCTTCGTGTGGACAGCAGGCGCAGCAAGCAGCGCCCCTGCAATAAAAGTTTACTTGTTTTTCTTTGCGTCTTTGCGTGCCTAAATCCTAAACTTGCTGTGCGTTTATTAATCATAAGGCAATTGTCAGGTTGGCCGGCTTGACGGAAGTCGCTGGAATCAGTAATATTAGTAGATTACTTGTGCAAAAATGCACATGGAGTCAATTTTACACCATACAACCCGGTCAGATTGATTTTCAAATACGCTTGTTTTAGGTATCGTTTGTTTCGGAGTATAATTGCATTGCTTTTTACATGAAGGTTTTTCAAGTTAAAGGAGAGAGCATGAGCGTTCACCAAGAATCTCTAGATATTTCAAAATCTATGGAACATAGAGAAACCGCGCCTGAGTTAGAATATCGGGCGGCTAGTCACGATTCCTTGTCCATGTTTCTGGCTGCCATTGGTGGTGCCGTGCTGGGCATGTTATTGACCTTGTTGGTTCTGGCAATTGTCAACGGCGGCACCCTGAGTTTTACCGGTGGTGAAAGATTGACGGTTTTTGAGGAAAAGCTGGCCCGCGTAGACAAAAACGTGGATTCGGTCAGCCACAATGTGGACACTGTCAGCCAGCAAGCCAACTTGATTCAAAACCAATTGGGGATCGTGGAGAATGCGCTGCGGGCCGAAATGGGCAAGCAGAATGCGAACATTGGTAATTTGGATAAGGCCGTTGAGACGTTGGATATTACGCGCGCGCAGTTCAACACATTGATCAGCGCATTGAATAGCGCTATGCAAGAAATAAATGTGCCGCCAGCCACCCCTGCTCCGGCAAAGTAAGCGCCTGTTCAAATTTCTTCTATCAGACAAACCACATGTAAAGTAGCCAAGCGTCTCAATGCCGTGCCCCTGGCTACTTTACATTACGATCCATCCGATATAACCGCATACAAACGGGTATGGGTGCAGCCAACTGTGCCCGTATTTGTTTTAAGTTGCCAAGTTCAAGCTTGGGCATTTTCTACTGGCTCATCTTCTGCCCAATCATCATCTAAATCCTCCTCTAAATCTTCCTCATCCCAACTGTCCTCCTCATCATCAACTTCGTCATCCTCATCGGTCAGGTCTTCGTTGGCTGCATAGAAAAGCAGCATCACCGACCCATAGACGCGGCGATCATATTCGCGTATATGCTCGATCGTTACCGGTGCTTCTTCTCGGGGGTGGATTTGCACGACAATCGTGCCAAATTTAGCCA
>JBBQBY010000157.1:0-13667 GCA_038318235.1 Caldilineales bacterium
TTCGTCGCGTGCGCGCCGTCCTGTTTGATATGGACGGCGTGATTTATGTCGGCAACCGGCCGCTGCCTGGTGTTCAGGAATTGTTAGATTATTTGGATGCTACCAATCGGCGCTGGCTCTGCATCACCAACAATGCCAGCCAGACTTCGCTGCAATTTGCCGACAAATTGACGAAGATGAACATTCAGGCTCAACCAGAACGCATCTTGGGCAGCGCCGAGGCGACGGCCAGTTGGCTGGCCCAGCATGCGCCCAAAGGCAGCAAGGTGATCATGCTGGGCATGGATGGGCTGCGCACGGCCTTGCTCGATTACGGCTTCGAATTGGTCACCGATTTCAAACTGGCCGAGTACGCCGTGGCCGGGATCAATTTTAATTTGACCTATGAGAACCTCGCCGATGTCGCGCTGGCGATCCGCAATGGCGCTAAGTTCATTGCGACCAATAATGACCCAACCTACCCCGCCGAGCGCGGCCAGATTCCCGGCACGGGCAGTTTTATCGCCTTGCTCCAGGCCGCCACCAGCGTCGAGCCGGTGATCATTGGCAAACCGTACGCGGGCATGTACGAACTCGCCCTGCAACGGGTTGGCGCGCTGCCCAGCGCGACGCTGATGGTGGGCGACCGCTATGATACCGACCACGTCGGCGCCATCAAGCTCGGTTTGGCAACGGTCGGGGTGTTGACCGGCATCACGACCGAAGCCCAGTTTGGGCAAGCCGACCCATCAGTTGATTTCGTCTTGCCGGGTTTGCCGGCGTTACTGGATCTGTTTAAACAAATTGATCGGTAAGCCAGACGAGGGAGGGCAAGGCAAGGATTGAAATCCCAACCGGATACAGCAAGTGCGTTAAAACGCACTGTTATCTCAACACGTTTCAACGTGTTTCCTATGTCAGAGGGTGAATTCATTCACCCTTTAGCTTGGTTTACGAAATTAGCTTGATCGGTGTGCGCTGCCCTTGAAAACGCGAATGTACGCCCTTCCCAAGATCTTTTTGACCCAGCGCGAAGAACTACGCTACAATAGAGCTATGACAAATTTACGGCTGTATCCGCCGGTGGCTGATGGTAGTCGCCACCCGAGCGGCGATCGGCGTCCTCTCACATCGCTTCTGGAATTTTCGCAAGAAGAATTAGCCGACTATGTCGCCGGTTTAGGCGAACCAGTTTATCGCGCCCGGCAACTCTGGGAATGGATGTACAAGCGTTATGCGCGCGACTTTACGCAGATGGTGAATCTGCCCAAGCAATTGCGCGAGCAATTAGAAGTAACCTCCGTGGTTGATTCGTTAACGCCGATAGCCCAGGTCGTGTCACAGGCGCGTGATACACAAAAGGTGCTTTTTCAATTGCATGATGGCCAGACGATCGAAACGGTGTTAATGCTCTATGAGCAACGCCACACGCTCTGTATTAGCAGCCAGGCCGGTTGCGCCATGGGCTGCACTTTTTGTGCCACCGCCAAAGGCGGCCTCGCCCGCAACTTAACCGCCGGTGAAATTATTGCCCAAGTGCTCTATTTTGCCGGTTATCTCGCCGAGGCCAAACGCGAGCCAAACATGGATGTCGAACGTCCCACTACCGTCACCAATATTGTATTGATGGGGATGGGCGAGCCGATGCATAATTATCGGAATGTGTGGACGGCCTTACGTCGGTTGACCGACCCGAACGCCTTTGGACTGGGCGCGCGCAACATTACACTGAGCACTGTGGGTTTGGTGCCCATGATCGACCGGATGGCCGGGGAGAACTTGCAAATTGGGTTGGCCGTCAGCCTGCATGCCCCGAATGATGAGTTACGCAGCCAACTCGCGCCGATCAATGATCGCTATCCGATTGCCGAGGTGTTAGCGGCTGTGCAGCGTTATACCGAAAAGACCCATCGCCGCGTTACCTTTGAATATGCTTTAATGCGCGGCGTTAATGATACGCCTGAATTGGCCACAGATTTGGCTGAAAAACTAAAGCCACTGCTCTGCCACATCAATCTCATCCCACTGAACCCAATCCCGGATAGTCCTTATCAACCGACAAGTGATGCGGATACCCGACGTTTTGTGCAGATTTTGCATGAACATGGCGTGTCGGCCACCGTGCGTTTGCGCCGCGGGATCGAGATCAATGCTGGCTGTGGCCAACTAAAACGGGCAGTGACAACATAGGGAATTGATGTGACAACAACGCCTCACCCCTCAACCCCCTCTCCTGAATCAAAGGGCCGAGTTCAGGAGAGGGGGCGCACAGCAACGGCCCTTCTCCCCTCTTCTGAAACAGCTTTACCGTTCAGGAGAGGGGCCGGGGGTGAGGTGCTTTTGTTACTCAATTTTCTATCGATCAAACGGCGTAGTTGCATAAAAACAGCGCCGGTTTATATGTAAACCGGCGCTGTTATGTCGAACTTGCCACAGGTAATCTAACGCAGACTTGGGTGGTTAGACCTTCATTAACGTGCGAATGTCAGCCGTCGTCATGCGCTTGGTGACAATCCGTCCCCCCTCAAGCACTTTTACTTTCTGAATATTGAGGTTCCAGCGGCGACGAGTTGCCTTGTTTGACCAGGGGCGACTATTGCCAAATTGCGGTTTGCGCTTGCCAGCGTCGAGTTTAGCCATGATAAACGTCCTCCTACGAATTAAAAATCAGCTCAAAAATATGGGCAAAAATTGTAAGCGTATCCAGGCAAGCGATGCAAGTTCAGACAGACTGAACGCCTTATCTGGTTTGTCAGATCTCCCCTGAACGAGGAATCCACAAACGGTGCATACTGCGGCATGATGCGCAAACATCTGACATCAAACCGTTAATTAATTTGATTGCCTGTGATTTTTGCATTAATTCTACAACCTTTTTATCCTATCATACACACTTGGGTCTGTCAAGCTAATCAGGCTATGTGCGTCATGACAAAGTGACCACCAGCGACCTAGTTAATCCTGAAATACAGGGGTATAAAGCCATGCAGCACTCTTTTGAAGATCCAGTATCTGACCCAATTTCCACTGAAATGGTCACCCCCATAGATGGCGTTGGTCCGTTGCCGAGCGTACGTTTGAGCGATGACGCGCCGCAGGAAATAAGTCACGATTTTCTGCAAAAATATCCTTTAGATCGACCCTTGGCCACCTTTGATGGTCCAGACATGCGCTCACTTTTTCGGGCGGCGCATGATTGGCTGGCCGAACACTATGAAATTGTCAATCGCTTAAATGTCTTCCCGGTGCCCGATGGTGATACTGGTACGAACATGTTGCTGACGATCAAATCGGCCTGGAGCGCGGTGAGAACGCGTGGCGGACAGACGGCTGGCAGTGTGGTGGCCGCGGCAGCGGAAGGTGCTCACCAAGGGTCGCGCGGGAATTCGGGGGTGATCTTGGGACAATTGCTGCAAGGGCTGAGCCAAGTGCTGGCTCAGAAAGCTCATTTATCGGAATATGATCTGGTGGATGGTTGGCATCGCGCCGTCGAAGTCGCCTACAAGAGCGTGCCTACACCGATTGAGGGCACGATCCTGACCGTTGCCCGCGAGATTGGGATTGCGGCAAAGTCAGTTGAGAAGACGGGCGATTTGCGGCTGTTCTTGGCACAATTGGTCGAGGCAGCGGCCCAGGCTGTCGAGCGCACGCCAGATTTGTTGCCGGTCTTAAAAAAGGCAGGGGTTGTAGACTCGGGCGGTAAGGGCCTATTCTTTGTTTTTGAAGGGATGTATCGCGCCGTTATGGGCCAAGATCTGCAAGGCCAAGCCGCGGAACCGCTTGCCCGCGCCGCCGATGCTCTAGCAGTGGAAGCTCAGGTGCGCAAAGGGCAGCGTCTGTTGCCCACTACCCAGTGGGGATTTGATGTGCAATTTTTGGTTGAAAAACCAAGCCAGCCTCTCAGTGCGATTAAAGCCACGATTACCCATATGGGGGATTGCCCACTCGTGGAAGGTGATGAAAATTTGGTGAAAGTCCATGTGCATGTGCTCGACCCAGGCGTACCACTTTCCTACGGCGTACAGATCGGTTTTGTGAGCGATGTCGTCGTGGAAAATATGGATGACATGGCGGCGGCGGCGCGCAATGGCGCCTTTGCCCCGACGCCATTGGTGGATGACATTGGCTTGGTGGCGGTTGCGCCGGGTACTGGTTTTGCCGAAATTTTTCATAACTTGGGCGTTGGTGGTGTGGTCGAAGGCGGCCAGACCATGAACCCAAGTACGGCTGAATTGGCGGATGCGATTCGCCGTTTACCCAATCGGCGTGTGCTGCTGCTGCCCAATAACAGTAACATTTTGATGGCGGCGGCACAGGCAGCTGAGTTGGTGGCGCAAGATATGAACCCGCGCCAGGTCGTTGTGATTCCTACCAAGACGGCGCCCCAAGGCGTCGCTGCCCTGCTCAGTTTTGACCCGTTTGCGGCGGATTGTGCGCTGCTCGGCGCACAAATGCAGAAGCAGATGGAATTGCTCGACACCGGTGAAGTGACCCAGGCCGTGCGCAGCGCTGAGTTTGATGGGATCACGGTTGAAATTGGCGATTTTATTGGCCTGCATAATGGGCGGCTGGTCACGCGCAGTGATGGCTTGCACAATGTCGTTGCATCCCTGCTGATCCAGATGGCAGCGGATGAAAGTGAGATCATCACGATCTATTATGGTGACTTTGTTTCTGAAGAGGCCGCGCAAAATTTGGCTGAAAGCGTAAGCACAAGTTATCCTGAACAGACTGTGGAATTAGTCTATGGCGGTCAGCCATTTTATCATTATATTCTTTCGACCGAGTAGGGTAGAAGAGGAGTAAGCAGTAGGGAGTATGGAGTAGGAAGTATCTCCTTCTTTACTCCATACTCCCTACTTCCTACTCCCATTATAGAAATTGAGTCATCGTCTACATGGGCAAAGTACGAATTATTACTGATAGCAACGCCTATCTGTCGCCAAAATTGCTTGCTAACCACAAAATTGAAATTATTCCGCATCGGATTAAAATTGGCGGCGCTTTTTATGAAGAGGGAGCCAATTTTACCACGGATGATTTGCTGCGTAAGTTGCGCGACACGCAAGGGAGTGGGTTAAATAATCTGCCCGAAGTGTTGCCGGCGGATATCAACACGATCCTGGATACCTATCAGAGCACGGATAAAGAAGCCGAGCAGATCGTCTCGATCCACATGAGCAGCCAATTAAGCCCCACTTGGCAGCAAGCGCGCCGGGCAGCGGAATTGCTCAAAGGTCGTTATTCGATCCGTGTGATCGACAGCATGAGCACCTCCTTTGGCTTGGGCTTACTGGTGGAAAAGGCCGCTCAGGCGGCCGATCAAGGCGCTACGCTCAGCGACATCGCGCGCATTGTCAATGGTGCCGTGCCGCACTTGTATGTGGCCATGTTTTCCGAGAGTTTGAACTATCTAGAACGGAGCGCCAATCTTGGACCATCGCAGAGCTTGTTGGGCACGATGCTGGGCATCAAAGCAATGCTGATGATCGAAGAAGGCAAACTCATGTCGCTGGAAAAGGTGCAAACTCGCGAAGAAGTGGTCGAGAAATTATACGAATTTGTGGCAGAATTTGCCCATGTGGAACGGGTTGGTGTGTTGCATCACGCCTATGAAGAGCCCTATCTGCAACTGATCGAACGCTTGAAAGAATTCTTGCCCCATGCCCAGGTGGAAGCAGTCAGTTATCCCCCCAGTTTGGCGGTCCATTTGGGACCTAACATGATCGGCGTTGTTGTCTACGAAGGGACGTTATAACCCGTGACAGTCTCTGCATTTACACGCCTCTTGCGCGTGTTGGACCTAGAAGAAAAACAGGGGTGGCGCAACCGTGGCGTCATCGGTGGTCTACAGGCGATGGGCGAGCGCTGGGCGAAGGATGCCCGCGAGGAAGAGGCCAATCTCCAGATCGTCGATGTGGTGCTCACCTTGATGGTACACTACGAAACGGCGTCGCCGGGCGCCCGGCCCGAGGTCGCCGAAAAGATGCGCCGTGTGGTGTCGGGCGATATCGAAGAGGTGGTGGCCATGCTGAAAATTGTGGTCGAGGCGCCAACTGAACCAGATGAATGGTCAGAAGAAGCCGATGATGGCAATAACATGGCCTATGAAGAGAGCTTCCCACCGCCCGAGCCAACGCACGTTGCGCGTGAACGTGTGCGCCAACAGCAGGCGGCGGCGAATCGCAACCCGCGCGATTTGCAGGCTGCGCCAACCGTTTTACCAGGGGTGGGCGATGCCACGGCGGAGCAATTAGCCCGCTTGGGCATCAATAAAGTCGCCGATCTGCTTTGGCATTTACCTGTGCGCCATGAAGATTTTAGCCAACTCCGCACGATTGACAAGCTGCAACCCGGCGAACAGGTGACCGTGGTTGCTAATTTGTGGGATCTCAAAGAGCGCAAAATCAGCATGAAACGCGAGATGGTGCAGGGCATCCTGGCTGACGGCACGGGAACCCTACACGCCACCTGGTGGAGCAAATATGTGCGTAACCAGCTGACTATCGGCTCTACCATGCGTTTCAGCGGCAAAGTTGGGCTTTACATGGGCCAAAAAACGCTCGAAAATCCAGTCTTTGAAGATTTAGATGACGACATGGTGGCCACCGGGCGGCTTTCCCCGGTCTATGGATTAACCGAAGGCTTGACGAACAAACGGCTGCGTAACATGATCCGCCAAGTCGTTGAAGAGTATGTCCATTTTATGGCCGATCCGTTGCCCAAATCCCTGCGCGACGAATATCAATTGCCCGAGCTCGCCACGGCTTTGCAGCAGATGCACTTTCCTGATAGCCAAGAATTGCTGGACGCCGCGCGGCGGCGATTGGCCTTTGAAGAATTCTTCTACATCCAACTGGGCGTGCAACAACGTCGCCGCGAATTGCAACAGACCAAAGCGCAACCGCTGGAAAGTGATCAGGCCCTGGTCGAGCGCTTTACCAGTGCTTTGCCCTTTGCCTTGACCGGCGCGCAGATTCGAGTCTTCGATGAAATTGCCCAAGACTTGCGCCGCGGGGTGCCCATGACCCGCTTGGTGCAAGGTGATGTTGGCAGCGGCAAAACCGCCGTGGCTGCCGGCGCGATGTGGATTGCCGCCAGCAATGGCGCGCAGTCGGCCTTGTTAGCGCCCACGCAAATTCTGGCGGAACAACATTACCGGAGCATCAGCAATTTGTTGAGTCCGCTCACGCGCGGTGACGGCGCCCCAATCACCGTGGCCCTGTTGACCGGTCGCGTGACGGGCGCTGAACGCGAGCGCGTGCTGGAAGCCTTGCGTGACGGGGCCATCGATGTGATCGTCGGCACCACCGCCCTGATTCAAGAGCAGGTAGAATTTAACAATTTGGCTTTTGTCGTCGTGGATGAACAACATCGTTTTGGCGTGGAGCAGCGCGGCGTGTTGCGCAATAAAGCTGCCCGCCAGCCGCATCTGTTAGTTATGAGTGCAACGCCGATCCCGCGTAGCCTGGCCTTGACCATCTACGGTGATCTGGATGTGAGCGTGATCAACGAGATGCCGCCAGGGCGTATTCCTGTTAAGACGCGCTTCTTCCGCCCAGGCGAACGTGAACGGCTCTATAATTTTCTGCGGCGCGAGGCAAAAGAAGGTCGTCAGGCCTTTATCATTTACCCATTGGTTGAAGAGAGCGAAAAACTTGACGTTGGGGCGGCAGTGGAAGCCCACGAGCGCCTGAGCAAAGAGATTTTTGCCGACTTGCGGCTGGCCCTGTTACACGGGCGGATGAGCGGCGCGGAAAAAGACGAAATTATGCGCGCCTTCGCCAACCGTGAATATGATGTGTTGGTGAGCACCAGCGTGATCGAAGTGGGCATTGATGTGCCCAACGCCTCGCTGATCATCATTGAAGACGCCGAACGATTTGGCTTGGCCCAACTTCATCAATTTCGCGGCCGCGTGGGTCGCGGTGAACATGCAAGTTATTGCGCCTTGGTGAGCAAAGCGGAGAACGCCGACGCCGAAGCGCGGCTACATGTGTTGGAAGCGACCAACGACGGCTTTGAATTGGCCGAAAAAGATATGGAACTGCGTGGCCCAGGTGATTTCTTAGGGACGCGGCAGAGTGGTCTGCCCGATCTGCGCATTGCGCACCTGAGCGATATCGCAACCCTGACCTTGGCGCGTGAAGCCGCGCAAAATCTATTCGCCCTGGATCCTTTCCTCAGCCAGTATCCACAGTTGGAAAAACAGGTGCGACGCTTCTGGCGTGGTCAAGGTGATGTGAATTAACGGCTAAAAAGTGGGAGCGCTAGTAGCTAGATAACTAGTTTAGAGATAAGTAAATCGGTAGACGCGTAAGCTCACTTGCATCTACCGATTTACTTGTCTTACTATCCCCAGATAAATATCTAACGTACATGTTTTAGGTGTGAAAATTCTATGGATTTTCAGAATATAAAATTTTTTGGCGAGCTTAAAGCAAGCGTTCGCTCGTTCTTACAAGAAGAATTATCTGAGCTGCGCCATTTACGCGCCGATCTGGCCGATGTAATTCTCAGCCCGTCGTTAAACAGTCAACCGCTCATGCAGACCCTGCTGTTGGAACAGCCCAGTCAACCGCTGGGGAAACTGGGCAACGGACTGCTGTGGGTTAGACAAAATTTATTGGCGAGGGTCGCATCTGTAGATCATGAGTATCAACACTTCTTCAAGCAATATGTTGATCCGATCTTCGGTGGTGCGGCGCGGCAGCAACAGATGGAAGAGATAAGCGCGGCCAGCGGCGGGCTGACAATGACCGATTATGAGCAGGTGCTTAATCGTAATATCGGCTTTAGTCTTGTAATTGCTGGCACAGCCCTGATCGCCGGTCATGCCTTGGCGCCGATAGTGCTGATCTGTTTTCCGCTCGCAATCTATATTTCGCGCGAGCCTCTTGAGAGCGCCTACCATGCAATTGTCCACGAACGGCGTCTGAAATTGCAAGTGGTCGTATCGGTTAACCTCATGGCTACTTGGTTCGGTGGTTTTTATTTTGCGGGCGGCCTCAGCTATATCCTCTATTTTTTGACCGAAAAGTTGATTATCATTTCGCAAGATCGTTCGCACCAGAAATTGGTCAACATTTTTGGGCAGCAGCCGCACTTTGTCTGGGTGCTGGTTGACGGCGTGGAGCTCGAGCTGGCTTTTGAGCACTTACAGTTGGGCAATATTATTGTGATTAGTGCTGGGCAGATGATCCCGGTGGATGGGGTGATCACGCAAGGTTACGCCACAATTGACGAGCACCGGCTGACGGGTGAGTCACAACCCGCGGAAAAAACCGTAGGTGACCAGGTGCTGGCGGCAACGGTGGTGCTGGCTGGTAAACTTTATATCGAAGTAGAGAAGACCGGCAAAGAGACCGCTGCGGCGCAGATCGGCGAAATCCTCAACACCACATCGGGCTACCAGATGGCGATTGAATCCAAAGCGATGCAGATCGTGAACGCCTATTTGGCCCCTACGCTGCTGACTGCCGGGCTCGCATGGTTGACGGTCAGTTTTGAAGGCGCAGCAGCCGTCACCGGCTCATCCTTTGGCCTTAACATTCGGATGACTGGCCCTATCGCTATGCTCAACTATCTCAATTTGGCTGCCCAGCGTGGTGTGCTGGTCAAAGATGGCCGTTCGCTGGAACTGCTCAACGAGATCGATACCGTGGTTTTTGACAAAACAGGGACACTGACGCTGGAACAACCCCATGTCATCCAAATTCATCTCTTTAACGGTGTCAGCGAGACAACCTTGCTCGCCTATGCCGCAGCGGTGGAAGAGCGCCAAACCCATCCGATTGCGCGCGCGATTGTTGACGCCGCAAAGGCGCGGGGCCTGACCTTGCCCCCAATCAACGATGCCCGCTACGAAGTCGGTTATGGCATTAAAGCTTGCATTGAGAATCGCTTGATTCACGTAGGCAGTGATCGTTTTATGGCGCTAGAAAATATTTTGCTGCCGCTGGAAGTCCACGCGTTGCAGACAGCTGCGCACAGCCAAGGTCATTCATTCGTGATGGTGGCGCTAGAGGATCAACTAGTCGGTGTGATCGAACTGGAACCCACCCTCCGCCCCGAAGCGCAGGCCGTGATTGAACAGTTGCACAAGCGCAATATGACCGTCTATATCATCTCTGGCGATCAAGAAGAACCGACGCGGATCCTGGCCGAGAAACTGGGCATCGATCATTATTTTGCGAATACTTTACCAGAAGACAAAGCCAGCCATGTGGAGCGTTTGCACGAGGAAGGGCGCTCGGTCTGCTTTGTGGGTGACGGCATCAACGATTCAATTGCTCTCAAGAAAGCCAAAGTCTCGATTTCGTTGCGGGGGGCAACGACAGTAGCGACCGACACAGCACAGATTGTGCTGATGAATGCGAGCCTACAACAATTGCCAGACCTCTTTACGCTGGCGAATGAATTCAATCGCAATATGAACCTAGGCTTGGCCGCTGCCATCATCCCCGGCTTTTTTATCGTCGGCGGCGTCTTTCTCGTGCATCTAAGTCTTTTGGGCTCGATTTTAATCTATGACGCCAGCCTGCTAGCCAGTGTTGGTATCGCTATGTTGCCACTGTGGCAGCATAAAGCGGAAAAATAGGGTTGCCGGCGGAATTACTGCGTGATCTAGAACAGGAACCAGCCGGCATTGGGCGCGCTTTGTTGAACAGCCAGATCGAAAACCGGCGCAAAATTCTCTGGTGTGGCGATGAACAGTTGCCAGATCTGCCCAACGAAATTCACCAGTTGACCGGCGGCAAATTTCTCAGCCGTACCTATCGGATCATTGCCGGTGGGCAGCCGATCATGCTCATCAACGAAAAGTTTCCTATCCCTGAAGGCACCTTATGAACATTGCCCATCATGTTGAACAGGGCGCTCACAATTTCCCTGATCGAATTGCCCTTATCTTTGAGCATGAACAGTTTTCCTACGGTCAACTGAATCAATTGAGTAACCGTGCAGCAAACGGCTTGGCTGGGTTGGGAATTACTCGCGGTGATCATGTCGCGCTCTGGTTGCCCAACCAGCCAGCCTTTGTCTTTACCTATTTGGGCATTCAAAAACTTGGTGCCGTGGCTGTCGCAATTAATACAGCACTCAAAGGCGAAGAGACACAATTTATCCTCAACGACAGCGGCGCGAAAATCTTGATCACGACGGCCACGCTTTACGCTGCCCTAAGCGATATTGTGTTAACCCACATCGAGCAAGTAGTGCTGGCGGAAGGTGAGGCCGTAGGTGCTCACCGACTGGCGACTTTGTTGAAACAGAGTACGCCAGTGCGCGATGCCGCCGAGATGGCCGACGACGAGCCAGCCGCCCTGCTCTACACGTCGGGGACGACCGGCCTCCCCAAAGGCGTCATGCTCTCGCATGGCAATATTATCACCAACGGTCAGGCTTGCGGCGAAACTTTTGGTTTGACCGCCGCGGATTGCGTGCTGCTCTGTCTGGCGACCTTCCACTGTTTTGGGCAAAACGCCGCGATGAACCCCTGTTTTGCGGCGGGGGCCACGTTGGTGTTACATCGCCAGTTTGAACTGGAACCAGTCCTGCGCTCGATCGTCGAACACCAAGTTACGATCTTCTTTGGCGTGCCCACGATCTACTTATTCCTGGCCGAACAAGCGCCATCCGAAAAACTGGGTTCGATCCGCCGTTACATTTCCGCTGCCGCCACTTTACCGGGCGAATTGGCCCGCCGCTGGCAAGAAAAGGTGGGGATCAGCATCTACGAAGGCTATGGGTTGTCGGAGACCTGTCATCTTACCTGTAACTCGAATCTCCACGCCAAACCCGGTTCGGTCGGCGTGCCCATGCGCGGCATTGAACTGCGCGTGGTCAATCAAACGGGGGATGGATTAGCGCCGGGTGAACTGGGCGAGGTGCTTGTGCGCGGGCCGAACGTCATGCTCGGCTATTGGCAACGCCCCGTCGAGACCGCCGAAGTGTTGCGGGATGGCTGGTTTCATACCGGCGACATCGGGCGCATCGATCAAGATGGCTACATCTATATCGTAGACCGCATCAAAGAGATGATCAATGTGGGTGGACAGAAGGTCTATGCTTCCGAAGTGGAGCATGTGTTATATCAGCACCCAGCCGTCCAAGAAGTTGCGGTCTATCGGGCCGAGGATGCTGTCTTTGGCGAACAGGTCTGCGCCAGTCTAATTTTGCGCGCAGGGCAGACGGTTAGTAAGGAAGAACTGCTGCGTTTATGCCACCAGCATCTGGCCTATTTTAAAGCGCCGAATGTGATCGAATTTGTGGCTGCGCTGCCCAAAGGGCGCACCGGCAAAATTCTCAAACGCGAACTGCGCGATCACATGCAAAAACAATTGGCGGAACAGAGGGCGGCGTTGGACACAGCGAACGAGGAAGCCGCTGTCATCCTACCCTGGGGTGAACGCAAAACACCCTATCTCTATCCACGCACCATCGAAGAGTTCGAGTTGGCCTATCTTTGGGAAGCAATCTTTGATTTTGCGCCGATCGGCATCCATGATAACTTCTTTGATTTAGGTGGCCACTCGCAATTGGCGCTACGCCTGGTTATCAAGCTGCGCCAAAAGTTTGATCAGCAGTTTCCCATGAGCATTCTGTTGCAATACCCGACGATTGCCGAACTAGCGCCGTTGCTGCGCCAGGAACTGGAGCCGGCACGGTGGGCCTTGATCAAGCCACTCCAGACCAAAGGCAACAAGCCAATCTTCTTCTGCGCGCCGGGCATCGGTTCCGATGGGCTGTACATGTACCCATTCATGCATGCTTTGGGTAATGACCAGCCGATCTATCTGCTCCAACCGTTGGGATTGGATGGCGTCACGCCGCCCCATACGAGCATCGAGGAAGCCGCCACCTGTTACATTGCGGAAATCAAACGGATTCAACCAGAGGGCCCCTATTACATCGGGGGACATTCCTATGGCGGCTGGCTCACCTTTGAAATGGCGCAACAATTGTACAAAGCGGGAGAAAAGGTAGGCTGTCTAGCCGTCATTGATGCTTTGCCCGTCGATGTACACACCGGCGAACAACTTGACGATATTCACGGGCTTTTGATGATGGCTGAGTATTACGTGAAGGATATGGGGCGACACTTGGGGTTGGAGATCCCGATCAGCCGTGCCCTGCTAGAACCGTTGACGCCGGATCAACGGATCGCCTGGATGTATGATCTCATGCAACGCACCTATGCCCCGCAGTGCGAAGATCTAGACCAAATGCAGGCGATGTTAAACGTCGTCAAAGCGGGGCTGCAAACGGCCTACCGGCCACTGGATGTCGCCCCTGTGCCCTTCCATTTCTTTCAGGCGCGTGACATCAGCAGGGAGGAAACGCAACAACGGGTCGATTTTTGGTCGCGCTTTGGTCCCGTCGAGTTTCATGTGATCCCCGGCGAACATAACACAATGCTGAGCGATCAGCCGAATGCCACGATCTTGGCAGACATAGTAACGGCTTGTTTAGAGACTGCCTACGCCAATAACGCTCAACCCCTACCAACCTGTAGCAAGGAATTAGTGTCCTGTAAGCATGAAATGATAGATGACTTGTCGTGTCGACTTTATTCGTTATTGGTGGCAAAAAGACTAAAGTCGTCACGACAAACTGGAGAAATTATCCATGTACACCCACAAGTTGGTTGCAGTGTATTTAGTTATCCAGTCAATAAGTTAGGCACC
>JBBQBY010000158.1:0-13635 GCA_038318235.1 Caldilineales bacterium
ATTGTGGGAGAAGATCAGGTGGAAGTGACAGCAGGCGTAGAAGCCGGTCAGGCCGTTGTGCTCGGCGGAAAATAAGGGCGAAAAGGCGATGCTGGCTCGTAAAAAGACTTTTCACCGCAAAGAACGCAAAGAACGCAGAGAAATCTTCTTTGCGTTCTTTGCGGTGAAATAAGCTTTGATGTTTGCTTTACGACGCTTGATAGGGATCAGAAAACGTATATTCTGCGGTCGCACTAGGTTCAGGTGCCATTGCCATTGCGTGCTTGCACGCCGGTTCTGGTGTATTTCAGCCGATGGCAACCGAACCTAGGATCTTCACTTACAAATTATTGTCTCGCCCTAAAACGACCGGCTTTCCGGTTCTGCAAGTTCACTTAGGCCATTTCAATGAAATAAGGATCCAGCGTTTGCCAAACAAAATCATGCGTAGGTGCGTGCTTTTAGCCGCACGTTTGGGGTATACGCAGCACGTGCGGCTACAAGCACGCACCTACTGGATCCTTTATTCTTTGATTGCGCCTCAGCGCCTGATCAGCGGTAAATAGAGCGCATTGTCCGGCAGCTGATCGAGCATGAGAAATGGTTGTCGTGCAACATTATCATCTGCATTGCCTTCTTGGTTGGCATTCTCGGCTTTAACTTCCAACGCCAGCGTATAGTTGCCTAGTGGCAACGCTTTTGGTTGCCACTGAAGGGTTAAAGGTAATGGCGTACAACCGGGGGCCAACGTTGCCATCGGCGCGTTCTCTGCCACTAACGTCCGGGCGCCTTGGGCATCGATCAGCCAAAGTTGGACGGTGACTTGTTGGGCCTCAATCCCGCCATTATTGGCCAGGTTGGCCTGCACAGTAATCGTGGACGTGTCTGTCATCAGCAACATGCCTGGGGTGATCTGCATGCCAGTAAGGCTCAGATCAACATACTCTTTGGCAATATTGGTCGTATAGGCAGCAAAATCCTGGCCTAATGGCTCTAGTTGTTTGGTCGTTGGATCAAAAAGATTGCCGTTAAACCCCAGCCCTGTGTTGATGTCATAGGGTGGGCTGTTAAGGCTAAACCAAGACCAGCTTTGCACCAATCGATTCTCGTCGGCGGGATAGCCAATTGTCGCGTCCTTGGTATTTAAAAAATAGTCAAAGGTGCCCAGCATGAATGTGCGCACTCCTGGGTAACTGAAGTCCAGGCTGTGCAGGGGCGACAACAGAATGCCATATTCGGATACGATTAAGGGTTTGTCGCGATAGCCGTGATCCGCCATCCATTGTCGAAAAGCCACAACGTGTTGCTCGAAAATTTCCAGGCTATTGTGATCGCTCACGGTATATTGGATGCCCTCACTGGCAAATTGATCCATTCCCAGTGGGATCGATGCCCCCCAACAACCCTCTTTGTTACATTCAGGCAGAATAAAACCATGCACCGTCCATATATCGGTTGGCAGCGGGCTGCCGTATTGTTGCTGATACGCGTCAAAGACGATGGTTAAGTAGTGTAGACGAATGGGCGTCCCTTGCACCACCGCGCCGACCGCGACGCGGCTGGTGGGATCGCGTTGTTTGATAAAGCTGTAGACATCATGATAGAACTGCGCGTAATTTTCTGCTGTGAGGCCATCCTGCCCGTCGCGATCTGGCTCATTGCCGACAATCCAAAGTTGACCGGGCGTGGCTGCCAGCGCAGCCCCGACAGTCTGCGTAAAAGCTTGGCTATGCCATAAACTGGTTCGAATCATCTGGGCATATTGCATGTTGTTCGGGCGCGCTGGCGTGGTCCGATAAGTATAATCCAGATACCAATGTGCCTTAAGTTGGGCCACAGCGTAGTCATCAATTTTCATCCCCTGGTCGCTGTCGAAGTTGAAGCCAAAGCGTTGATCCGGCGAAGGGTAAAGCTGACAGCTCTGTGCCATGCTATGGCCGGTTGCGAGCAGCCAAAACGTTAACACCAAAATGGCACCTAGAAGTGGCTTAAGCCGCCATAACCAGCGCACCAGGGTCGAATCTGATCCAAGTCTTGCCGTATCTATTCTCATACTTGCTTCCTTAGCGATTGGACTGAAGGTGGACGAATTTTATCATGCGGCTTAGCCAGCCGATAAATTTGTTTGTTATACGTAGCATGCCAGTCTGGACGCGAATCAGCGCGTCCAGATTGGCATGCT
Source organism: Caldilineales bacterium (assembly GCA_038318235.1). Taxonomy (GTDB): domain Bacteria; phylum Chloroflexota; class Anaerolineae; order Caldilineales; family Caldilineaceae; genus JAPLGZ01. The sequence goes on from JBBQBY010000158.1 coordinate 2,162, forward strand.
ACTCAAAAATTTCGAATAATTTGCGAACTAGCCTATGCCATTGCTCAGGATCGGTTCCAGGGCTAATGGCGTTGGCAGTTTTGCTTTGCTCGTTTGAACTGGCGGCGTGCTTGGCGATGCTGGTCCATTAGCGCCAAATGCAGTGGATTGATACTCGGGCAGCAGATTTTTCAAACCGCGCATAATCGCTTTTTCATCATTGCGCCACGCGTCTGCAATCAAGGTATCGATCATCTCATTCAGACCTAGAGGCACAAAACGACTCGCATTAGCGGCCATCAATACTTTGGCATGTTGCGTCTGGGTATAGGTCTCCCCAGGTGTAAACATTTCTTCATAGAGCTTTTCGCCTGGCCGTATGCCACTGAAGCTGATTTCAATATCGTGGCCGACAGTAAGCCCAGAAAGCTCGATCAGATCGCGCGCCAGATCGACAATTTTGACGGGTTCGCCCATGTCCAACATAAAGGCTTCGCCGCCATGACCAAGCACGGACGCTTGCAAAAGCAACTGAACCGCTTCGGGAATGGTCATGAAATAGCGCACCATTTCGGGATGGGTGACTGTGACTGGGCCACCCAGCGCAATTTGCTGTTTGAAGGTGTGGACAACGCTGCCGCGGCTGCCCAACACATTGCCAAATCGCACAATCATATAGGGCTGACCACTCCGTTCGGCCGCCTGATGCACCAATAACTCGGCGGTGCGTTTGCTCGCCCCCATAATGCTGGTCGGGTTGACGGCTTTATCGGTCGAGATCATCACAAAGCGCTCAATGCCAATCGCTTGTGCGGCGTCCAGCAGATTCCTTGTGCCTAACACATTATTGGTAATCGCTTCGCTGGGATGCGCCTCCATCAGCGGCACATGTTTATGCGCCGCGGCGTGAAAGACGATCTGAGGGCGATACTGCGCAAAGATGCTTTGCAGACGTTCGGCAAAGCGCAAATCGGCAATAATCGGTGTAATGATGGTTGACAAATTGACACTGCTCGGCTGCGAAGGAACCTCACGCCCCGTTTGTTCCTGAAGTTCAGCCTGAATGCGTTGCAACTCATTGTGAATGGTAAAGACCGAGTTCTCGCCATGCCCCAACAAAATTAGGTGGGCCGGTTTGCAGCGCAAAATTTGCCGGCAAAGCTCGCTGCCAATCGAGCCACCGCCCCCTGTGATCAAGACACATTTGCCACGGACAAGCTCGTTAACGGCAAATGTGTCCGTCTTGATCGGCTCACGGCGCAAAAGGTCTTCGATCTGGACATTGCGCAGGTGGTTGATATTGACATTGCCACTGATCAACTCATGAATGCCGGGCATGGTCTGCGTCTTGACGCCTAAGCGCCGACAGATCTCCACGATCTGCCGCACTTCTCGACCTGGTGCCGTGGGCATCGCAATGATAACGCGGTCCACTTTTTGCACTTCGACGATTTGTTGCAAGTGGGCACGCCCACCCAATACGGGGATACCGTGAATCTGCATCCCCTGTTTTGTCACATCATCGTCTAGAAAAGCGATGATGCGCATATTGAAGGGTGAATTATTTTGAATTTCGCGTGCGATCAACTCCCCTGTATGGCCGGCGCCCATGATCACAATATTGACGATTTGTGCGCCCTCCTGTTGCTGTGTGCGGCGCCAACTTTCCGTTAAACGAATGCTCGCACGACTGGCTGTAACAAGCGATAAAGCCAATAAAGCATCAATCAGTGGCAGGGAACGGGGCAAGTTGAATGCGGGAATCGTGTGGTTGAAGATCCAAAAGCATGCCTCAATCAAGCTGGTTGCAACGAGCATGGCTTTGACAACCTGGCTGATTTCTGAACTGCTGGCATAACGCCAGAAGCGCCGATACAAACCAAAGTCATAAAAGATCAGGAGGCGTATGATTAAAGCCATCAAGCCATAAAGCGCCAAGCTGAACCAATTTGTATAGAGGTTTGTGAGCCGATCCGTCCGCAAGAGCAAGGCTTGCCCCGGTGTAATGCAGAAGATTAATAGATCGATTATCAAAAAGTGCCGATTGCGCAAAAGTAATAATTTGTGCGAAAACAGACGAAGATGAGCCTCAGAGGGGCGAAACCCATGCATACTTTCTCCTTCCAAATCTTGGGTACGTAATTAAATCTTTTTTCAGGTGATCGATGTTGACTAACCATTGATCTAGTGTAGAACGCACAAGAGATTTTCTATAAGCATGATATTGCTTTGTCATCATACTATAAAGGATTATAACAGTAGCTTACAAAAATACATAAATAGCTTACAATATGTTGAATTGGAGTAATTAAAATTTAGTCTATTCCTAGACAAGCTTTAAGCGTAGACCATGATTAGAAATGAAAAATTATGCATCATAAAGAAATTGACAGCAAAATGTAAGGAATGTAAAGTACTAACGCGTTGACTTCACAAATCACGCTATCATAATATTAAGGATGATGTAAGTTTTTTTTCTGTATATTTACTAGCTTACCATGCATTTTCATTCCTGGCTTTTACAACTTGCGACGACAACGCCTTAGCTGACTGGTGTGTTCTATCACAATCAATATTGAAAGAAAGGAGGAGATGAACCTGTTTTTACACGTTGTTGTTTGTGCATCAAGTTGTTTGTGCAGCAGGTACACTTGGTGGACAAACGGAGGCTTGCAGAAAGATCATATAACACTTGTCATGGGTAAAGGCCTTTTGTCCCCGCTCGTTAATCATACTGGACCGAGCTTAAGCACCGGCCCTTGATCCAATTTTATCTGATTTTTCGATTGACCTCAGTTTGGCGTTTTGAATTTGTGTGCAGATTTCACGGATGGACATAGATTTGCAGCAAGAGAAAATCGTGATTCTGGCGCTTTTGCGGTTGAAAATTTCTATTCGTTGGTATCCAAACTTTAAAACTCTAAACTCAGGTTGTTGTTTTCACAAGGAGGTGCGAACTTAGGCTACACAAACTTATGCTCTGTCACATTTCAATTGAGGATAGGAGTCAATTGAGGATAGGAGGCGCCTCTCTGCCGTTGATGGATGAAGGAAAGTGTTTCAGGATAGACACCAGTTAGCTACCGTAATTTGTAAAAGCGCATCCATCAGTATCTCCCTGTAACTGCCCCTTGTTCATTCATGCAGGGAAAATCCTGGGTTTTGACATAAAGGAGATCGATAATGTCAGACACCCTGGCCATTAGAACCACGGCAACTAGAAAAGTATTTTCAAGTCAGATAACCAGAAAGGAAGTAATATGAAGCAGACATCAAATCCCTGGACGAGGCGACTTATGCTAATGTTGATCACTGTCGGCGCGATTGTGCTGTTCACGGTGACTGCCTTGGCAAAATCGCCTTCGTCAGTGCTGGCTAGTGATGATTCAGTTCATGCACCAGCAATCCCAACGGACCCACCATCCGCCATCTACATTGGTACTAGCCACAGCGCTTCAATTGATGCAGATGAGAGCAACAATCCAACAAAGTTTCGTTTCAAGCGGGATCAGATTTTGCGATGCGTGCTCGCACCGGTACCGCCCAATGGCAACGGGAAGTGCACATGGGACATATTCCTAAGCCTTAGTGACATAGGTCTTTCGAATGTCAATTTGCGCGATTTCGAGGTTCTGGGCAATGGCGATCTGCTCTTTGTCATTGACCGGAAGAAAACCCTGCCAGGTGGCACCGCTGCTACAGCGCGCGATGTCATCCGGTATCACCCCGGCGTCCCAACCAACCAAGCGTTCACGCTTGAGTTGATGGGCAGCACAATTGGCTTAACCAAATCGAATGAGAACATCGATGCACTCGCGGTTACACCGCCACCGAACCCCAACCCGAATAACTTACAATATGGCAATCTGGTCATCAGCACGTTTGGCAGTGCTTCGATCAATGGGATTCCAGAAAAGGTGCATGATCACGATCTGATTAAAGTGGACGGTACGAACGGCTCACTCTACTTCGATGGCACGGCCGTTGGCTTGACCAAAAGCAGCGAAGATGTAAACGCTGCCTGGATTGGGAACCCGAGCCCAGATCATAATATCTATCTGGTGACCAAGGGTAAATTCTCGGTCAGCAGCAGCGGCTCTTCGCTAAGTGGCAGGAAATCAGATATCTTTGGTTGCAGCCCAACCTCACAGGCTCCGATTGCAAGTTGTTTCTTCTACTCATTCTTCGAAGGTGAGGCGAGCGGTCTCGACAATCAAATTGATGGGATCTCGATTGTGACAACGGGGCCGATTGCGAGTGTTGCGGTCAGTGCTGCGATGCAAGGCGCGTTGAACAGTGTTGTCGATGAGAGCGTTGATGATAGCTTCGATGCCGATACGTTTACGGAGGCGATGAGTCAAGACGATGCTGAGATTACGGCAGAAGATTTCATTGATGTTTCAGCCCATCTCTATCTACCAATGGTTAGTCGCTAGTCAACGTGTAGCATAACATTCAACGCCGTTCAGCCGTAAGCTTTCGGCGCTTTCAAAAAAATAGATGCACCACGTAGGGCTGGGCGCGCTTTAAGTAGCATATGGCAGAAGTTTTTCATGGATAGCGCTAGGTAGCTGGGCGCACTATTTTCTTGAATAAGCCTGAGTAAAGATAGAGGGGCAGCTATGTAGCTGCCCCTCTATCTTTTGGTTAATGTCTCTTTGCTAAAATGTCATCGTCTGAACCCGCTAGGGCAATGTTGAGAAAAACGCGATTGCCCACAAACTGACTAATTTTTGAGCTTGAAAGTGAGCATTTTTGTACGGTATAATAGGATTAATTCGGCATTGATCAGATCCAAAACAGCTACCCTTGCGTCAAGCTAATTGACCATTGTTTACGCCATCAGTTCTCACGGGAGAAAGCCATGCCTTTGGCATCTACAGTTTTGAAGCAGCGTCCCAGCCGTCAAGCTTATCGAATATTCGCGGGTCTATTGGCCTTGTGCCTGGTCGTGGCGTTCCCCGCCAACCTCTGGGCGCATCCCCTTGGTAATTTTACCGTGAACCGGTATAGTCGGCTTGAAGTGGGTGACAACCAAGTTCATTTGTTCTATGTTGTCGATATGGCCGAAATTCCCACCCACCAGGAACGTACGGTGATGGATGCGAATGGTGACAGTCAGATCAGCCAAACTGAGCAAGATCAATACTTGACACGTCAGGTTGCTGCTTTGCAAAGCCACGCCTTGTTGACAATTGACGGCGCGCCCATTACCTGGTCAGCCGAGACCAGCCACTTGGAGTTTTTACCTGGTCAGGCCAATTTACCCATTATGCGTTTGACGGCCCAGTATCGCGCTGCTTTGCCGGCCAACAGTCAAACTTTGCAGGCCGAATATCATGACGAAAATTACGCCGACCGCATCGGTTGGCATGAAGTGATTGCCCGCTCTGGAGTTGGCGCTAGTTTGCTGAAATCAAGCGTGCCGGCGCAGGATCTTAGCAACGAATTGCGCAATTACCCGGCCGATCTGTTGCAGAGTCCGGCGGCTGTGAACAGCGCTAGCTTTGAATTTAAGTGGCAAGCGGGCCTCAGTAACAACAGCGGGGCGAGCGCACCGAATACCAACGCCAGCGCAGCGAGCACGAATAGCTCGCTGGCGCTGCGCCAGGCGGCCAGTCCATTTGCGGATCGGATGGCCATGCCAACGCTGGGTCCGTTGGCCTTGCTGTTGGCTCTGTTGGCGGCTTTTGGCTATGGCGCGGCCCACGCTTTGACGCCTGGTCACGGCAAAACGATTGTTGGTGCCTATCTAGTCGGCTCGCGGGGCACCATCTGGCATGCGTTCTTTTTGGGCTTAACGACGACGATTACGCATACGGCTGGCATCTTTGCGATTGGGCTATTGACCTGGTTCGCTTCGCGTTTTATCCTGCCGGAAAAGATTTTCCCCTGGTTAAGTGTGATTTCAGGTTTACTCGTTGTGGTGATTGGCATCTCTTTGGTCTGGGGCGGCCTGCGAAATCTGCTCGGTCGTCCAACGCAAGCACAAGCGAATGACCATGATCACGCTGAGTTTTTTGCCCAAGGAGCGGCTGATAACTTTATACATGCCCACGGCAGCGGTCCTGCGCATAGCCATTTGCCGCCCGGCACGGATGGCGCCCCGCTAAGTTGGCGTAGTTTGCTGGTATTGGGTGTTTCGGGTGGCTTGGTGCCCTGTCCAGATGCCCTGGTTGGCATGTTGGGCGCAATTGCGCTACAGCGGATTGGTTTTGGCCTGATCATGTTGATCGCCTACAGCTTGGGCCTGGCCAGCGTCCTCACCGTGATTGGCATTTTGCTCGTGCATTCGGGCAAGCTGTTTGAACGCATTCCCGAAAGTGGGCGCGTCCTGCGCCTGATGCCAGTTGCCAGCGCCCTGTTTATCACGATTGTGGGGATTGGGATCGCGTGGCAGGCTTTCATGCAAACTGGTTTGTTCGCGATTGGGTAAAGTCAGCGTTAGAGCGTAAGCCGAACTTGGCTATATCAAAAGGGATCCAGCCAAAGGCCGGATCCCTTTTGATTTGAGGGAACTTTTCACCGCTTCTGTACGTATTCAGTGCGGCAACCCTAAAAAGCTGTAAGTTTTCCTTTGCCATAAATTCATCATGTGTCCAAAGCATTATGGTCTTTAACGATTTAGTGCAGTAACCGTAGGTGCGGTTTTTAACCGCACAGGTCTTGCTCACCTTGTTTGTGCGGTTTTTAACCGCACCTACGTGGTTGCCTGTTTATTTTGTTAATCAACATCATGCTTCTCGTGATCGACTGCCAGATGTGGGAGACCTTTTATGTCTATTCGATCGTATCCCTATCAAGTTAAACTAATTTCGGTCTTTTCGTTGATTTTCCTTTTGGCGCTTGGCTTCATGCCGTCAGCGCTGACACCCGAGGTCGCTGCCCAAACTGGCAATGCTGATGCAACCTGGCAAGCAACCTACTGGAATAATGTGACATTAACGGGCGCACCGGTTTTGCAACAAAGTGAAACAAACCTGAATTATGATTGGGGGGCGGGGTCACCCGATGCCCGGGTGCGCGCCGATCGGTTTTCCGCGCGTTGGACGCGCACCGTCTATCTCGATGCTGGCAGCTATCGTTTTGACGCCACCGGCGATGATGGTGTGCGCGTCTATGTGGACAATGTGCGCATCATTAATGCCTGGTTCAACCACGGTGCGCAGACCTTTTCGACCACGCGCAACCTGGCGGCTGGCTACCATCAATTGACCGTCTATTATTACGATAACACGGGGCCAGCGCTGGTCAATCTGGTTTGGTCACAACTGTCTAATTCTGGCGGCGGCGGTGGCGATGGACAGGGCTGGCGTGCCGAATATTATAATAATCGCGATTTGACCGGCGCGCCTGTGCTCGTGCGTAATGAGGGGCGGCCAGATCATGATTGGGGCAATAATTCACCGGCCGCGGGCGTCAATGCGGATAATTTCTCGGCCCGTTGGACCCAGGCGTTGAAACTACCCAGCGGTAACTATCGCTTCCGGGTGACGGTCGATGACGGCGCGCGCTTGTGGGTGAACAATCAACTGCTGATCGACGCCTGGCGCATGCAAGCCCCGACTACTTTTACCGGCAATATTACGCTAGCCGGGGGCGCGGTGGCGGTCCGCCTGGAATATTTTGATAACAGTGGCGCGGCGAGTGTCCACCTGGATTGGCTGCGCAGCGATCAGGCGCCACCAACACCGACTAATACGCCACCCGTTTCGGTCGCCAATTGGCGGGGCGAATATTACAATAACCGTGATCTAAACGGCGCGCCTGTGCTGGTGCGTGATGATCGCGAGATCAATTTTGACTGGGGCAACGGCTCACCCGCGAGCGGTGTGGTCAACAATGACAACTTCTCGGCGCGTTGGACGCGTTCTTTGGATCTAGCCGCTGGCCGTTATCGCTTTCACGTGCGCGTGGATGATGGCGCACGCTTGTGGGTGAACAACCAACTGATCGTTGATGCCTGGCGTGACCAAGCCATCACCACTTTTGATGGCGACATCAGTTTGCCGGGCGGTGCGCTGCCAGTTCGCTTGGAATATTACGAACATGTGAGTAGCGCCGCCGTTCATTTGACCTGGGAGCGGATGGGCGACACCTCGGGTGGTTCCGGCAACTCGGATGATTCTGACGATTCAGGCAACCAGCCCAACCAGCGAAGTCGATGGCTGGGCGAGTATTACAACAACCGCGAGCTAAGCGGTTCGCCCGCCGTGACTCGCCGCGATCGCGATATCGACTTCGATTGGGGTAGAAGCGCACCGGCGTCAGGCGTCAATGCCGACAATTTCTCGGTACGCTGGACCACTACGTTTGATTTCGACAGTGGCAATTATCGTTTTACGACACAAACCGATGATGGTGTGCGCCTCTATATCGACGGCAAACTTGTGATTAACCAGTGGCACACAACAGACCGCACTCGGTATACCTACGAAACCAACATCGACGATGGCCGCCACGAGATCCGCATGGAGTATTTTGACGCTGGTGGGGATGCCTTTGCGCGTTTCTACATTACGCCCTTAGGCTCCGATCAGCATGGTGGCAATCTAATTACCTGTGTGCCGCCGCAACCAGCCAACTATGCCTGGATCAAGCTCTACCGCCTGGATGGCAACAATAACTGGGTTTCGATCAGCCGCGGGATCGGCTCAATTCAGGCCAACGGCTTTCTGAAATTGGATGGCCTGCCTGTCGATATCAATCGTTTTGGTAGCAGCGAACCCTATCGCGTGGAACAGTGGATCAATGGCAAAGTAGCTCACTCGGTTGGCAACACTGCCGCCGGTGAGCCAGAGTTCCGCATTCGCCAAAACGCCGATAATTACACGCCCTGGCAATGTAAGTAAAAATGATTTTTGATTTACGATTTACGAAGTAGTTTCTACGTCATAGGTTTCTCTGTTTTCGCCAATTCGTGCTCGAAAGCAGAAGCAACGACACCGTAGAGTCAACTTCGTAAATCGTAAATCAACGCTCTACTGAGCGACATAATCGTAAATCACCTTCTCTGTAGCCCGAATGATCGCGCCAAGAGCCAATCGAACCAACGCGTTGGCAACTTCTGGGGCAACCACCAACCGAGTAGATAATTATTGGCGAGCACATAACGCGCCTTGGGACGCGAGCTTTCGAGGGCCAGCCGGATGGCCCTGGCGACTTTTTCTGGCTGTAAACCTTGGCGGCCTAGGTCGATCGTCGTCTGGTGCATCTTGACCAAAATTTCAGCATAATCAGTGTCGGCATAGCGACTGATATCCACCTGTTCCGCCTTGTCCCAGATCGGCGTCTGTACCGAGCCGGGTTCGATCAAGATCACATCAATGCCGTAGAGTAGTAGCTCGCGCCGCAGACTATCGGATAGCGCTTCCAGTGCATGTTTAGACGCCGCATAAGGCCCCATAAACGGATAAGCAATGCGACCGCTGACGGAACTGAGGTTGATAATGCGGCCAGGTACGTCGCTTGGCTCGTCACACGCGCCCAATAAGGGCAAAAACGCCTGGGTTACCGCCACCACACCAAACAAGTTTACCTCGAATTGCTGGCGTAATTCCTCCAGCGGCAGATGCATCAGCGGCCCTGTCATCGCGATCCCTGCATTGTTGACTAACCCAACCAGATTGGCCTGACCTAGCGCATCCTCCACCTGGTCCGCAGCGACTTCGATTGCGGCCGCGTCTGTCACATCGAAAACCAGGGGCGTAAAATCCTCCCCCAATTCCGTTTGTAAGCGTTCGGCGTCGGCGGTTTTGCGCACGCTGCCAAAGACATGATAGCCGTGTTCGATCAATTCACGCGCGGTGGCATAGCCGATGCCGGTGGCTGCACCGGTAATCACTATATTTTTCATGGAACTCCCTGTCCGTTTGCGTAACTTTTACTCGGTTGCTGCGTCATCCTAATCGAAGCAGCGACCAATTTACCGCTAGCTGGTATCATCGCTATCCTACCACAAAGCGCCAATATCTAGCGTTGACAAAATGGGCGTGAACAATTTGCGCAAGTGAAGACCAACGGATTATCCATAATTCACTGGCCAACCTGTGTAATTTACGGGTCAACCGGATGTCAGGGGTTGACCATCTTCCAGGAAGCGGCGGTGAAGATCAGGGGCATCGAAAGACTGTTGTGTCGCTTCCTGGAAGCTTTTGGCGAGGTTACCCCTGAGATCCCGTTGCGCCTAATTTACTCGAGAGGTGCTTGACAATTTTCTTGGCTCTATGATAGTTTTGCCTTATTTACAACCTATTTTTATCCTTTATGTCGCTGGAGTCAGGTGAATATGGCAATGCAGCCTATGAATGGACAATCCCCTCTTCCTCGAATCCTCGTGCTTGATCCCCTGCACCCCGATGGCATAACGCTCTTACAGCAACATGCCCACGTGGATGTGATCGGTGAGCCAGGCTTAACTGCGACTGAGTTAGCTGCCTGTATCGGTCATTATGATGCCGTGATCAATCGTAGTCGCACGCGCATTCCCGCGGCTGCGCACGGGGGCAGTAGCAAAGCATTGTTAGAGATTGTGCGCAGCATCAAAGGCTTGCGCGTCACAGAAATGCCGGTGGATAACTTGGCGCATGCCTTGTGGGAACGCAACGCATTGGCCTATCTGGTGACCCTGAACAAGCAGGGTTTTCTGTTAGAATTTGACGCCCATCAGGCGGAAAACGGCTATGATGGCTTGGATGTTCTGAATGACTTTGTCGATAGTTATGGGGCTTGGGGCGAGGTCGAGCGGACATTGGTGACGGATGTGGATCAACTACGGGCGCAATAGGCAGATTTGGCAGGTTTGGTCGTTTTTCCGCAATTTTCTCCCGAAATTGTGCTACAAATTGCCGCCAAAAATCGTCTGTTGCCGGCTGGGATTACACGGTTTGTCATTCCGGGGCGGATCTTGCGGCTCAATGCGCCCTTGGACCTCTTGGCTGGCAACGACTCGCTCGCCAAAAAACGCGAGTGGCTCGATACCATGGTCCAGGCCAAACTGACCGCCCGCGCCATGCGTTATTATACCGAGCCAGTTGTGCTATTGGATGAATGAATGGGGGCTGGTTCCTTGTACGCCCATGTAAAAATGTAAGCAATGAAAAGTTGCGACTGCCTCGTTTAGATTTCAGGCCGCGACTCTGTTCATGAGTACTTGATGGTAATGCTTGCTGATCAAGGATAGTAACGAATCAGGCTCGGCGAAGAAACCGGGCTTTTCTTGGTAGCACTAGTCCACCGTTGGCGAAGTTATGCGGGTTTAGCCGTAGGTCAGCGCTTCCAGCGTGACAAGCCGCGCAAAACCTGATCACTACGCGAGCAAAAGACGTTTCGATGAACCTTGTCACGCCAGCGGCGGTGACCTACGAATGCCCATCAAAACTTCGCCAACGCTGTACTAGCTTGTCTTACGCATAAAAACCCGGTTTCTAACTGAACAGTTACCAAGGATGTATGATGAATTTTTAGATACTCGTACATACAATTTCAGCCTGTCG
>JBBQBY010000159.1:0-13553 GCA_038318235.1 Caldilineales bacterium
CGCAAAAATATTATACCAAAGAATGTCCCTGATCGTTTGTGTCTTGTTATTGGGATAATCTTGCTTATACGCCACCGCCAGCAATTGGTCCACTTTATCCGTATTGGCTGGATCTGTGATCACCGGCAAGATGGTGTTGGACTAGGTGATCGTCTCCCAGGTGTCGAGCAAATTAGCGGGTACATCTGTTGCACTATCGGGAATCAGACTCGGAAAAAAGTAATCAAACAGCACACGAAAGTCACCGAAATAATTGGTCTGCCCGGTAAAACTGCCATAGGGTCCACACATGGCTAAACCACCGTTGAACAGATCTGGATGTTGCTCAACGGCAAGCGTCGTAATCAGCCCACCCTCGGAAACACCGACTAACAGAACCTGCTGGGGCGCGATCTGTTTTGTCTTAAAAATCGCCACAACGTCCATCAGATCGGCAATCCCTTGCTGCACGGCCAGCCCGTTAACGCTGTAGCCACTGGTGGCAAAGGCATAGCCTTGCTCGGTTACCGTGTCGGCCACCGACGTGTTACTGCCGGGTAATTTCATCTGCGCTTCGGGAATCCCAAGCGGTTGATTGGGCGCAACATAGCCATGCGCATAGACAATGAGAATACCATTCCACTGGTCTGGCATACAGATACGATAGGTTGCGCCACTTGCCTGGGCGCCATCCTCGCAGGCTAAAGGGCTGGCTGGCGCGTGGACTGCCGCAGATTTAGCCTGCACTGTATTGTAAGGTAATAACAAGACAAGCAGACTGAGTATGATCGCAAAGTTTCGATAGTGAGTCTTCAAGGGTTCACCTTCGGCTGGGTAAATAGACAGACCTGACAGAAAGCCTGTCAGGTCTGGTTGATAATATTGTTATCAGTCTACCACGCCGCGCCGTTATTTGCGAATCATCGGCAAGCGCATCCGGTAACTGCCCGTCAGCGCAAAAGGCGGTGGCGTCACTTCACCCAGCGAACTCACTGCAATCAGGATCGGCGCCGGCGGTGTCCCTTCGAAACCCGGTGGAAATGTAACCGCAAGCTGGTAGTTGCCAACAGCTACCCCACTGAAACGATAGACACCGTCGTGATCCGTGGTCGTGCGGCGCTCGGCGTTGCTGCCGGCTATGGTTGCGGCTTGAAGGTCGGTAGCCACAGCTGTGAGGATGACGGTTGCGTTGGCAATGCCTGGTTCATTGTTCTCTTTTTGGCCATTGTTATTCTTATCGTTATAGACAATGCCTCTGATCGATCCTTGTGCATCAGTGGCGGCGACATTGATTGTCACGGTGGCCGTATTCGAATCAACTTGTCCGTCGGTTGCTTTGAAGGTAAAGCTGTCGATACCCATGAAATCGGCGTTGGGCGTATAGATAAGATTGGGGGCTGCGCCGCTGAGTGTACCGTTCGTCGGATTGCTCAGCACGCTATACGTCAACGGATTGCCATCCGCATCGGACGCTGTGAGCATAATGTTTTTGGCCGTCCCTTGTACGGCTGTTGCATTCTGATCATTGGCAATTGGCGGCGTGTTGCCACTGACGTCAGCCGTCACATTGATGGAAATGGTCGCGGTGTTCGAATCTGCTTGACCGTCAGTGGTCTTAAAGGTGAAACTGTCAGGACCTATGTAATCAGGATTGGGGGTATAAGCCAGATTCGGGGCTGTGCCACTGAGCGTACCGTTCGTCGGGTTGCTCAGCACGCTATAGGTGAGCGAATCCCCGTTGTCGTCTGACGCCGTCAGAACGATACTGCGTGTTGTATTTTTCGGCATCGTAACGTTCTGCGCATTAGAGACTGGGTTTGCCGGTGTCGAGATTACCTGAATGGTGATGGTGGCAAAGCCCGAATAATTTTTGCCGTCATTGGCTTGGAAGGCAAAGCTGTCGCTGCCGGTAAAGCCCGGCTGCGGGGTATACGTCAGATTAGGCGCAGTGCCACTCAGATCGCCGTGGATCGGTGCGCTGATCACTTGATAAGTTAAGGGGTCATTTTCCGTGTCGGATGCCGTCAGTGTAATCGTTTTCGCTGTGTTGCGGGCAACGTTTACGTTTTGATCGTCGGCGACTGGCGCTTTATTCGACGTGGGTACATTCGGCTTGACCAGGATTTTGATGGTGGCTAGATTAGAGTCAGCTTGCCCATCATTCACTTTGAAGGTAAAGCTGTCGTCGCCGATATAATCTGGTTTAGGCGTATAGATCACGTTTGGCCCCGCCGCCGTCAATGTGCCGCTCAAGGGTTGATTGACGATATAGGTTAGTGGATCATTGTCGGCGTCGGACGCGGTCAGCGTGATCGTCAGCAGCGTGTTTTTTAGCGTGATAGTGTCTTGCGAATTAGCAACGGGGTTTGTATTGAGTTCATGGACCGTAATGCTAACCGTAGCGATGTTAGAGTCAAATTGGCCATCGTTGACTTTGAAGGTGAAGCTATCGTTACCAATAAAATTGGCGTTGGGCGTATAGGTTAGATTGGGCGCTGTGCCGCTCAAACTACCATTACCAGGTTGACTGACGAGCGTATAGCTAAGTGGATTGTTCTCGGCATCCGACGCTGAAAGTGTGAAGCTTTTGGGTGTGTTGCGACTTGTCCCGATATTTTGGTTGTTCGCAATCGGTGCTGTGTTGAGGGGCTGGGTGGGTGCCACTGTAAGGTTGATCGTGGCGACGTTCGAATCGGCTTGCCCATCGTTGACCTTGAAGGTGAAGCTGTCGGCGCCGGTATAATTAGCGTTTGGGGTATAGGTCGGGTGGTCGGTCGCTGTGTTGCTTAGACTGCCATGCGCGGGTGTACTCATGCTATAGGTTAACGCATCACCATCGGCATCCGACGCTGACAATTGAATGACGGTCGCTGTGTCGTGGCCAATATTGACACTTTGATTGTTTGCCACTGGCACTGTGTTGACTTTGAGCGTGTAGACTTGTTCTCCGCTCAGGCCATTGGCGTCGATTGCACGCAATGTAAAGCCATACGTACCCCCAAAATTCGGCGTACCATTCAGCGTGCCTGGTGCAGCAACCAGGTTAATTCCATTCGGGAGTCCACCGGTGCTAATGCTCAAGTTTGGCGCAACTGGCGTATAATTTTCAGCAGTGGTGCTGATCGGCTGACTATAGGCCACGCCGACTCGGGCAATTGGTAAAGTGACTGGACTAAATCCAAGTTGGGGGGCTTGACCATCATCATTGTTGCCCCAACAACTGACCGTGCCATCGCTGCGAATGCCACAGGTGTGTACGACGCCAGCGCTGATTTGGGTAAAAGCACCGAGGGGCGGGGATGCCTGCTTCTCACTGTCGTCGCCCCAACAGGTGACTGTGTTATTGCTCTTGATGCCGCACGTGTGCGAAGCTCCCGCGCTCACCTGGATGAAGGCGCCAGATGGAGCGGATGATTCGTTATCATCATTGGTCCCCCAACAGTGTACGGTTTCATCACTCTTAATGGCACAGGTATGCGAACCTCCGGCGCTGATCTGTTTAAAGCTACCGGATGGTTCATCTAATTGGTTGTCATCATCGTTGCCCCAACAGCTAATGTCCCCATTGCTCTTGATGGCGCAGGTATGAAAGTCACCAGCGCTAATCTGTGTAAAAGTGCCACCCGGCTGATTAAGCTGGTCATCATCATTATTACCCCAACAAGCGATTTGATCGTCGTTTTTAATGCCACAAGTATGGAGGAAACCTGCACTGATCTGTTTGAAACTATCAGTGGGTGGCACCGTTTGGCCTTCGCTGTCATCACCCCAGCAGATAATTTTGCCATCAGTTTTGATGGCGCAGGTATGGACGTCGCCTGCACTAACCTGTGTGAAGGTGCCAGCGGGCGCTGTGCTCTGGGCATCATCATTGTTGCCCCAGCAACCGACTGTGCTGTCACTTCTTATCTCGCAGTTATAATTGGCACCGGCACTGAGCATGGTGACTATATTACCGGTCAAGTTAGGGGATATGTCTGCTGCTTGGGTCACAAATGGCCCAAACCAGATGACTGTGCTGGCGACTATCGTTACCATGAAAATGGCGGTCCGCCGAAGTTGCCGATGAGCTAGAAAGATCTTGGTTGAATTGAACAATTGGGCCTCCTGTGTATTGCATAAGGTCAGGTGCATGCTAGCCACATCATGGTAATTTAGCAAGCGATACTCAAGTCAGAATGGAAACCGGTGTTGTAGCGTAGGGGCCGCCCACAACCCTACGCCCCTAGGGTGGCACAACTCGAGTTCTTAAATTAATTTCGGTATAATTGAAAGTCTGGGTAAGCTGGGTGGCTTGTGAAGCGTTGGTAAAAATAGAATGTAAGAATCAGGCGGACCTCCTTCTGGGAAGGTGAAATTATTGACCTGATGGAAGCCCGCCTGATTCTTTACAATAAAATGTAAATAAATTTGGATAAATTATCAATTTGTTTAGGTAATTTACAATTAGATTAATATATACTGCCTGGTTCGAAAAGTCAATTTGGTTTTTTTTAGATAACCTTGCCTTTTACTTACAATTTTGTGTCGCACAGGCATAGTTCGGGCGTGCTTGATCATGCCCAATCCTATCGAGCGCAAGAATATCCGGACGCAGGGTTAAAATATACGGCAAATGCGGTGGCAAAGGGGTGGGCGCGATAATCATGCCCTATGGAGTAATTTTTGTAGCATTCGTTACAACCCTGAAGGGAGCACCCGATGCGCCCGCTTCGATCCAGAACGAGCGCACGTAATGATTGGTAGTCTACTAGGGCACAATGGAGCAAGCTTCGCTGGCTTGTCGCTACGCTTGAGCGGTTGCTTTTACAATAAAAATTGGGTCAGGCAAGCCAAGATAACAATATGCATCGTCTGATCGACCATGACTTGCACAAACTTCACCTCACTTTGCCGAAAAAATTGCACCCACTTTTGGGCTAGGCTAGTCGCATCGATCAACCAATGCGAAAGCAGGATCAATAGGCTAAAAATAAAATAAGGTGGGTGGGTCATATTTTGCGAGGCAGTGAACCAGAGAGAACCAAGCGCAGTCAACGTGTACGTTATACAATGAACGGCAATCGCCGGATTGAAGAGCCGCGCCTGTTTATGGCGTGCCATCCAATCATTTTGCAACATCCAATCACCAACTAAATGGGCAACGAGAAGCCAGGTAAAAGTAGTCATTGTCTTACTATTGGCGGCGTGGGCTGGCAAGTGTAGCTGTAAGCTATACTTGATTCAGCATGGATTAATATTTCATAATAGGCTTAAATGGCGTGTGCTACACTTGCTAAATGGTTCTTGGCAACAACCGTATGTATAGCAGATAATTTGACTTAGCAGATGCACAGCAGGTAATTTATCTTAGCAGATTTGGTGCATAAACGCTAGCTTTTCCAATATAATTTTGCTGTGATCTACAACACATTTGCTCTGTGGTCGATTACACAGTTCATCTATGCAACCGCGCACATACACCTACCCTGAGAGAATGTAGGCTTAAGGAGATAAGTTATGCAAGACAAAACGCCACAAGACAAAACGTCCGCTCGCCGCATCGCAACCCTAAAGGATATCCCGTTATTTGCTGGATTAAATGATAAAGAGCTAGTAACTATTGTTGATGATCTGCGTCGTAAAGAGTATGGGAAAGATGAATTGATTTTTCGCCAAGGGGACGAAAGCCGCGAAGTCTATATTATCCTGAAAGGTAAGGTCCGGATTTACCGGATCAGCCCTGCCGGCAATGAGACAACCACCGCCATTTACTCGACGCATGACATTATTGGCGAATTCGCGGCGTTGGACAATCAACCGCGTTCGGCCACCGGCAAGGCGATCAGCCCTGTCACCTTGTTGGCGATGTCGCAAGAGCGCTTTCTGGATCATCTGCACGCATCCGCCGTGATGGCCCTGGACCTGGCACGGATTATCGCCCAGAAATTACGCTGGCGCACAGCCTATGCCGAGTCAATTGCGCAATATGATGCCGCTGGTCGTCTGTTGCATATTCTATTGGAAAACACGACGCGCTTTGGCGAAACGCTGGAGCCGGGCAAGCGCTACATCTTAGACCTGGCGCTGAATCAAAGTGATCTGGCTTCGATGGTGGGCGCTCGGCGTGAATGGGTCAATCGGATTTTGAGTGATTGGCGCAAACGCGGCTTACTGGACTATGACAATGGGGTGATCACCATTCTTGATCTGCCGCGTGTCCAGGCCGAACGTGATAGCCGCATCGAAGCCAACCGTACCAGCACCGATTGGTAGATCTGCGTAACATGAGCATTTCGCTCATGGCGGCGCGGTGGATGATCAACTTACGCTGCGCAAAGTAGAGGAGAGAGGAAGCCATGAATCGCAACCGGATCGTGATGGCGTTATTCGTTATCACCACCATTTTTTTTGCACTGTTTGGGCCAAACACGGCAAAACGGCTGTTGGCACAGTCCCTGCCACCCACTGTTACTATCCCCAATGATGATGTCGCTGTTAAGCTGGATGCTAATTGCGAGCCCAAAATCGAATATGCGCATGCCGCCACACTCCCGTTTACAGATGGGTCTGCCACCGTCTACTTGAAACACGATGCTGATAACATCTACATCTGCATCCAAAGCGCGCTGGGGCACTATAATGAGCGTTTTTTTGGTGTCTATCTGGATACCGAGGATCGACATGCTCAGGTGCCAGAAAAAGAAGACCTCTCATTGCGCGTGCGTGTGACTGATAATGTAATCAGCACATTCCAGGGCACAGGCATTCCTACCAGTCCCTATGCGCTGATTAATTTACGACCTGGGCTTTGGGAAGCAGTGGCAACGTCAAGTCGTGCTAGCGATACCGCCGAGTATCGCATTGCGCGCGATTTGATTGCGTCCCCGTGCAGCACTCCGTTTGGTCTGGCTGTCCATTATCAATGGGTGAACGAGGTGAGTGACGACCACGGTACGCCGAGTAGCCGCGCCTATGTCTCGCCCTTGCAATGGATTCAGGCGACGCTTGCCAACCCACGCTGCATTCGAGTTGTCTCCGACAGACCCGCGCCCAACACGCCGGCGGCCGGTGCCACCGTCTATCGCACACAAGATCGAGCTGTCTTTAATGTGAACAATGATGGCTATGTGATTCATGGTCATCAACTTGCCGACGGTGCGACTTTGTGGGCTACGTTGCCAGTCACCACAACCAGCAATGCTACCGTCTATTACACGAGTGGTGATCCGGTGGTGATCAGCGCTACCACCTTTGATCCATCGGGCAATATGACGGTAACAGTCACGGCGCAAAAGCCGCTGATGGTGCACGATTTGAATATTTCGGCGCAGTGGTATGTGCAAGGCGACCCCGATCGGGCGGCCTGGCTACGGGATAGCCTTGTGAATGCCGCCCACTACCTTTATGCCTTTACCAATGGCCAGTTTACGCTGGGCAAAGTGCGCATTCAGCAGAGTTATGATGGCTGGGATCAGACCAACTTAAAATTACATGTCAACAATGTATTTCAACCCAGAGCCGTGATTGGCGGCACAGTGTTGACCGACACCTTAGATTTGTCGCCCACCGTCACCATGACTTATACGCCAGGCAACATCTATATGGGGTCGGCCTGGAATCGCTTTGGGACGCCGCCCAACCAACCAGTGACGGTGGATGGTGTGGTCGTGCCACCGGCCACGTTGCAAAATGACTGGTCGCTGGCGCTGGCGCATGAACTCAGCCACTATTTGCTCTATCTCTTCGATACCTATACCGGTGTTGATGGGAAAGCCAGCCAGGCATTGGCAAAAGTTTGCACCGGTTCCGCCATGGGCGATGTGTATGAACCCGGCAATCAGGGTTATATTGCTAATTTGGTACAGTGGGATACGAAATGTCAAGCGACCGAGGCTTACCATACACTGCAAGGGCGCACCGAATGGGCCACCATTCACCTTTGGTATCCCTGGACGATTATACCAAGCAATTTTATGAGTGGGCCAGCTGCGCCACCGGTTAATTTGACCAATGTCACGTTTATCGCGCCCAGTACACCGCCCGGCGTCTTAGCCGCCAGCCAGATTTTCACCATGACCTACCAGGATGGCGAGCTGAGCTCCGGTGAAGCACGCGGCTTTATCCTGCGCAACGATCATGTGTACGAACAGGGCAAACCAGCCAAAAACGCGACCCAAATCGCGTTGATCGACGCCGAACTCGGCGACCGACTGTGTGTTTATGACATCAATGACCACGCCGAAAACGGTGAGACCCCACGCCACCAATTTGGCTGTGAGTTGATCAAACCTGATGACGCTGAGTTGGTCATGACCAAGAATACGGCGTGGGGGCCGCTGGTAAAACTCGAGCAGACAGGGCCGCAACAATTGACGATTGCGTTGACCCAGCCGATGACGACATCCATCAGTGCTGCCATTAAGTTTCAGCTCTACCCAGAAAATGGTGTTGCTTATGCCCCACTCACGCTAACTAATAACAACGGTGTTTATCAGGGCGTGATTAATTTACCAGAAGCCGTACCCTCCGTCTACGCCCAGATTTGGGTGGATGAGACGACCACCGACCCGCTCACCCGGCGCGAAGTGATGGTGGATCGAGGCACAGGGGGGAGTGGCGCATTTGGGCCGGCGCGCCATTATGGAGGCGTACTGGTTGTTTCTTCCGACGGCAATGCGAGCTTCGAGCGTGATCAACCAACGGAACTTGGCCCAGGTGAGTCGATTGCCTGGCAAAGTATGCCCGGTACGCCACCGTTAGCGTTGGGTAAAAGCATTATTGGTCAAGCCTATCGACTGGATGCCTATCCGGCCTCGCTGGTGGTATCCGGCACAATTCATATTCAGTATCAGGCTGTCACCAACTTGTTACAAGCGGCCAGTATTGGCCAAAATAACGCTGACAATCTCGCACTCTACTTTTGGGATGGCAACAACTGGCAAGCCTTAGATACAACGATTACCGCCCCTGTTAATGCGGAAGATGGCATTCAACTGGCCAGCGCGCCAAGCCGTGGGGTGGGGGTTTATGCTGTGCTAAGGGAGTTGGGGCAGCATCAAACCTTCTTACCGTTTGTACAACGCAGGTAAGCGAGCATTTAACACAGCAAATTTTAATTAGGATCTCATGTTACGCCGTCATGTTCGTAGGGGCGTGATTGATCACGCCCAGCCATCTCCCGCCCAGCAAAGTCAGCCGACGGCGCTAAAAGGCACGCCAAAGGGGCATTGCGGCGGGTTTTCCGGTTTTGGTCGTGGGCGGCTCGGATCGCCTTTGCTGGTTATCCAGCGGGTGTGATAAATCACGCCCCTAGGGTGCCATGTGCGTAACATGACTCACCCTACACACCTGAGTTAGGCTATCTACTCGCCTAGACTCTGTGCCTTCACTGTTCGCGCAATTTCCAAATTGTAAGAAATGCCTTCGAGATAAGATTTACGCATCAGTGGATCTGAGATTTTAGCGGCCTGTTGCATTAGTAACTGATAGGCTGATTCTAATACTTGCCGGGCTAGCTTTGTTTCACCAAGCTTCTGTAGTACCTGATAACATTTCCAGTAGTCACGGTGCGGATAATCTGGACCTACGCCACCACAGTCATCTAAAATTTTCAAGGCTGCTTGGACACAAGCCCGTGCCTGCGCTTCATCGTCCAAATTAATATAGCCTGCCGCTAATGTAGTAAGATCTGCCGTAGTCGATAATAATAGCCCTAAGGTGCTAAATTTCTCAAGCGCAAGGCGCGCCCGTTGGATTGCCTCGTCAAATCTGCGTGCCTGCAGACTGACCATAGCCAGATCGCTATAATAGATGGCCTCTAAATTGGCATCGCCCTGGGCTTGGGCGAGCAACACCCCTTCGGCGAGCGCCTGTTCCGCTTGGTCTAGCTCGCCTTGTTCACGCAAAACCTGGCCAAGATTACAGAGCAGATAAGCTTTCCCGGCTTTATTATCATTATCCTGGCTAAGTTTTAGACCATGTTGCAGGCTGTCTTTGGCTTTTTTAAGCTCGCCTACCATCAAATACATAATGCCTAGCTCGTTCCAAGCCAGAATTTCCCACCAACGGTTATTAATTTCCTGTTGAATTTTGAGCACCTGATGCAACAAAGGCTCGGCTCCGGCATGGTCACCTTTTTTACTTAATAATTGAGCAAGATTTAACAAGGTTGCGCCGACACCGGCGCGATCGCCAATCGCTCGCCGGATGTTGAGCGCCGCTTGATAATATTGGGCGGCTTGATCAAGGCTATACCGTAGATCCTCTACGACACCTAACGCGTTGAGCGCCCCTGCTTCCTTTTGGCGATTACCAATCAGCCGATTTAGCGCCAGCGCTCGTGTAAACTGGGTCTGGGCCTCATCATACTTACCTTGTTGGCGGTAGACCAGACCCAGCCCATAGCGTGCGTCGGCCTCTTCATCGCGAAAGCGTTCTTCTGCCTGGATCACGCCTAGCGCCGCCTGATATGCCTGTCCCGCCATATCATAATCACCCTTGCGCCAGGCAATCATCCCCAGCCGCGCAAAACAGCGCGCTTCGCCTTCCAGGTCGTTGACTGTCTGTGCCAGGGTTAGTGACCACTGAATGACAGATTGAGCTTGCGTATAGTCACTGATTGCCTCATGATATTCACCCCATAAGAGCGCGGCCTCAAATTCGCTGGCGTTGCTAACATGGGCCAGTTGCTCCAGGCTTGAGCGTTCTTCCTCGCGCCGCCCCAAGATGTGCAAAATTTCAATTTTGGCCCTAAGCCACGGCCAGCGTTGGTCGAGGAGGAGCGCACGGTTAAAGTAATTGAGCGCAGTTTCATTGGCATAATCATGCTGCGCGCGGTTGCCGGCTGCTTCGAGATAGTGGAGCGCTTTGGCGCGCACATCGCCACGGCGTAAGTCCGCATTGTAGAAGTGGAAGGCCAAATCTTCGATCTTGTCGGGTTGTAATTCTTCCAACACTGTGGCGACCGCCTGATGCAGTTCGTGCAACTGATCTTCCAGCAAGGTTTGATAGACGACTTCTTGGGTGATGTTATGTTTGAAAATATAGCTGAGCTGCGGTGCTGGCCGTTCGATGCGGGCAAAATCACGCCGTAGGAGGGTCTCCATGTGTTGCGCCAACAGGGCGACATCACGCTGCACCGGATGGGCCTTTTCCAAGAGTTCATAGGCAAAGACCCGCCCAATCACACTCGCCACCTTCATGGTCAATTTTATTGGCTCTGGCAGCCGATCCAGGCGCTCCAGTACAATGCCGTGGATCGTGGTAGGGATGCCAAGCTCAACGGCTGCCAGCGGCGCATCCGGTGCCACGCGCCATTCACCATCGATCTGGTTTAGACAGTCGGTATCGCGCAAGATATTGACCAGAGCCGGTGATAAAGTCCAGCTATTATCCACGGAGATCAGGTGCGTGGCGTCGATTAAGGCGTCGATCAGCTCTTCTGTGAAAAAAGGGTTGCCTTGAGCCTGGGCTTGGATTAAAGACAAAGCCAGCGGCGAGATCGGTCCGCCTAAGCGATTGTACGCAAGGGCTGCCACCCCCTTGGGCGAAAGTTCTTCTAAAGAGAGATGCGTTTGGTTGGCTAGCGCGGCAATTTCAGTCAAAAAGGGATCATTGTCGCGCGTGGGTGGGCGATGAACGAACATGAGCAAGATCGGCGCGCGGGTAATTACCCGCGCCAAGGCCAGTAAAATGCCTTGTGATGCTTCGTCGATCCAGTGGATATCCTCGAACAAGAGCAACAATGTCTGCTGGTGCGCGCGGGCTTGGGCAATTTCAACCGCCAAGCTGATTAAGGCTTCCTGGCGTAGTCGCGGATCAAAGGCGGCTGTTGTTGGATTGTCGGGAATGGGCAAGCCAACGAGTTCACCAAGCAGCGGCATACGTAGCAGCCAATTCGGATTCATCAAGTTGATGGCCGTCTCAATTTGGGCAATCTGCGCCATTTCAGTTTGTGCGCCAGTTGTTGTCAATCCAAACAGCGCCCGCGCAATTTGGCGGCCAGCAAAATAGGCAATGTCTTGGCTGGTGCTCTGGCAGGCTGCTACGGCAATTTCCAGCCCACGCGCTCGGGCCTGCTCGATGAAATTAGCGGTCAGATGGCTTTTGCCTACACCTGCGCTGCCTTCGATGCGCAAAATCTGACCCTGGCCCGCCAACCCTGATTCCAGGGTCTGGAGCAGCCGCGCCAGTTCCGATTCACGGCCCACCAGCGGGGTCGCATAAAGTTTGGTCAGCCGATCGTCGGTGCGTGGGCGCGCCCCAAGCACCGCCTGGACTAATTGTGGCTCTGGTTTGCCCTTCAGCTTGATAAACCCTAGGTTGAGCAATTGGTAATCATCCGCCACGACATCAGCGACAACATGGCTCACCAATACTTGCCCTGGCTTCGCCTGGCTCATTAAGCGGGCGGCAATATTCGTCTCTTCGCCCAGAACGCCATAGGTGCGACGCGTGTCGCTGCCATAGGCACCCACCCGCATCAGACCCTGACTAAGGCCAATTTGTACACTAGTAATAAAGCTGAATTCGAGCGGTGGTGTGCGCAATTCCAGGGCCGCCGCCACTGCTCGTCGGCTATCATCATCATGGGCAATCGGTGCACCAAAGGCGGCGTAGAGGTAGCTGCCCTTGTCACCTGTGGTTAGCTGGATCAGGCTGCCTTCATACCGGGTGACGAGCTTTTGCACCCAGCAGACGTAGCGGTCAAGTTTGCTGCCAGCCGCGTTGTCCTGGTCATAATCCAAGCCTTCAAAGCGCAAAAATAGGGCTGTGGCTGGGCGTAGTTCTGCCAGAAAGCGCCCTTCTTCACTCAGAAAGCGCGTATAGACGGCCGGGAGCACCCAAGATTTAATCTCTGCTTCGGGTAGGCTTAGCTTGAAGGGGTTGATTTCAACCGGCTCAAGCGTGGGGTGGAGTGCTGTGACGACCCCATAGCGTACTTGTGTGATGGGATGGATCCGCCACGCATCAACGGTAACCAATGGGCGGACATGGGCTAAAGTTTCGTCATCTAGCAGAACTTCACCTTTTTGGGCCATTTGTTCGGTGGCCGCGACACGATCCAGCGTAGAGCCGGCCAGCACATCAATCAATTGAATGTCGGTGTTTCCGACTAGCATCCGCTGCACAGGCCCGGCGGCAATCGCCGTCTTGATTGCCAGGTTGACAGACAAACCATCGTCAAGTTCAAGCTGGGCAAACGCTGTCATGGCCTGTTGCATCGCTAGGGCACTGGCAATCGCGCGCAGTGTGGTTGTCACCAATAATTGCTCATCGATGGCCGCAACTTCATCAGGCTGGACAACTGCGCCAGATTCTGCCCCAAACCAACAGGTGATGGCATCGCCGCTGAAGTTGATCACACTGCCGTCAAAGCGATCAACGGCCGCGATCAAAACGTTGTAGACGGTGTTCAATTGGCGGGTCAGTTCATCTGCCCCCCGCCGTGCCCCAAACTTGGCCACCAGTGCATTGGTCAGCGGTGTAAAACCCGATATGTCGGCGAAGAGTACGGTTCCTGTGGATCGGTGGGCCAGGCGTTGCTGATGTATCATTGCCCGTCGTCGGTCGGTCGGGATGTAGAAACTAGC